>JBGASK010000003.1:0-61863 GCA_044229785.1 Ahniellaceae bacterium
GATCGAACGCGTCGCGGAAATAGGCTTCGAGTGCGGTCCGGTTGGCGAGCCCGGTGAGGGCGTCGTGCATCGCGAGTTCGCGCAGCCGGGCATTCGCCGCTTCCAGTTGTTCGGTGCGTTCGGCGACATGTTGCGCCAGCGCCCGTTCGTGTTCGTGCGCGGTGTGCAGGGCATCCTGTTGCGCCGCCAGCAGCTGCGCCTGCGCTTCCGCTTTCTGGCGCTTCAGTTCGTTGAAGCGCGCGGCCAGGCCGAACGACAGCAGCAGCATTTCCAGCGCCGACCCGATCGGCATCGCATTCGCGGTCAGGACGTTGTTGGGGATCAGGCCGAAATTGCGCAGCGACGTGAGCAGCGCGCCGAACAGCAGGGCAAACCAGGCCAGGACCAGGATGCGCGCGCCGGGCGCACCGCGCCAGGCGCAGGCGATGCCGCAGCTGAAGATCAGGATCGCGTTCAACACGCCCCCCGCCGACATCAGCTGAAAGCCGAGCCGCAGCGGCCCGAACGCGGCCACCAGCAGCACGCCGGCGTGGGCCAGGCTGAGCACGCCGAGCGTCCGGTGCCATCCCGGCGCGTAGCGAGCGGTGTCGAGATAGGTGCGCGCATAGATCGCGGCCAGCAGGCTGGAGGCCGCGAAACCGACGCCGAGCATGCGGTTGCCGAATTCGAACGCGTCGGGCCACAGGAACTGCGCGCCGAATCCGGTCATCGCGGTCACCGCGGTGGCGAAACACAGCACGAAGCCGACGTACAGCAGGATCGAGCGCTCGCGCAGCACCATGAACAGCAGCAGGTTGTAGAGCGCGAGCGCGAGCGCGGTGCCGACATACAAGGCATTGGCCGAATACTGCGCTTCCGAATGGGCGCGAAACCGCGTGTCCGACCACAGCGCCGACGACAAGGTCATCGTCCCCTGCGACTCCGCGCGCAGATACAGCACGCGGCTTTCGTCCGGCGCCAGGGTCAGCGCGAACACCGGGTTGCGATGGGCGTAACTGCGTTCGCCGAACGGCATGCGGTCGCCGCTGCGCTTGCGGGTGACGCTGCCGCCGTCGCCGACCTCGAACAGCTCGATGCGGTCGACCGTGGCGTATTCGAATTCGATGCGCCAGCTCTGAACGCGCGGCGCGCGCGAGCGCAGCGGCAACTTGAGCCACAACACGTCGGCGGTGTAGCCGAAGCTCAGGTCGGGATGGTCGCGGGCGGGCGCGAAGGCGTCGGCCTGCAACACGTCGGCGAGCGTCATGCGACCGCCGCGATCGCGCAGCACCTCGACCTCGGGACCGAGGCGCAGGTTGGCTTCGTCGCCGCTCAGGTCGAGTGCGGCCGTCGCGCCCGCCAGCAGGCAGAGCAGGAACATCGCCCACCAGTGGCGCATGGACCAGGCAGCGCGCATCGATCCCCCTTCGGAGCCGTCGCCGTCGATGCTAGCAAGACGACGACGATCGCAGGCCGTCCGCCTCAGGGATTGCCCCAGCACACCCGATTGCGGCCGGCGGCCTTGGCGCGGAACAGTTCGGCGTCGGCGGCGCGCATGAATTCGGCGCTGGTCTGGAAACCGACGCGCCATTGCACGACGCCGATGCTGGTGGTGATGCGCCTGGGCACGCCGGCGGTCTCCGGCTGCAGCGCCTCGATCGCGCGCCGCAGCGCCTCGCTGTAGTCGATGGCTTTCTGCAGCGCCGTGTTCGGCAGGATCACCGCGAACTCTTCGCCGCCGAGGCGACCGGCGGTGAACCCGGCCAGCAGGGCGTTGCGGATCACGGTCGCGACCGCGCGCAGCACGTCGTCGCCGGCGAGGTGGCCGAGTTCGTCGTTGATGCGCTTGAAGTGATCGAGGTCGACGAAGGCCAGCGACAGCGGCGGGCCGGATTGCGCGAGCACCACCGCGCGTTCCAGCGCTTCGCGCCAGACGCGCCGGTTCGGCAGGCCGGTCAGGTTGTCGACGGTGGCGCGTTCGACCATCGCCTGGTGATACCGATCTTCCAGGCTTTCCCGGCGCATGAACTTGAGCACCGCATCGCCGACCGCGATCTGGTCGCCGTCGTGCAGTTCGATGCGCGTGGCCGGCTCCTCGTTGACCAGGGTCTGGTTGGTCGAGCCGAGGTCCTCGAGCACGTATTGCTCGCGCTCGAACACGATGCGGCAATGCTGGCGCGACACGCTGGCGTGCGGAATCTGCAGGTCGCAGGCTACCGAACGGCCGACCACGACGGGTTTGTCGCCGATCTCGATCTGCGCCCCGAGGTTCTCGCCATGGATGACGACCACGCGCGCGCCCGGGCGACCGCCGCTGTCGCCGAGATTCAGGCGCAGGCGCTGGGTGGTTTGCGGGTCGGGGCGGGACATGGCCGACAGTGTACGCATTGCGCCGCGGTCCCGCACCGCGCCACGGCTCGTCACGTCGCGATGGCGCCGCCATGGCCGCGACGGCGGCATCGCGGCTATCGTCGCCGTCCCGCTCCGGAGTCCCTCGATGTCGCGATCCGCCGCCTTCCTGTTCCTTCTGCTGGCTGCCGGCCCGATGGCTGCCTCCGACAGCCGCGATCCCGCCGACCCGCGCTGGCAGGCGTGGGCGCAGCATGCGGCGCTCGAGCAGGCGTCGCCGTTCCGCGGCCTGCAGTGGCGCGCGCTCGGGCCGACGGTGCAGGGCGGACGCGTGGTCGACGTCGAATCGATCCCGGGCGACCCCTACGGCTTCTACGTCGCCTACGCCAGCGGCGGCGTCTGGAAAACCACCAACAACGGCGTCGCGTTCGAGCCCCTGAGCGACGACTTGCCGACCATGATCACCGGCGACATCGCCATCGATCCGAATCGGCCGCAACGCCTGTGGCTGGGCTCGGGCGAGCCGAATTCGTCGCGCTCGAGTTATGGCGGCATGGGCCTGTTCCGCAGCGACGACGGCGGCCGCAGCTTCACGCACCTGGGCCTGACCGACGTCGACCGCATCAGCCGCATCGTCGTGCATCCGCAGGACGGCACCCGCGTCTGCGTGGCCGCGATCGGCGCCCTTTATTCGCGTGGCGGTCGTCGCGGCGTGTTCTGCACGCGCGACGACGGCGCCACCTGGACGCAGGTGCTCGAGGGCGAAGGCGACATCGGCGCGATCGATCTGGTCATGGATCCGAAGCAGCCGGAGGTGATGTATGCGGCGACCTGGGAGCGCACGCGCACGGCCTGGAACCTGGCCGAATCCGGCGCCGGTTCCGGCATCTGGAAGACCACGGACGGCGGCGCCACCTGGACGCGGCTGGGCGGCGGCCTGCCGCAGGGCGCGCATGTCGGCCGCATTGGCCTGACGATCTCGGCCTCGACGCCGGACATTCTCTACGCCAGCGTCGACAACTGGGCCGACGTGCCGGCCGATGCCCAGGATCTCGGCGACCGGCCGCTGTCGCCGCGGCGCCTGAAGCGCATGTCGAAAGACGAATTCCTGGCGCAGGACCCGGAAGAGATCGAAAGCTTCATCCGCGACAACGACCTCGATACCGAACTCGACGCGAAGACCCTGGTCGCGAAGGTCAAGGCCGACGAGATCACCGTGCAGGACCTGGTGGACGCACTGAACGATGCCGAAGCGGCGCTGTTCGACACCGACATCCACGGCCTCGAAATCTGGCGCTCGGACGATGCCGGCGCGACCTGGCGCAAGACCCACGACGACGTGCTCGCCGAAGTCACCTACACCTATGGCTACTACTTCGGCCAGATCCGGGTGTCGCCGAAGAATCCGGACGAGATCTACGTGCTCGGCGTGCCGGTCATCCATTCGCGCGACGGCGGCAAGACCTTCTCCGGCATGAATCCGCCGAGCGTGCACGTCGACCACCATGCCTGGTGGATCGACGCCGCCAACCCGAGCCGCATGATCGGCGGCAACGACGGCGGTCTCGACGTCAGCTACGACGGCGGCAAGACCTGGCTCAAGCTGGATGCGCAGCCGGTCGGCCAGTTCTACACCGTGGGCGTGGACATGGCCGAGCCGTTCAACATCTACGGCGGCCTGCAGGACAACGGCACCTGGAAAGGATCGTCCGCAGCCAAGTGGGACGACGCCGACGCCTGGCATTTCATCGGCGGCGGCGACGGCATGCATGTCGCCATCGATCCGCGCGACGCCACCGTCTACACCGGCTACCAGTTCGGCTTCTATCGCTCTTCCGCCGGGCACGAACTGCGCCCGCGCGAAAAACTTGGCGACCCGGCCCTGCGCTACAACTGGAATACGCCGGTGCTGCTGAGTCCGCACAATGCCGACATCGTCTACTACGCCGCGAACCGCCTGTTCCGATCCTTCGACAAGGGCCGCACCTGGACCGCGATCAGCGCCGACCTGTCCACCAGCAGGCAGCGCGGCGACGTGCCCTACGCGACGATCACCTCGATCAGCGAATCGCCGAAACAGTTCGGACTGATCTGGGCCGGCACCGACGACGGCCAGGTCTGGGTCACCACCGGCGGCGGCAACGACTGGCGCGAGGTCTCGGCGAAACTGCCGCAGCGATGGGTGTCGCGCGTGTTCGCGTCGCAGCACGTGCGCGAGCGGGCCTATGTCAGCTTCAACACCTATCGCAACGACGAGGCCATTCCCTATGTCTTCGTCACCGAAGACCTCGGCCGGACCTGGCGTGCGCTCGGCGCCAACCTGCCCGGCGAAGCGATCAACGTGATCAAGGAAGACCCGGTCAACGCCGAAGTGTTGTACGTCGGCAGCGATCGCGGCGTGTACGTGTCGCTCGACCGCGGCGGACGCTGGGAGACGCTCGATGCCGGCCTGCCGAACGTGCCGGTGCACGATCTCGTGGTGCATCCGCGCGACCGCCAGCTGGTCGCGGCCACGCATGGGCGCAGCGTCTGGATCGTCGATGCCTTGCCGGTGCAGGAGCTGACGCCGGCCGTGCGCGCCGAGCCCGCGCATCTGTTCCATGTCGACGAGGTGCAGGCCGAGCGCAGCTGGCGTTCGCGTCCCTCGCGCTGGTTCGACGAAACGCCGTACCTGCCGAGCGCCACGATCCATTACTGGGCCAAGGCGGCCGGCACCGGCAAACTCTGGGTGCTGAACGCCGACAAGCAACTTCTGCGCGAGATCGCGGTCGAAGCGCAGGCGGGCATCAACCGGCTGGAATGGAACCTGCTGGTCGACTCCGATCTCGCCCTGGCGGCGGAGCGTGCCAAGAACGACAAGCTGGCCGACGATGCGCGCAAACCGGCCGCAACGGCGGAAACGCCGGAAACGGCGACAGACACCGACGACAGCGGACGGCTTTCGAAAACGCCGTATGCCGAATCGGTCCGTCTGGGCCACCGCTTGTATTTGTTGCCGGGCGACTACACCTTGCAGCTCCAGCTCGCCGGCCACACCAGCGACATCCCATTCGTCGTCGCTGCCCCCGAGCCTCGCAAGCCGCGGGCGACGCCGGCACCGAAGATCCGAGGAAAAGAGGACTGATCCCATGCATCGAACCCATTCCGCCGCCGCGCTCGCCGGACTCCTGATCGGTACGCTCGCCGCCGCCGCCCACGCGGAAGACGCCGCCTGCCTGCGGATGGACGCCACGCCGCAGGCGCTGACCGGCACCCTGCGCAGCATCGAGGTCTATGGCGCCAAGCGTTACGGCGCCAAGCCGGCGAAGGACGCGGTCGACACCGCCACCGTGCTGGTGCTCGACCAGCCCGCCTGCGTGGCGGCGGATGCGGCCGCGCCGACCCGCGACGTGCAGGCGTTTCAAGTGGACATCGACCCGGCCCGCACGGCGACGCTGCGCGGTCTCGTCGGGCGTCACGTCGCCATCGACGGCCCGCTGCGCAAGGCCGCCACGGCAGCGGACCGCACCGCCTTCGTCGTCGCCGCCGCCGACCTGCGCGAAGCGCCGGGCGGCAACCGGCTGCAGCGCGCATCCACCAGCAGTCTGCTGGCGAGCGGACGCATTCCGGTCGTGATCGGGGCACGCGGCGCTCACGCCTATGCCTGTACCGGCATCGCGCGATTGTCGGGCTCGTCGCCCGGCCTGCTGCGCGAACGCGGCAGCGACCGGGCCGGCAGCGTCGCCACGATCGCGCACGGCGATACCGTGCATCTGTGCGAAACCTCGGCCGACGGCGAATGGTTCGGCGTCGTGGTCAAACCCGAGCGCAAGACCAAGCCCCATTACTGCGGCGTGACGACGCCGGTGGCGGCCCCGCAGCCGTATCGCGGCCGTTGCCTCTCGGGCTGGTTGCGTACCGATGAAGTCATGATCGAGGCAGGCTGAGCCGCGGCGGCGCGCCATGATGCGCGCCGCCGCAATTCGCTATGCTCGCGGCCCACGAACGGAGAGCGTCGATGGGCACACCCGCGGATCGTCTGGCCGAGCTGCTGCAGTTCGGACCACGCAAGAACAAGAATGCCGGCGGCGGATCGGCGTATCCGCCGCGCAGCGGCGGCGCCAAGCTGCCGGGCGGCCTGATCGGCTTCGCCATCGCCGCGATCTTGATCCTGTGGCTGATCGCCAGCTCGTACTACACGGTGCAGCCGGAAGAGCGCGCCGTGGTGAAACGCTTCGGCGCAGTGGTGAAGACCGCCGATCCGGGCCTGCATTTCAAGCTCCCGTTCGGCGTCGACACGGTCGAATTCGTGGCGACCGAGCGCGTGCTCAAGCAGGAGTTCGGTTTCCGCACGCTGTCGACCGACGGCGAGCGCAGCGAATACGCCCCCGAGGATTTCCCGGACGAGTCGCTGATGCTGTCGGGCGACCTCAACATCATCGACGTCGAATGGGTCGTGCAGTACCGCATCAGCGACCCGATGAAATTCCTCTACGGCATGCGCGACCCGACCCGCACCCTGCGCGACATCAGCGAGTCGGTGATGCGCCGCGTCGTCGGCAACCGCCTCGGCAGCGACGTGCTGACGACCGCGCGCGTCGAGATCGGCGAACTCGCCGAGCGCGAGATCCAGGAGGCGATGAAGCAGTACGACAACGGCATCCACATCGTCACCGTGCAATTGCAGGACGTGGTGCCGCCGCGCGCCGTGCAGCCGGCCTTCAACGAGGTCAACGAGGCGCGCCAGGAACGCGAGCGCATGATCAACGAGGCGACCAAGCGCCTGAACCAGGAAATCCCGAAGGCCAGCGGCGAGGCCAATCGCCTGATCGCCGAAGCCGAAGGTTATGCCAGCGAGCGCGTGAACCAGGCGCTCGGCGAAACCGCCGCCTTCCGTTCCATCCTGACCGAATACCGCAGCGCCCCGGCAGTGACGCGCGCACGCATGTACATCGAGACGATCCGCAACGTGTTGCCGACGGTCGGCACGGTCATGGTGGTGAAGGACGGCAAGACCGCCCCGTTGCCGTACTTCGACCTGCGCAAGCCGCCTGCCGCCGCCGCGACCCAGGAGCAGCCGCAATGAAATCGACCCTCGCATTGATCGTCGGCGTGCTGGTCGCACTCGGCCTGCTGCAGTCCACCTATGTCATCGACCAGTCCGAACAGGCCATCGTCGTGCAGTTCGGCGAACCGGTCGGCGAGCTCGTCGACACCCCCGGCCTGCACTGGAAGCTGCCCTTCATCCAGGACGTGCGCCGTTTCGACAAGCGCATCCTGAGCTGGGACGGCGACGTCACCCAGATTCCGACGCTGGGCCGCGAATTCGTCGTGGTCGACACCACGGCGCGCTGGCGCATCGTCGATCCGCTCAAGTTCCTGCGCTCGGTGCGCGACGAAGCCGGTGCCAAGACCCGTCTCGACGACCTCGTCGATTCGGTCTCGCGCGACATCATCTCCGGCACCACGCTGGAAGAGATCATCCGCTCGAAGGACTGGGCGGTCGACGCGAAGGCGCTCGGCGACGAGGTCGCGGCGATCGAGCAGGTGGACCTGACCAAGCCCAAGAAGGGTCGTGCCCAGCTTGAAAAGGAAATGCTGGCGGCGGCCTCGAAGCTGATGCCGGAGCTCGGCATCGCGCTCGTCGACGTGCGCCTGAAGCGCATCAACTACATCGACAGCGTCAGCCGCCAGGTCGAGACGCGCATGATCTCCGAGCGCCAGAGCATCGCCGAGCGCTTCCGTTCCGAAGGTCAGGGCAAGAGCAGCGAGATCCTCGGCCAGATGGAACGCGAACTGCGCCAGATCCGTTCCGAAGCCGAACGCAAGGCCGCCGAAATCCGCGGCAAGGCCGATGCCGAAGCGACCAAGATCTATGGCGACAGCTACGGCGCCGACCCGGAATTCTTCGCCTTCCTGCGCACCCTCGACAGCTACAAGGCGATGGGCGAGAACACCACCCTGGTGCTCGACGCCGATTCCGAATTCTTCCGCTACCTCGATTCGACGCGGGCGCGCTGAGGGAATCTGCGTCGCGAATCCGTTGTAGGGGCGGCCCCCCGTGGCCGCCCTGATTCGCCGCAGATCACCGAGCTGGGCAGGCACGGGGGCCTCCCCTACGGGTTCGAGAGACTCAATGCGCTTCGGCGCGGCGCCAGGTGTTGCGGCCCGCGGCCTTGGCGGCGTAGAGCGCGCGGTCGGCCTCGGCGATCAGGGTGTCGGCCTGCTGCACCGACTGCGTCACCGCGATGCCGATGCTGCTGCCGGTGCGCAATGCGATCTCGCCGAACATGACCGGTTCCGTCATCACCGCGATGACGGCGCGCGCGGTGTGTTCGGCGGCCTCGTTGGCGGCGCCGGCATCCACGTGTTCGCTGAGCACGACGAATTCGTCGCCGCCGATGCGCGCGACCAGGTCGGCGTCGCGCACGCAGGCGACGACGCGTTCGGCGAAGGTGCGGATCACCAGATCGCCGGCGGCATGGCCGTAACGGTCGTTGATCGGCTTGAGGAAGTCGATGTCGAGATAGAGCACGGCCAGCGCCACCGGCTGGTGCCGGCCGCGCGCGATCGCCAGCGCCAGCCGCTCTTCGAAGTGGCGGCGATTGGCGACGCCGGTCAGCGGGTCGAAGCGCGCCTCGCGCTCGAGTTGCGCTTCGGCGAGCTTGAGCCGGGTGATGTCGAAGGTCAGCGCGAAAAAGCCGCAGACCGCGCCGCTCGCGTCGTGCTCCGGGATGTAGGCGGTCTGGTAGTGGAAGCTGCGCCCGGCGAGCATCGCCTGACCCTCGAAGTTCACGGTCTCGCCGGCGAGGGCGCGGCGGATGTTCGGTGCCAGCGTGGCGTAGACGGCGTCGCCGCGCATTTCGCGCACGCTGCGCCCGACGATGTCGGCCTCGTTGATCCCGATCAGGCGGTGCATGTAGGCATTCGAGAAGGTATAGCGTTCGTCGCGGTCGACGTGCGAGACGATGGCCGGAATGTTGTCGGTGATGGCGCGCAGGCGCTGCTGGCTGGCGGCGAGCGCAGCTTCGCTCTGCTGCATGCGTTCGTAGGCGCGCGACAGCCGCGCATTGGCGCGCCGCTGCTGGTAGAGGAAGCCGCCGATCACGCACAGGCCGACGACGATGGCGCCGATCAGCATCAGGCGCAGCCGATTGCTCGCGGTCAGCGCCTTCTCGCGCTCGCTGGCCAGTTCGGTTTCTTTCGCGAGGCGTTGCAGTTCGAATTCCTGTTCGGCGTAACGCAGGCGCGCGTCGACGTCTTCGCCGACCAGCGCGCGGTCGCGACTGTCGACGACCTCGTCGAGTTCGAGCAGGCGTTGCGTCTGCGGGCCGAGATCGCCGCGGTTCGGCTGGCGCGTCAGCTTGACGCGGATCAGCTCGCGCAGCACGCGGCGCTCTTCGGCGTCGAGCCCGGCCTGGCGGAACTGTTCCGTCGCCGTCTGGAAAGCCGCCTCGGCGCCAGCGAGATCCTTCTGGTCGCGCGCGATCTGCCCCAGCACTTCGCTGCCGAGCGCGCGCAGTTGCGCATGGCCGAACTGGTCGGCGAGCGCGAGCACGCGTTCGGCGCTGGCGCGCTGGGTGGCGACATCGCCCTGGTCGCGGGCGATGCGTGCGAGTTCGAGGTCGAGTTCGGCGCTGAGCTTCGGATCCTTGATCGCCGCCGCGACCGAGATCGCGAGGCGCAACGATTCGCGCGCTTCGTCGATGCGACCGAGACGGGCTTCGGCGCGGCCGCGGTTGCGCAGCAGGCGCGCGCGCACCAGCGGCTCCGACACATCGCCGAGCGCCAGCAAGCCGCGATCGGCGTAGGTGCGCGCGAGCTCGTGACGACCGAGCGAGTTGCTCATCGACGAATAACCGAGCTGCACGTCGGCCATCAGCGCCGGCGACGGCGTCCGCCGCAGGCGCCGTTCGGCTTCCGCGAGCAACTGGCCGCCGGGGCTGTACTGCTGTTTGGCCATCAGCCCGCGACTTTCGGCGATCAGGGCGCGAATGGCGAGGAACGGCTCGCCGGATTCATCCGCCGCCATCTGTGCGGCACGCCCGGCATCGCGCTGGCAGTCCCAGTTCGCGACCACGCGGCAGGCGTTTGCGCGCGCCAGTTCGAGCAGGGCGAGCTCGCGCTTGGCGCCGCGGCTTTCGGCATCGGCGATCAGGGGCGGCAGCTTGGCCAGCACCTGTTCCGGTTCGGCCAGCGCCTCGGCTTCGAGCGCGTGTCGCTCGGCTTCCGAGACCACCGCCCGCACCTGCCCGCCGACACACGTCAGCAGCGCGCCGGCGAGCAGCAGCGCGGCAGAGCGGGAACGCAGGCGCGGCAGGGGCGCGGTCATGGGCGAACCGGGGTCGATGAATGCCGGCGATTCTGCCACCACCGGCACGGCCGCGCCTGCATCGGGCAATCGACCTCAGCTGCCTCGAAGGCGGGGTTCACGGTGCAACATCGCTGCGCCAGGTGTTGCGGCCGGCGGACTTGGCGGCATACAGCGCGCGGTCGGCGGCGCGCATCAGCCGGTCCGGGTCGCTGTCCGCCTGCGACACCGCGATGCCGATGCTGGTGCCGGGCGACAGCGTGTGGCCGTCCACCGGCAGCGGTTCCGCCATGGTCGCGCAGATGCGTTCGGCGGTGGCTTCCGCGGCTGCGGCATCGGCCGGCGCCAGCAGCACGACGAACTCGTCGCCGCCGACGCGGGCGACCAGGGTTGCGGCATCGACGCTGCGCGTCAGGCGCTCGGCAAAGGCGCGGATCAGGGCATCGCCGGCCGCATGGCCATGCGTGTCGTTCACCTGCTTGAGGCGGTCGATGTCGAGGAAGAGCAGGGCGATGCGGCCGTGTTCGCGGCGGGCGCCGGCCAGCGTGGTCGCGAGCCGGCGTTCGAACTCGCGTCGGTTCGCGAGGCCGGTGAGGGCATCGAAGCGTGCCTCGCGTTCCAGCTGCTGTTCGGCCTGGCGCAGACGCGCGTTGGCGCGGCGCTGCAGGACCAGAAACGCGCCGATCACGCACACGCCGGCGACGGCGATCGTCGTCAGCACGGCGCGCAGGCGGTTGCTCGCCGACAGGGCGTTCTCGCGTTCGGTCGCGAGTTCGGACTCCTTGGCCAGGCGCTGCAGCTGGAACTCCTGCTGGGTGTACCGCATGCGCGCATCGAAATCGTCGCCGGCGAGGGCGCGATCGCGTCGGTCCATGGCCTCGTCGAGATCCATCAGCCGCAACATCGCGGCCGCCATGTCGCGACGATCGGGCTGGCGCTGCAATTGCGTGCGCAACAGCTCGCGCAGGGCGCGGCGCTCTTCGGTCTTCATGCCGAGCCTGGTGAACCCGTTCACCGCGAGGCCGGTCTCGACCTCGGCGGCAGCGAGGTCGCCGGCATCGCGTGCGGCCAATCCCAGCACCTCGTGCCCGAGGGCTTCGAGCTGGGGGTTGCCGAAACGCCGGGCGATCGCCAGCACGCGTTCGCCGGCCGCACGTTGCTCGGCCAGGTCGCGGGTGTTGCGGGCGATGCGCGCGAGTTCCAGGTCGAGTTCGGAACTCAATTTCGGATCGTCCAGCGGCCTCGCCACGTCGGCGGCCTGCTGCATCGCCGCGCGCGCCGGTTCGGGTTGCCCGAGTTCGAGCTCGGCACGACCGAGGTTGCGCAGCAGGCGCGAACGCACCACCGCGGCGCCGCCCGGACCGATCGCGTCGAGGCCGCGTTGCGCGTAGTCGCGCATCAGCGTGTGGCGCCCGAGCTGCAGAGCCAGCGACGAATACGCCAGCATCACGTCGGCGAGCAGGCCGCCATCGGGATGTTGCGCCAGGATCGCTTCCGCTTCGCCGAGGCGGCGTTCGCCCTGGCCGAAATCCTGCATCGCGATCCGCGCCCGCCCTTCGGCGATCAGGCCGCGCGCGGCCAGGTGATGCGCGCCTGCCGCTTGTGCCGCGACAGCTGCGGCTGCGGCGGCATCGCGCTGGCACAGCCAGTTGGCGACGACGCGGCAGGCGTTGGCGCGCGCGAGTTCGAGCTTGGCCAGCTGCTCCGATTCGCCCTGCGCGCTGGCTTCGGCGATCAGCGGCGGCAACGTGTCGAGCACCTGGTTCGGTTCGGTCAGCGCCAGCAATTCCAGCGGGTGGCGCTTGTCGTCGGAGAGCGCTGCCTGCGTCGTCGGCGCGACGCACAATGCCGCCATCCATCCGGCCCATGCGATCGCGGCGGCGAAACGGTGAGGTCGCGACGACATGAAGCTCCTGGGGGCCGGCGGTCCGGTCATTCTGCCACTGCTGCAGGCAGCTCGTGCGGCAGGCCGGGTCAGGGAAGCGGTCCGCCGTCGCGCCAGCCGAAATCGACGACGACCGGGCGATGCGGCGACAGCGACTGCGACAGTCCCGGTGCGATGCCCAGCGCCGCCCGTGCCCGCGTGTCCAGATCTTCGCTGTCGAAGACCTGCGCCTGCAGCGGTACCAGTGCGCCGGAATGCAGCACGAAGTCGAGCCGTCCCGACGGAAAGGGCGTGCCTTCGCCGCTCCAGGTCCAGGCGACGTCGTGGCCGCGATGGCGGGCCTCGACCGCGGTCAGCGCCTTCGATGCATTCGCGCCGCGACGCAGCAGATCGATCGGTGCCGACCCTTGCACGGCATTGAAATCGCCGCCGACCAGGATGCCGTCCAGGGCAAGCGTGCCGGCGACGTCGTCGATGGCCGCGCGGATCGATGCCGCTTCGAAGCGACGCCGTTCTTCCTCGGGACCTTCGGGGGTGTCGCCGCAGCATTGCAGGTCGAGTCCGACCACGAGCAGGCGGCGGCCGTCGATGTCGACGATGCCGCCGACGGCCGCGACGCCGGCATCGAGCGAGGCGCGCGCCCGCGCTTCGGCTTGCGGCGGCACGATCGACAGCCAGCGGTTGTAGCGCGCTTCGGGATACGCCAGCCGATCGAACGCCGGCACCGGTTCGAGCCGGTGCGTCGTGACGATCGATGCACGCTGATGCGGCCCGCCGCCGCTGCCGTACACGGCCTGCCAAGGCGCGCGCTGCGGCGGCATCGCGGCGGCGATCCGCGCCGCGCTGAGGTCGGCGGCCATCTCGTCGAGCACCAGCACGTCGGCGTCGATGGCGCGCAACACGCGCTGGAAGTCGGCATTGCGCTGCAGGAAGGCGCGCTCGACGTTCCAGGTCAGCACGCGCAGGACCGTCTGCGGCGCGCGCGGCAGCCAGGTCGGCGCATCCGCTGCGGAGGCGCTCTGCGCCGTTTCGGCGCCCGCCGGCGCGGCGAACGCCAGGCTCAGACAGAGGACGCGCGACAGCAGGGACATGGCCGACTCCATCATTCAAGGCGATCTCCCGAGTATGCCGCGCAGCGGCCTGATCCGGCGACGCGGGCGGTCTTCCGCTGGTGCCGCGTGCGCCATTACGCTCGGTGGCGGCGCGTCGTCGGCGCGCACGCCGGTCCGTGCGCTGCGGGCAACGAGACTGTTGGGGGGAACGTCGTCATGTCGGAACAGGAAACCACGAAATCGTTCGATGTCTTCGAGCTGGCCGCGGCGGTGTTGTTGGGCGTGGGCGCGGTCGCGACCGCGGTCGCCGGCCATCAGTCGGGCCTGTGGGGCGGGGCCAGCGTCGAGGGTTACGGCGAATCGTCGGCGATGACGACCGAAGCCAGCGCGACCTTCAGCGACGAGCTGACTTCGTACATCCAGGACGCGCAGGTCGACGTGCGCGCCAAGGAAATGGTCTGGGAAGCGAGCGAGATCGACGACGAGGCGCGGGCCACGCGACTGCGCGACATGGCGAGCTGGCTGTACACCTCGCAACTCAGCGAGCACGCCTACAAGGAGCTGCAACTGCCCGATCCGGAAGTCGACCCCGAGACCGGCGAGGCCGGCTGGCAGCTGCCGGCCGAGGCGCTCGACACCGCACTCAACATCGATCTCGGCGAGGAATACGTGAATGCCCTGTTCGAACCCAGCGGCAAGGAATTCGAAGCCGCGAAGGCGCGCTTCGCGAAGGCGCGCGAAGCCAACGAGATCGGCGACAAGTTCTCGCTGGCCGGAGTCGTCCTCACCATCTCGCTGTTCTTCGGCGGTCTGGCCCTGGTCTTCAAGAGCAAGGTGCGCTGGGGCTTTCTCGGCGCCGGCAGTCTCGTCCTGGTCGGCGGCCTCGGCTACATGATGACCCTCACCTGGGCCTGACGACTAGGCCGAGCCGGTGCCGGCCAGTCCCGCGATGACGGCGTCGAGCAGGGCGCGGAGTCGGGGGAGGCGACGCAGGTCGCGGTGGTAGCCGATCCAGGTGTCGCGACCGGGCGGTTCGTCACCCAGATCGACACGTTCCAGGTCCGGCATGGCGTCGCCGAGCTGCCGGGGCAGGACGGCGAGGCCGACGCCTTGCGCGCACATCCGAGCCTGCACGTCGCGGCTGTTGCTGCGGAAGGCGACGGTCGCCCGTGGCAACCGGGTCTGCAGCCAACTGTCGTCCGGCGAACCGGTGAAGCCGGCATCGAGGGCAATCAGCCGGCTGCCGCGGCCATCGCCGGCATCGGGGTGGGCCTGACCACGTCGCAGGTAGACGCCGTAGCGCACGTGCAAGAGCTTGCGCGAGACCACATCGATCTCGTCGAACGGGCGAATGCGGAAGGCGAGGTCGGCTTCGCGGCGGGACAGGCTGAGGAAGCGGGCATCGGTCAGCAACGTCAGCGCGACGCGTGGATGTTGTGCGGCGAAGTCGGCCAGTACCGGTGCCAGGACATGGGTGCCGAACCAGTCCGACGACGTGAGCCTGAGCGGACCGGCCAGGGCCTGTGCCCGTGCGCCGATCCGACGCTGGATCGCGAGCGCTTCCTCTTCCATCCGTTCGGCGTGCTCGCGCAGCGTCGACCCCTCGTCGGTCAACACCAGGCCGGCGCGGGTGCGTTGGAACAGGGTCTGTCCAAGCGCGGACTCGAGCGCGCGCAAGCGCCGTCCCATCGTCGGTTGGGTCAGCGCCAATGCGCGTGCGGCCGCGCCCAGGGTGCCGCCGCGGGCAATCGCCAGGAACAGTCGCAGGTCACTCCATTCCATGGCGCACTTCGGTAGCGACCCTGCGGTCATGCCATTCGATTATGCATGGCAACCATGCTTTGACGGGCATATCCATTCAGTTACGACTGACCTAAGGTGCCGTTCTCGACCATGCTGGCGCCGAAGGGGACCGCAATGACGTTGTTCCATCGTGTGCGCAGCACGCTGATGCATCTGTTTGTCGCCTTCGCCCTGCTCGCGGGCGCGGTGCTCTTGTTTCGGGCGGTGTTGTTGCCCGCACTGCAAGCCCTGCTCGGGTTCGACGCCTTCGCGACCAGCATGCTGCGCCGCATCGGCATTGTCCTCAGCGCCTTGCTCGCCTACTGGGCATATGTCCGCTGGATCGAGCGGCGCGCCGTCTCCGAATTGCGCCTCGTCGTGCGCATGACGGTGTTCGCGGGTGTGGCCGGTGCCGCCATGATCGGCGCGTGTCTGCTGGTGCTGTATGCGGCCGGGGTATATGTCGTGACGGCGTACCGAGGCCTCGGTCCTCACCTGTTCGGCGTCGCCATGGTCATCGTGATCGCCGCGGTGCTCGAGGAAATCGCTTACCGTGGCCTGATGTTCGGCATCGTCGAGCGGGCTTTCGGGACGTCGCCGGCGTTGTGGCTGCAGGCCCTGGTGTTTGCGCTGATGCACATCGCCAATGTCGAGGACCGCGCCGGCACGCTGGCGCAGATCACCACGGTGATCTCCGGTGTCCTGCTGGGCGCCCTGTGGACCTTGCTGTACGTGCACACGCGCAACCTTTGGGCGGTGGCTGCGCACCATGCGGCCTGGAACTACACGATCTTGCTGACCGGATTGCCGCTGTCCGGTCTTGACGACTGGCGCGCCATTGCGCCGCTCGCGAGCGAAATGCGGGGTCCGGGCTGGTTGACCGGCGACGTGTTCGGCCCCGAAGACGCGATCCTGACGATGCTGTTCGTTGCCATTGCGGTCGTCCTGTTGCAGCGCGTGGCCCGCCAGCGCGGACGGTGGCGCCGCGGCCAGGGTGCGGATCAACCCGCAGCGCGCGTGGTCGCGACGTAGTCCTGCAACTCCGGAAAGAACGCTTCGAAACGCGCGTCGATCTCGGCTTCGTGTTCGCGCAGCAGCGGCAGGCAGGCGACGAGTTTGTCGCCGTTGCGGCTGAGGCGGATGGCGATGCCTTGCAGGGTGCGGTCGATGCGGTCGCGCTGGCGATAGGAACCGAGCCAGTCGTGTGCGGCCATGTGCGGCGCGATCTGCTGCAGGCGCTCGGGCAGTTGCGCGTGGTGCGCGCGCAACGTCGCGTAGAAGCGTTGCGTGAATGCGTCGAGCGCGACATCGCCGTGCATGGACCAGGCGCGCGCCAGCAGATGATCGAAATACACGTCGAGCGCGATGCCGGCGTAGCGGCGGCGCCCTTCCGGAAACAAGGCGCGCGCCGCGACCACCTCGGGATGCCGATCGGTGTAGCTGTCGATCTTCCGGTGCAACAGGATCTCGTACTGCATCGTGGCACTGTAGCGATGCAGGTCCGCGGTGCCGACGAAATCGCCGAGCAGGGCGCCGAGCATGGCTTCATCGTCGTGCCGCGCGAGGAAGACGTGGGCGAGGAAGTTCATCGTGCCGCCTTCGACGACCGCCTCCGACCGCGAGCCATGTCGACCCTCAGCGCAATTCGCGACGCAGGATCTTGCCGACCGGCGACTTTGGCAGCGTGTCGCGAAACTCGATGCGTTTCGGCTGCTTGTAGCCCGTGAGCAGTTCGCGGCAATGGGCGCGCAGCATCTCTTCGGTCAGGCCGGGGTCCTTGCGCACGACCACCAGTTTCACGGCCTCGCCGGTCTTGTCGTCCGGCACGCCGACGGCGGCGGCTTCGAGCACGCCCGGATGCATCGCGACCACGTCCTCGATCTCGTTCGGGAACACGTTGAAGCCGGAGACCAGGATCATGTCCTTGCGGCGGTCGAGCAGGAACAGATAACCCGCATCGTCGCGCCGGGCGATGTCGCCGGTACGGAACCAGCCGCCGTCGAAGAAGGCCTGGGCGGTCTCGTCCGGGCGCTGCCAATAGCCCTGCGTGACCTGCGGACTGCGCACGCAGATCTCGCCCGGCTCGCCGGCGAGCACTTCCCGACCGTGCTCGTCGCGCAGGCTGATTTCGACCTCGCTCATCGGCAGTCCGATCGAACCGACCGGATTGCGTCCGTCGATGCGGTTCACGGTGATGCCGGCACTGGTCTCGGACAGACCGTACATCTCGATCACGTCGCGGCCGGTGACCTGCTTCCAGCGTTCCGCGGTCGCGCGCCGCAACGCGGTGCCGCCTTGCAGGCAGAGCTTCAGGTTGGAGAAGTCGAGAGTCGCGAACTCGGCCGAATTGAGCAGCGCGTCGTACAGCGTGTTGACGCCCGAGAACAGGGACGGCCGATATTGCCGGAATGCGCCGACCAGGCCCGGAATGTCGCGCGGGTTGGCGATCAGCACGCCATGCACGCCATGCGCCCACGCGTAGAGCATGTAGGTGTAGGCGGCGATGTGATAGATCGGCAGGCAGACTAGGCCGAGATCGCGTTCGGGATCGATCAGGCGGCCGATCCATTGTTCGCAGGCGGCGCCGTTCGCGATCAGCGCACGGTGGCTCAGTACCGCGCCCTTCGACACACCCGTCGTGCCGCCGGTGTATTGCAGTTGCACGGTGTCGTCGGCCTTGGCCTGCGGCTGCATGCGCGGCAGCGTCGCGCCGGACTCGAGCGCTTGTTGCCACGACACGGCGCCGTCGATGCGGAAGTCGGGCACCAGCTTCTTCACGTGCCGCAGCATGAAATCGACGATCCAGGACTTCGGCCACGCCAGCATGTCGCCGACGCGGGTGGTGATCACCCGTTCCACGGTCGTGCCGGCGATGGCGTCGGCCGCCACGGCGCCGAAATTCTCGAGCACGATGAGCGCTTTCGCGCCCGAATCGTTCAACTGGTGGCGCAGTTCGCGCGCCGTGTAGAGCGGGTTGACCAGCACCGCGATCAGGTCGGCACGCAACAGCGCCAGCAACGCGACCGGATACTGCAGGACGTTCGGCAGCATGATCGCCACACGCTCGCCCGGCGCCAGCTTCAAGCCATGGCGCAACCACGCCGCCAGGTCGGCGCTCTGCCGATCGATCTCGCGGAAACTCAGGGTACGACCCAGATTGGTGAACGCCGGTCGATCGCCATGGCGGGCACACGCGGCGATCAGCATCTCGGCCAGCGACTGGTCGGCGTCAAACGCCGCACTGGCCACGCGGTCGTAGTCGGATTCGGCGACCGCCGAAACGACGTGGCTCCCGAACGGCTTCCGCACGACCCACCCCCGCAATCCGACGCCCCGATCATGCACCAGCTGCCGTGAAAGTCGAGTGCGGTTTGGAGAGCTTTCAGCGCACGCAGAACTGCAATTTGTGGCGCATTCTGATTGCTACCGCACGTACGACGACGGCCGACAGGAGCGCTTTCAGGCGCAGCGCAAGATGAACGCCTTCGGTGAGTGGGAGTGGGATTCGGGCAGTTGCTGACGTATTGCCCTGATTCTGGGGTCGTGACCGCTGAATCTCATTGTTGATCGCTGAATAGCTAGATAGCTATCCATCGGCCAATCATTCAATTATTGACGGGCTCGTTTTGTGCTATACCTGCCCCAAACCAATTATTGTCTGGAATGAGATGACCGCCTTCAAACTTGCCACCGCACGCGAACTGGCCGAGGCCGGCTCCATCTCTGCCGCGATGATTGTGGGTCAGCCTGGGGGCTGGGGCATTCGGCTGCGCGTGGGCCAATCGGAAGGCGTACTGGCTGGAAAAGACGGCCGGCCGAGGGTGTTCTCGAAGATCGATACAGCCGCTGCGACGATGCGCGATCTGGGGCTGACCCAAGTCGTCATCGACCTCGCCGGACACACTGAAGACCAGCGACCTTCGCGCCGTCCCGATCGTAGCGAAGCGCTCAAGCGGGCGCACGCGGCCGCTGCCCACGATGCCTGGTTTCGCCAGCAGGTCCAGGGCACTCTGGATCGCATCAGCAGCGGTGAAACCCGATTCCGGGATCACGATGAAGTATTCGATGCGTTGGAAGGCGGCGTCGGCCCAGCTTTGGTCGCTGCAAAGTAACTCGTGCGCATCCGGTATGGCGACGAAGCCGTGGCCGACCTGCAGGCCATCGTGAGTTTCGGTCTGAAGGAAGGACTGCGCGATCCCAAGGGGTTCGTCCGGCGGCTGAGGGAGCGCTTGCAGATCCTCGTCGCGCACCCACTGGCGGGCAGGGCGGGGCGGGTCAACGGGACGCGCGAACTGCCACTGGCGGGGCTTCCATATATAGCTGTCTATCTGGTTAGCGCAGAGGCGGGCCTGATCGACGTCGTGCGAATTCTGCATGGCGCGCAGATGTGGCCGGCGACAGAGGATTTGGGCGATGAGTGACGACCAGTTTTCCCGCCAAATCGCAAAGATCGCACGGATGGCGCTCTGGACACGCGGGCTGGGCTTGAGCGGCAGTTGGGTTGTCGCTTGCGACAATCGCTCGCGCACAACTGAACTGTCTCAGCGACCGGATTCGGCCAACTGCGCGACCAGGTAATCCTCCGCCCAGGAGTGCAGGGACCAGTCGCGGATGAAGCCGCAGTGGCCGCCGTGGTCGGTGAGGTCGAGGCGGACGTGGGATGGCAACTGCAGCGTGGCGAAGTCTTCGACCGGGATGATCGGGTCGTCCTTGGCCATCAGGATCGCGCCCGGCATGGCGAGTTCGGCGAGGCGGCCTTCGTGGATGGCGTAGCCGTCGAAATAGGCGTCGAGCGTGCCGAAGTCGGTTTCGCGCAGGATGAGCTCCTGCGTCAGCCCGCGCATGTCGAGCTTGTAGATGTCCGGGCCGAGCGGGTAACGGCCGGGAAACAGCTGCTGCTTGCGGCGCAGCGATTCGCGCCATTTGCGCATGAAGTAGTCGTGGTAAATGCGGCGGCGTTCCAGTTCGACCAGGATGTTGATCGGACGCACCGCCGGGCAGACCGCAACGACCTTCGACAGCTCGATGCCGCGCGCCGGCGCGCGCAAGGCCACGCGCAGCGCGAAGTTGCCGCCGAGCGAGAAGCCGGCGATCGCGAGCGGGCGCGTCGGGAACTGTCGCGCCACGTTGGCGACGGCGCCGACCACTTCGTCGATGCGGCAGGAATGGAACACGGCTTCGTTCAGATGATGGGTGTCGCCGTGGTCGCGCAGGTTCAGGCGGAACACGTCGTAGCCTTCGGCGAGCAGGCGCGCGCCGACATTGAGCATGTAGCTCGATTGCGCCGAGCCTTCCCAGCCGTGCAGCAACACCACCAGGCCGCGCGCTTCCGGCAACGTGTCCTGAGTCGCATGGAAGCCCTGCAGGCGCACGCCGTCGCCGCAATCGAGGATCAACGTCTGCGAACGCGCTTCGAGCGCACGATGGCGGGCGCGGAACTTCCAGCGTCGCACCGGGCTGGAGGCCAGGATCGACTGCACATGCGGATTGCGGAACAACCCGCGCGGCTGGAACTCAGACGGCGACATCGGCCTCGGCCGCGTGATCGGCTTCCGCGATCGGATCGAGATCGTCCGCCGCGTCGCCGTTCTTCGCACGCACGGACGGCGGCGGTTCGAAGCCGAGCGCGAGGATGATGGCGCGGCGCGAGGCTTCGGCCATGCGCTTGCGACCGCCTTCGGTCGCGAGCGGCACCGGATCGAGGAAATGCACCTCGGCGGTCGTCGCCGGTTCGCCGAGCAGGCGCAGGAAGTTCGGGAAGAAAGCTTCCTTGCCGCGGAACGCCACCGCCTTCGCCGCCGCGTTGCCGCGCACGTAGCGCAAGGCCACCGGTTGCGCCGGCACGTTGGCGTCGTAACAGGTCTGGAAGATGCGGGCGTGGAAGGTGCGCACCTTGTCGACCTCGCCGGTGCCGCCCTCCGGGAACACGCCGACGCCGAGCCCTGCGTTGAGGCGATCGATCATGGTCTGCGACACCCGCGCCAGCGAATCGTTGCTGCCGCGCTGGTGATAGATGGTGCCGCCGCGGCTCGCCAGCCAGCCGATCACCGGCCAGTGCGCGATCTCGGCTTTCGCGACGAAACACACGGCGCGCTGCGAATGCAGCAGGGTGATGTCGAGCCACGAACAATGGTTGGCGACGAACAGGGTCGCCTCGCGGCGCGGTTCGCCGACGCGCTTGAGCCTGAAGCCGAAGATGCGCATCAGCCCGCCTTGCCACCAGCGGATCATGCGATGGTCGAGGCGTTCGCCCGACCCGAGCGTCACCGAGGCGAGCGGCGGCATCAGGCACAGCAGGGTGATCGGCAGACCGACGAACAGATGCAGGATCAGGAACGGCACGCGCACGACATAGCGCAGCGGGCGCAGCGCGTCGCGGTTCGGTTCGATGGCATCGGTCGTGGCATTCATCGGCCCGGCATTCTCGCGCAATGTCACTGCATGTAAAGCGAGATTGATGGCGCTTTGATGGAGCGAATGCTCCATACGGGTCCGGATGCGCCCTGCGTTCAATCGGCCTCCAGCCAGCGCATCAGGTCGTCGCAGTGTTCTTCCCACCAGCGCGGTTCGGCGGCGAAGGGGAAGGCGCGCGGGAAGGCGGGGTCGTCGTAACGCGCGGCGATCCAGCCGGCGTGGTGGATCTGGCGCATGATGCGCAGCGGTTCGACCATGGCCAGTTCGCCGCCATCGAGTTCGCGGAACTCGGCATAACCCTCGAGCAGGGCGGCGCGTTGCGCGGGACCGCCGTCCATCAACATCCACAGATCCTGGATGGCCAGGCCCATCGCGGCATCGTCGAGGTCGACGAAATGCGGGCCGGCGTCGGTCCACAGCAGATTGCCGGGATGGCAGTCGCCGTGCAGCCGCAAGGTCGCCGGCTGGATCGCGGCGAAGAGATCGTCGAGGCGTTCGGCGACGGCATCGACCAGGCGTTCGTAGCGGTCGACCAGATGCGTCGGCAGCAGATGGGTATCGAGCACGTTGGCCGCCGCGGCATCGACGCGCGAGGCCACGTCGATGCGCCCGCGCGCCGCGAACGGACGTCGCGCACCGACGATGTGGATGCGCGCGATCAGTCGCCCCAGCCACTGCGTGACGCCGGTGCCTTCGAGTTCCGGCGCACGGCCGCCCTTGCGCGGAAACAGCGCGATGCGCTGGCCATCGCAGTCGAACAGGGTTTCGCCATCCAGGACGAGGGGCGCGACGATCGGGAGTTCCGCATCGACCAGTTCCTGCGCGTACGCGTGTTCCTCGCGGATCGCCGCGTCGCTCCAGCGGCCGGGTCGGTAGAACTTCGCGATCAGCGGTTCGCCGCCCTCGATCCCGACCTGATAGACGCGGTTCTCGAAGCTGTTCAACGCCAGCAGGCGGCCGTCCGGCTCGAAGCCGAGCGCCGACACCGCGTCGAGCACGAGGTCCGGCGACAGCTCGGCGAACGGCGTCAGGTTCATGGCGTCAGCGCGGGGCGACCACGGCCAGGGTCAGCCGCGAAATGCAGACCAGAGCATCCTGGCCGTCGGTGATGCGGATCTCCCAGACCTGAGTGCTGCGGCCGAGATGCAAGGGCTTCGCGGTGCCGGTGACTGCGCCGTCGCGCATCGCCTTCAGGTGATTGGCGTTGATCTCGACGCCGACGCAGCGGCTGCCGTCGTCGGGCAGGCACATCCAGCCCGCCATCGAGCCCAGCGTTTCGGCGAGCGCGACCGAGGCGCCGCCATGCAGCAGCCCGAACGGCTGCCTGGTCCGCTCGTCGACCGGCATGGTGCCGCGCAGGAAGTCGTCGCCGACCTCGGTGATGCGGATGCCGATCGCGCCCTGCATCGTGTTCTGGCCGCGCGCTTCGATGGCGGCGAGGTCGAACTGTTTCTTGAAGATCGTCATTGCGGCAGCTCCTTCAGCCAGTCGCGGGGGCGCAGGTAGTCGGCGAGCCGCGCTTCCGCGGACGCGGTGTCCGGCGCATAGCCGTATTCCCAGCGCACCAGCGGCGGCAGCGACATCAGGATCGATTCGGTACGCCCGCCGGACTGCAGTCCGAACAGGGTGCCGCGGTCGAACACCAGGTTGAATTCGACGTAGCGGCCGCGCCGGTACAGCTGGAACTGGCGTTCGCGTTCGCCATGGGCGTCGTCGCGGCGCGCCTGCACGATCGGCGCGTAGGCGCGCATGAAGCTTTCGCCGACCGACCGCGTCAGCGCGAAGCAGGTGGCCGCATCGAAGCGATTCAGATCATCGAAGAACAGACCGCCGACGCCGCGTGTCTCGCCGCGATGCTTCAGGAAGAAGTAACGATCGCACCAGGCCTTGAACTCGTCGTACAGGCCTTCGCCGTAGGGCGCGATGGCATCGCGTGCGGTTTGGTGCCAGTGGCGGATGTCGGCTTCGACCGGATAGAACGGCGTCAGGTCGAAGCCGCCGCCGAACCACCACGCGGGCTGGTCGCCGCGGGTCGCGAACAGGCGCACGTTCATGTGTGTGGTCGGGATGTGCGGATTGCGCGGATGGAATACCAGCGACACGCCCATCGCCGTCCATGGCTGGCCCGCAAGTTCGGGGCGATGCGCGGTCGCGCTCGGCGGCATCTGTGCGCCCTGCACTTCCGAGAAGCCGATGCCGGCCTGCTCGAATACGGCGCCATCGCGCAACAAGCGTGTGCGTCCGCCGCCGCCTTCCGCACGTTGCCAGGCGTCTTCACGAAAGCGGGCGTGGCCGTCGAGCGCCTCGACTTCGGCACAGATGTCGTCCTGCAGGCCCATCAGCCACTGCTTCATTTGATCCAGGTCGGGCGTGTTCGCGTTCATCCTGCGGATTCCTGATGCGAACCGCTAAGATATCGGCCCTGTCTTCCAATCGCGATGTGTTCCGTCGCATCGCTTCGCAATGACTTCAATCGCATCGACCTCCGTGGACCATGGCCTGCGCCCGATGGCGCAATCGGCCGCGGTCGACGAACCTTCGCTGGTCTGCCTGCTGCCCGGGCGCGCCAACGTGAAATATCCCGATGGCGTCGTGCTGCCCTTGCGCGATCTCGTCGGCGGCTCGCGCATCGAGTTCTGGAACGTGGCCGAGGCGCCGCGCGTCGAACGCCACCAGCATTTCACGCTGCGCCACAGCGATGACTGGCTGTTCGGATCGCTTGAACTCGACGAAGACGGAGATCTGGCGACGGCGACCGAACACGCCTACGGCCTGATGCAGGCGCAGTCGCATCGGCTCGGCTTCACGCATTTCGTGCGCATCTGGAACTACTTCGGCGCGATCAACGCGGGCGAGGGCGACGACGAGCGTTATCGCCATTTCGTCGCCGGGCGCGCCCGCGTGATCGCGCAGCCGCCGGCCGAAGGTTATGCCGCCGCGACCGCCATCGGCCTGCCGTCGCCTCCGGACCAGCTGCACATCCATTGGCTGGCCGCGAAGCAGCCCGGCATCGCCATCGAGAATCCGCGCCAGGTTTCGGCCTTCGAGTACCCGCGCGACTATGGTCCGGTCGCGCCCGGGTTCTCGCGCGCGATGCTGGTGCCGGGCGAATCGCCGCTGCTGCTGATTTCGGGCACCGCCAGCATCGTCGGCCACGCCTCGCAGCACGCCGACACGATCGCGCAGCTCGACGAAATCCTGATGAACCTGGATGCGCTGATCACCGCCGCCGGCGCCCGCGCCCACGCCCGCGCCGACCTCGGCCGCGACGGCCTGCTGCGCGTCTACCTGCGCGACCCCGCCGAAGCCGGCGTCGTGCGCGCCCACCTGCAACGCCTGCTCGGCGCCAACGCCTGCTTCATGCTCCTGCACGGCGACGTCTGCCGCGACGACCTCCGCATCGAGATCGAAGCCGCCGTGCCGATGCGGCATGGGTTGGGGTGATCATGCGAGCGGGTCGATCGTGTCGAGACCGAGGCTTGCGGCAGCGGCGGACATCTGGGCGTCGTGGGTGACCATGCTGATGTTCGCGCCGAGCAGCGCGCAGGTGGCCAGGTGGATGGCGTCGAGTGACTTGATGTGCGCTTCGATCGCCGCAGCGAAACGAAGCACGCCGTCGTCGATGCTCACCAGATTCACGCGATCAAGTACCGGGCGGGCCATCGACACGTCCAGCGCTTCACGACGCAGTACGCGCGCCAGCTCCAGATGCAAAAGCATGGACGAAAACACCTCGTCGCCGGCCTGAGTCACCTCATCGAGCCAGCGGCGCGCCCGCAAATCACCTCCGGGCAGCAACGCATGCAACGCGACCGATGCGTCGATGTACCAGCGCATCAGCGATCGCCGCGTGACTCGGCGAACAGCGCGTTCACCTGCGCAGGCGTGTAGCGGGCCTTGGCGACTGGCCAGGGTGCCGGCTGGGTCTTGGCCGGCGTGATGCGCCCTTCGGCACGCAGTCGCGCGACCGTGTCGGTCGATGTCTCCAGCGCTTCGATGCGCCAGCGCGCCACGCCGCGCTCGGTCACGATGACGGGCCGTCCACCCTTCACGGCGTCAAGCACGCCCGCCGTGTTCTGGTTCAGTTCGCGCTTGCTGATGGTCTTCATGCGGTCATTGTAAGACAAATGTCTGTCATTGGCGCTGCAAGGAGGTCACCGCGACAGGAACTTCACCAACGCATCCGCGATGCCCTTGTAGGGCGGGCGCAGGAGGAAGTCGAAGCCGGTGAAGTACACTTGCAAGACAGTGCGAGGACGCTGCGATGGCCATTTCGATGAAATCGCTGGGGATCGATCAACTCCCGTTCGAGGAGCGCTTGTCGCTGGCCGAGGAACTCTGGGACAGCATCGCGTCCGATCCCGCGGCGTTTCCGCTGACCGATGCGCAGCGCGCCGAACTGGACCGCCGCATCGCCGAGCATGAAGCACACCCCGAAACCGCCATTGCCTGGGCCGAGGTCAAAGACTCGCTGCTCGCTCGGCTCGGACAGTGACCTTCAAGCTCGCGTTTCGCCCGATAGCTCGGCATGAGCTTGAGGCGGCGGCACTCTGGTACGAAGGTCAGCAACGTGGATTGGGCGCGGATTTTCTGAGCGAAGTCGACCGCGTGCTTGATCTCGTTCTTGCACATCCGGAGCGATTCCCGGAAGTCCATCGTGGACTGCGACGCGTACGCGTCAAGCGATTCCCATATTCCGTGATCTATCGCATCACCGGTGCCGTCGTGGTTGTCCACGCAGTATTTCATGCGCGTCGCGATCCGACGGTCTGGAAGGAAAACAGCTAGTCCGAGCAGATTGTCGGCCTGCGCGGTTCTCGTTGCGTCCGCGCGGCTCGATGGAATGTCACCGCGACAGGAACTTCACCAACGCATCCGCGATGCCCTTGTAGGGCGGGCGCAGGAGGAAGTCGAAACCGGTGAAGCGGGATTGGTAGACGATCGGCAGGAGCTTGCTGAAGTTCAGGAAGCCTTCCTTCGCGTGGTAGTGGCCCATGCCGCTCGGGCCGACGCCGCCGAACGGGAGTTCGCTGGCGGCGAATTGCAGCAGCGCGTCGTTGACGGTGACGCCGCCGGCGATGCAGCGGGTGAGGATGCGTTCGACGTTGGCGCGGTTGTAGTCGAACACGTACAGGGCCAGCGGCCGGTCGTGCGTGTTGATGTAGGCGATCACGTCGTCGATGCGGTCGTAGCTGACGATCGGCAGGATCGGCCCGAAGATCTCGTCCTGCATCACCTTGGCGTCGTCGCCCGGTTCCAGCACCACGGTCGGCGGCAGCAGGCGTTCGGCTTCGGCCTTCGCGGCATCGACATCGAGCAAGGTCTGGATGCTCAGGCCACGATTCGCTGCATCGTCGAGATAGCCGCGCAGACGACGATACTGTCCGGCATTGACGACGCGCGTGTAGTCGCCGAAATCGGAACCGTCGGGAAAGCGTTTGGCGATGTCGGTGCGCAGGGCGGCGACGAAGGCGTCGCGCTTGGCGCGCGGCACGAACACGTAGTCGGGCGCGATGCAGGTCTGGCCGCCGTTGAACAGCTTGCCGGTGGCGATGCGTGCGGCCGCAAGTTCGAGCGGGAAGTCGTCGCCGACGATGGTCGGCGACTTGCCGCCGAGTTCCAGCGTCACCGGCGTCAGGTTCGGCGCGGCCGCAGCCATGATCTTGCGCCCGACTGCGGTCGATCCGGTGAACAGCAGGTGGTCGAAGGGCAGGGCAGCGAATGCAGCCGACACCTCCGGGCCACCGAGCGCAACCGCGACCTGCGTCTCCGGAAACACGTCGCGCAGCAGGTCGGCGAGGAAGGCGCTCGACTGCGGCGTGTGTTCGCTCGGTTTCAGATACACCGAATTGCCGGCGGCGATCGCGGTCGCGAGCGGCACCAGCGCGAGGTTCACCGGATAGTTCCAGGGCGCCATGACGCCGACCACGCCGAGCGGCATCGGCCGC
Organism: Ahniellaceae bacterium; assembly: GCA_044229785.1. Taxonomy (GTDB): domain Bacteria; phylum Pseudomonadota; class Gammaproteobacteria; order Xanthomonadales; family Ahniellaceae; genus JADKHK01. Next base: position 27,700 of record JBGASK010000003.1, read on the forward strand.
ACCTCGGCCCGTGCCGGCAGCATCAGCCAGCCCGGCGACCGCGACTGCGGGCGCATCCACGATTTCAGGTTCGACAGCAGCTGGTCGATGGTTTTCAGCACCGTCCAGCCATCCGAGATCGTCGATTCGTGGCGCGAGCGATGGCCGAAGTCGGCCTGCAGCGCGGCGTTCATCGCATCGAGACGGGCCTTGAAGGTGGCGCGCAGACGGCGCAGGTCGTCGCGGCGCTGCATGTAGCTCGGCGGCGGCTGGTTCAGGCGCGCGGCCTTGAGTTTGGCCAGCGTGTCGGCCAGGGCCTGCGGCGGGGTGGTCGGCACCGGTTGCAGTTGCGCGTTCATGGCATTTCCTCGATCGAGGCCGGCAGTGTACGCCGCGCCCCGTGCCGGCGCCGTAAACTCCGCGTTTCCGCTCGCGAGGACGTGTGATGCCGATCCGACCCTATCAAGGCCAGTTGCCGCGTCTGGGCCAGCGCGTTTACGTCGACCCGGGCGCACACCTGATCGGCGATGTCGAACTCGGCGACGACGTGTCGCTGTGGCCGGGCGTGGTCGTGCGCGGCGACGTGAACTACATCCGCATCGGGGCGCGCACCAATGTCCAGGACGGCAGCATCGTCCACGTCAGCCATGACGGCCCCTATACCCGGCCGGGCGGCTATCCGACGATCATCGGCGCCGACGTGACCATCGGCCATGGCGCCATCGTGCATGCCTGCGTGATCGAGGACGCCTGCCTGATCGGCATGCACGCCACCGTGCTCGACGGCGCAACGATCAGGAAACATGGCTTCGTCGGTGCCGGTGCGGTGATTCCGCCCGGCAAGACCGTCGGCGAACGCGAACTCTGGCTCGGCAACCCGGCCAAGCTCGTCCGCGTGCTCAGCGACCGCGACGTCGAATCGCTGCACTACTCGGCCGCGCATTACGTGAAGTTGAAGGACCGCTATCTCGAGAGCGGCGACTGAGTCCGGCGCGGCGTCGGCGACGCTTTTGTTTCAGCGTCACAAGATGTAAAAACGTCGCCGCTGCAACCCATTGCCGCACGGGGTGGTGATGGTGGGGGCGCCGAGCGAATGGCGTACGGTATCCGGCACGGGGAGAGGGCCGGGGCGACGACGGGCGCCCGGGTCAGTGTCGGCACTGGGCAGAGCCCGTGGGTTATCCACACAACAAGGCACTGTCCCATGACCAAGAACTACACGAAGCAACGCGTGTCGCTGCTGGCGCTCGCGATCACGATGGCCCTGCCGACCCTCGCGCAGGACGCGGCGAAGAAGGAAGACGACAAGCAGCTGGAAGAAGTCGTCGTCGTCGGTTCGCGCGCCCGCGGCCACACCGCCACCGAAACGCTGGCGCCGGTCGACCTGATCGACCGCGCCAAGCTCGATTCCACCGGCGCGCTCGAAGTCGGCAAGATCCTGCAGACGCTGGAACCCTCGTTCAACTTCTCGACCACCTTCATTTCCGACGGTACCGACATCATCCGCCCGGCGACCTTGCGCGCGCTCGGTCCCGACCAGGTGCTGGTGCTCGTCAACGGCAAGCGTCGCCACCAGCAGGCGCTGGTGAACGTTCAGCAGACCATCGGTCGCGGTTCGGCCGGCACCGACATCAATGCGATTCCGCTGTCGGCCATCGCCCGCGTCGAAGTGCTGCGTGATGGCGCGGCGGCGCAATACGGTTCCGACGCCATCGCCGGCGTCATCAACATCATCCTCAAGGACAACACCGACGAAAGCCGTGCCTCGGTGCAGCTCGGCCAGACCTATGAAGGCGACGGCGACAACTACCACGGCGGCTTCAACACCGGCTGGGCCTTCGGCGACGGCGGCTTCATCAACCTGACCGCGGAATACCGCGATCGTCGCGAAACCAACCGCGCCGGCCCGGACCTGTTGCGTGTCGATCCGCCGCGGGTGACCCAGCGCATCGGCGACGCCGACGCCAAGGACAAGTACCTGTGGTTCAACTCGGGCGTGGAGGCAGGCGAAGGCGAGTTCTACGCCTTCGGCGGCTGGTCCGAACGCGAGGGCGATTCCTCCGGCTTCTTCCGCAGCGCCGGCGACGGCCGCACCGTGCCCGAGTATTACCCCGACGGCTTCCTGCCGAACATCATCACGACCGTCACCGACGGTTCCTTCGCCGCCGGCTTCCGCGGTCCGATCAACGATGCCTGGTCGTTCGACGCTTCCGCGAACTGGGGCCGCGACCGCTTCGATTTCCACGAGCGCAATTCGGTCAACGTCAGCTGGTACTACGAACCGCGTCCGGGCGGCGGCATCTACGGCGAATCGCCGACCGAGGCCGACACCGGTTCGTTGATCCAGGACCAGACCACGCTGAACCTCGACTTCACCGGCTCCTTCGACGGTATCGGCGGCAACACGATGTTCCTCGCCACCGGCCTCGAATATCGCCGCGAGAACTACCAAGTGGTGGCGGGCGACGACGTGTCTTGGATGTATGGCCGCACCAACAATCCGGCCGTCGTCATCGTGAACCAGACCGGCGGCACGGCCGCGGCCGGCATCCAGGGCTTCCCGGGCTTCCAGCCCAGCACCGAAGTCGACGAAGGCCGTCACAGCTATGCGATCTATGGCGACCTGGAAGCGCCGGTCAACGACCAGTTCACGCTGGGCGCAGCCCTGCGCTTCGAGGATTTCTCCGACTTCGGCAACACCGCCATCGGCAAGCTGTCGGCGCGTTACGAAGCCAATGACCGCTTTGCATTGCGCGGCACGGTGTCCACCGGATTCCGTGCGCCCGGCATCCAGCAGGCCATGTTCAGCCAGGTCTCGACCAACCTGAACTCGGCCGGCGTGCTCACCGATACGCTGACCGCGCGCGCCGATTCCGGCGTGACCCGTGCGCTCGGCATCGCGCCGCTGAAGGAAGAAGAGTCGCTGAACTTCGGTCTCGGCTTCACCGCCCAGCTGAGCGACGAATTCTCGCTGACCATGGACGTGTTCCAGATCGACATCGACGACCGCATCATCTTCTCCGGCGAAGTGGTGCCGGAAGCGGCGGCGGGCTGCAACGCGACCAATTCGAACTGCCCGATCCGGGCGGCGCTGGCGCCGTTCAACGTCGGCCAGGCGCAGTTCTTCACCAATGCCATCGACACCAAGACCAAGGGCATCGACATCGTCGCCGAATACGACACCGAACTCGGCAACGGCGACCCGTTCGTGCTCAGCGCGCTCGTGCACTTCAACGACACCGAAGTGACGGCGCGCCATTCGACTTCGTCGATCCTGCCGGCGGAGGTGTTGTTCCCGCGTGCCCAGGTCACCCTGGTCGAAGAAGGCCAGCCCGGCGCCCATCACGTGCTCGGCGCGAACTGGACGCATGACGCCTGGAACTTCGACGTGCGCGCGAATTACTACGGTTCGGTTGCCGGCGAAGGCTTCACCGGCGTCAAGCAGACCTGGTCGGGCGAATGGCTGGCGGACTTGACCGTGAGCTACAAGTTCAGCGACGGCTTCAAGCTGACCGCGGGCGGCACCAACATCTTCGACCAGTACCCGGACAAGTGGGACGACCTCGGCGGACCGCAGAACAATCCGTTCCCGGCACTCGGCTTCATCTACGGCTGGGAAACGGTGCCGTTCGGCATCAACGGCGGCTACTACTTCGTGCGCGCCGACTTCACCTTCTGATCAAAGCGACAACGAAGACCATGCAAACGGGCGGAGCAATCCGCCCGTTTGTTTTGGTACGGCTCACCACAGGCGCTGCACGCCGTAGGCATCGAAGGACGGGTCGGCGCTGGTCGACTACCGCATCCCCTGCTGTTGCAGCAAAGACTCACATGTAGTCATTGAGTTCGCCGAGCGGCGCATCGAAGTCGTCGGCCATCCAGATCTGGCCTTCCCATCCACCGAACTGGCGTACTTTCTTCGCCGGCTGCTCGATCGGCACCAGCTTCACGACCGGCTTGCCGGCATTGGCGATGATCACTTCCTCGCCCGCCAGCGCCTTCTGGATCAACGTCGACAAATTCGTCTTGGATTCTCTGACGGAGAAAATTGCCATGGAGTCGCCGTGGGGTTAGCCAACGCGCGTAGCTAATCGTCTTCATGTGGTCCTGGCAACTGCCGGAGGCGCATGGCCGCGCGTTCACGATCCATCCGCTGCGCCTGTATTTCCTGCTCGCCATCGCGCTTGCCGATTGCCCGATAGCGATGGAACCACTCGGCCAGCATGCCCGGCATCAGCGGCGAAAAGACCACGAAGAACCAAAGCCGTGACGTCTTTCCTTCGAAGGTCATGTGCGCGTCGATCCAACCCTCGCCCAGCGCGATCGCCGCCGCGAACAGCGTCGCGACACAGAGCCCCGTCCATCGTCGAACCGAGTCGCTCTCGACAAACCACTCGCGCACCGAGCGTCGAACCATGCCGGGCCATTCGAAGCGCTCCTGCCACCACCAGAAGAGCAGCAGGCTGGGCGTGACGCCGAGCAGGATCAGCAGCGCATCACCGCGATGCGCCGCTGCTGGCACCAGCGCGCCGGCGGCGATCAGGCTGACAAGCCCGAAGATGGCGACAAAGACCAGGCGACCCTGGTTCGGGCTCACCGATTCAACCGCCCATCGACGAGGTTCGCGACCACGGACGGGTCGGCGAGGGTGGAGATGTCGCCGAGCTGGTCGTGTTCGTTGGCGGCGATCTTGCGCAGGATGCGGCGCATGATCTTGCCGCTGCGCGTCTTCGGCAGGCCGGGCGCCCACTGGATGCAGTCGGGCGTTGCGGTCGGGCCGATGTCGGTGCGCACCTGCTGCACCAGCGCCTTGCGCAGCGCCTCGTCCGGTTCGATGCCGGCCTTCAGCGTCACGTAGGCGTAGATGCCCTGGCCCTTGAGGTCATGCGGATAACCGACCACGGCGGCTTCGGCGACGGCGGCGTGGCCGACCAGGGCGCTCTCCACTTCGGCGGTGCCGATGCGATGGCCGCTGACATTGATCACGTCGTCGACGCGGCCGGTGATCCACCAGTCGCCGTCGGCATCGCGACGCGCGCCGTCGCCGGTGAAATAGCTGCCGGGATAGGTGCGGAAATAGGTGTCGATGAAGCGCTGATGGTCGCCGTAGACGGTGCGCATCATGCCCGGCCAGGAATGGCGCAGCACCAGATTGCCGGAACCTTCGCCGTCGATCTCGCGGCCATTCGCATCGACGATGGCGGGAAACACGCCAGGCAGCGGCTGCGTGGCCGAACCGGGCTTCAGCGCGGTCGCGGCCGGCAGCGGCGAAATCAGGATGCCGCCGGTCTCGGTCTGCCACCAGGTATCGACGATCGGGCAGCGCCCGTCGCCGACCACGCGGTGATACCAGAGCCAGGCTTCCGGGTTGATCGGTTCGCCGACCGAGCCGAGCAGGCGCAGGCTCGCGCGCGAACGCGACTGCACCGGGGCCTCGCCTTCGCGCATCAACGCGCGAATCGCGGTCGGCGCGGTGTAGAAGATCGAGACGCGATGGCGGTCGACGACATCCCAGAATCGTCCCGCGTCCGGGTAATTCGGCACGCCTTCGAACATCAGTGTGGTCGCGCCGTTCGCGAGCGGGCCGTAGACGACGTAACTGTGCCCGGTCACCCAGCCGACATCGGCGGTGCAGAAGAACACGTCGTCCTCGCGCAGGTCGAACACGCGTCGGTGCGTGCTGCTGGCGTAGACGAGGTAACCGCCACCGGTGTGCAGCACGCCCTTGGGTTTGCCGGTGGAGCCCGAGGTGTAGAGGATGAACAGCGGATCTTCGGCGTTCATGCGTTCGGCCGGCGCCACGGTGTCCTGGCCGTCGAGCACGTCGTGCCAGCAGCGGTCGCGCGGCGACTGCATCGCGACGTCGGCACCGGTGCGGCGCACCACCAGCACGGTCTCGACACAGGCGCATTCGCGCTTGGCGACGGCGATGTCGACATTGGCCTTCAACGCCACACGCTTGCCGCCGCGCACGCCTTCGTCCGCGGTGATGACGAGTTTGCTCTGGCAGTCGGCGATGCGCCCGGCCAGCGACTCGGCCGAGAAGCCGCCGAACACGACCGAATGGATCGCGCCGATGCGGGCACAGGCCAGCATCGCGATCGCGGCTTCGGGAATCATCGGCAGATAGATCGTGACGCGGTCGCCCTTGCCGATGCCGAGCGCACGCAAGGCATTCGCGGCGCGGCCGACCTCGGCATGCAGTTCGCGGTAGCTGATGCGGCGCGGCGCGGCGTTCGGGTCGTCGGGTTCGAACAGGATCGCGGTCTTGTCGCCGCGGGTCGCGAGATGCCGGTCGAGGCAGTTCGCCGCGACGTTCAGTTCGCCGTCGGCGAACCAGCGGATGCGGAAGTCGTCGAGGTCGAAACTCGTGTCCTCGATCCGTGTCGGATACCGCAGCCATTCGATGCGCGCGGCTTCGCGGGTCCAGAACTGCGCACGATCCTGCGCTGCGGCGACGCGGTCGGCGGCGGCGCGAGCCGGGTCGATGCTGGCGGCGTCGGCGAAACCGGGGCGGGGCGGAAGGATCGATGTGGCCGTCATGGGTTCAGGCCGGATCGCGTTCGTCGTCGTTGTCGGCGCTGCGATTCGCGGCCGCCTGCTTGCGCTTCTCCATCGCCTTGCGCATCAGCTCGCGTTCTTCCGGCGAAGGCAGATAGACCTCGCGTTGCTGGCTGGTTTCGATGCGCGCCTGCGCAAACGCGAACACCGCCGCGAGCGCGGACAGGAAGGCGCCGATCAGGCTGAATCCGAGCAGGCCGGGGCTGTCGGTCAGAAAGGCGACGACGATGCAAAGCACGGTGAGGCCGGCGAGCATGAAACGCATGGCGACTCCATCAACGGAAGGTGGCGAGGCGCGCGGAGTGTCGCATGCGGCGCCGGTTTCATCAGCCGGTCGCGTCGCCCTGGCGCAGCTGCGCCAGCCGTTCGGCCAGCAGCACCGCCATCTGCTGCAGCACCCGCACGTGGCGATCGCTGTAGAAGCCGAGCTGCGAATGTTCGGAGTCGAGCACGCCCAGCAGTTCGTCGCGATGCAGCAGCGGGATCGACAGCTCGGACAGACGCCGGTCGTCGTCCACGACATACCGAGGGTCGGTCCGGGTGTCGTCGATGCGTTGTGTCTCGCGCGTTGCCGCGCAGGCCCCGACCACGCCCTGCCCGACGCGCAGCGTGATCGGGTATTCGATCACCTTGGGCGCCTTGAGCTTGGGACCATAGGCTGCGATCTGGGTGAGCATCGTGCCGCTCGCGTCCACGAGATAGACGATGCAATCTTCCAGTCCGAGCGCCGCAATGGCCTCGGAACTGATCGCCCAGGCGGCCTCGCGCGCGCTGCCGGCCTTGCGCAGCAGCGCCAGCAGGCGCGCCAGCGCGGCTTCGGCGGCGGCATCCAGGTCGCGGGGCGTTTCGGCGGTCATGGCTGCGGACGATAGCCGGGCGGTCGCGCCCGAATCCAGTCGGCGCGACGGGCGGCCGCGCCGTCCGCGGCATTGACGCATGTCATGGTCGAGTTAATCGGCGCGACTAAGCTGCCGTTCCAGAATCCCGTCAGGAGAGCGCAATGAACGATGTCCGCCCGGTTTGGGGCCGCATGGCCCGCAGTCTGCACTGGTTGATGGCCGCGATGCTGATCCTGCAATGGGCCACCGGCGAGTGGGACGACCTGCTCGGCGTCCGCTTCCATGTCTCGCTGGGCGTGATCGTGCTGCTGCTGGCGCTGTTCCGGCTGGGCTGGCGGGTCACCCACAAGGCGCCCGAACGCGCGGGTCCGGTCACCCTGCCGGATCGCATCGCCGGTCTGGTGCATGGCTTGTTCTATGTGGTGATGGTGGCGCTGCCGATCACCGGCATCGTCTGGCGCCAGGCGCGCGAGAAGGCGGTCGACGTCTTCGGCCTGTTCTCGCTGCCGCAGTTCGTCGAGCCCTCCAAGGAGCTGGCCAAGCAGATGCACGACCTGCACGAACTTGGCGCGACCGTGTTCCTGGTCCTGCTCGGTCTGCACGTGCTCGGCGTGCTGAAGCGCGTGTTCATCGACCAGGACGACACGCTGAAGCGGATGATCGGCTAGGCGGAGCAGTCCGGCGCCGTGTCAGCGCCGGATGCCGAGGCTGGCCAGCGTTTCCCGGGCCAAGGTCAGGGCCCGCTCGGCGAGTTGGCGATCCTTGTTCGCAAGGGCGTCGTCGGTCATGCGCGACATCAGTCCGGCGGTGACGATCAGCGCGTCGTAGGCGACCGTGCGTTCGGCTGCGCTGCTTGTCCGGAATGCGGGCGCGTCGGCGAGGGCATCGTTGACGATTCGAAGCAGGCGGCGTTCCTGCGCGGCGTCGAACTGGCGCCGGTCGGTCAGGCGCAGGCTGGCCGTGATCGCGAGCGTGAGCGCATAGGCCATGTTGTGGCGCCGGAAGCTCGGACTCGATTCGATGCCAGCCAGAATGTCGCGACCGAGTTCCAGGGAGATCTGCCGATGATCCATGCGCTCGGTGTTGCCGGCCAGACGCTCGGGAACATCGCGTACGCCGGCCGGTTCGAAATCGGTCGCGTCGAAATCGTGTTGCCAGACTTCCGGCGTTGCGGTCGGATCGGCCCCGTCGAGGACCGCGCGCAACTCGGGACGGCCGGCGGCTTCCTGAAGCGCCTGGTCGATTCGTTCACCCCACACGGTCGGGCGCGGCTGCAGCAGCGGCGGCAGCGCCTCCTGCGCGAACAGGTTCGGTACGGCCAGCGAAGCGAGCGCGGCGAACAGGATGCAACGGAACCATGAGCGCACGTTCGGACCCCGGACGGAAACGCGAAGCATACGGCAGTCGCGGGGGTCCGCTGCGTGTCGGCGAATCACGGTTGATCGTCCGGCCGGGACAGGCTGCGATCGGCCGGCGCGTCCATCGTGGCGCATTGGCCGAAGGGCAGCGCTTGATCGCCGCGTTCCCGCAGCAATTGCGCCAGGCGTTCCGTCCAGCGCGTGGTCGCGGCGTCCTCGAAACCGTTCGCATACACCTCGGGCTTCAGGCCGAGCGCGCCCAGCATCATCTGGTGCGCGTTCTGGCGGGTGGGCCCGCATTGGCATTCCTGAAGCGGCTGGCACTGGCCCTGGGTGCCGACCGGCGCGAGCACGTCGGTGTAGCGCTTGAAGCCGCAACCGGTCAGGTAGGTCATGCTGTCCGGGCAATAGAATTCGTGCTCGAGGCCGAAGCTGTGGGCGATCTCGTGGGTTGCGGTCCAGCACAGATCGAGCACGTCTTCCGGATCCATGTTCGCGAACGTGAAGGTGATCGAGTTCGGAATCACCCCGCAGGAAAACGGCGACACGCCGGCAATGCCGCTGCCGAAGCCGAGTTGGCCGGGCATGCCCGCGATCATCGCTTCATGGTGCGGCACGTTGCCGGGATCGAGGTCGGTCACGCTGACCCGGTATCTGCCCATCACGTCGATCACGCAGGCGACCAGTTCGCTCCAGGTCTGTTCGCTGCCGACGAAGGCCGAGAGGGTGCGTGTGCCGTTCGGCGTGATTGTCGACCGGTTGGTGCGGGAATCGTTGACGTTGCCGCGGGTGATCTGGCATCCGTCGGGCTGGCAGCGATTCAGAAAGACCACGGTGGTGCTGCCGTCGCCGCCATCGCTGCGGACAAGCTCGGCATCGATGCCGCCCTGCACGCTGCCCGCAAGCACTTGCACGGGCGTGCCCGCGATCACGTCGCAGTTGCCGCCGGGGCAAGGCAGGTCGTCGTACAGTTCGGCGGCGAAATGCGGATGCGTGTAGCGCAGGAAATAGGTGCCCACGGGCAGGTCGGCGAAGAGGTACTGGCCGCCGCTGTCGGTCGGCAGCGAACGCAGCTCCGCACCATCGGCGCGATGCAGATGCACGGTGATCTCCGCGAGCGCCTGTTCGGTGCCCTGGTCGTGGACGCTGCCGGCGATCGCGCCTGCGGGCTGGAGGTCGAAATCGATCGCGGCCGTGGTGGCGCCGAGGGTCGTGGTGACGGCATCGCCGCTCTCGATGACGCATTGGCTCAGCGCACAGTCGAGGCCGTCGTACAGTTGCGGCACGGCGTCTGCGGCCGCGGCGACCGCGAAATGCGCGCCGGCATCGAGCCCGTCGATGCGATAACCACCGCCGCCGTCGCTGGTCGCGTTGGCCAGTGCCTGACCATGCACGGCCGGATGGCTGGCGTCGGGTCGATATACCGACACCGTGGCGCCGGCCAGCGGCACACCGGCGCCGGCCACGGCGCCACTGATCGTGGCGCCCGGGCCCAGCAGGAAGCCCGGTCCGACGAGGTTCGCCGCACGCGTCCACGCCACGGCGGCACCGCTCGCCGGATCGCAACCGAGATGTGCGCAGGGCAGGTTCGGGTGCAGTTCGCTCAGGCAGACGCGGTCCTGGGCTGCGCCGCAGGTGTCGGCGGAAGCGGCGACGCGCAGGCTGCCGCTGCCGAGCAGTTCCAGGGTGGCGATGCCGGAGACGGTATCGACGCGGGTCGGCGTCGTGGCCGCATCGCCATCGATCCAGTACCAGATCGCGCCGTCCATGGACTGGCCGCTCTCGACGCGGCCCATCGAGACGACGATGCGTGCCGGCGGCGACAGGTTCAGGTCGATGCCGGTCACGGCCGTGCCCGTACCGACGCTCACCGCCTGCACATCGCCGCGACACTGGCCCGCCGCGCATTGCGCGTCCGGATAACGCTCGTCGAACAACACGCCGTCGCCAGCGGCTTCGACGACATAACTGCCCGGCGCCAGATCCAGCACGTAGTCGCCGTTGCCGTCGCTCAAGGTCGTGGCGACCGCGACGCCGTCCTGCAGGGCGCGCACGTTGAATCCGGGCAGCGGTGTCGCATCGGCCCGACGCCGCAGCATGCCGTGGATCCTCGCGCCCGGCGCCAGCGTGAAGTGCACGTCGGTGCGCGTTTCGCCGTCGCCCAGCACGATCGGCGTGGCATTGCCGGGGTTGTCGCAGCAGGGCTGCTCCTGGAACAGTTCGGACGCGAAGCCCGGCGCGCTTGCAAACACGGCATAGGTGCCGGCCGGCACGGTCAGCGCGTACTGGCCGGCAGCGTCGCTGACGCCCGCCACCGGCGCGCCCGGCGCCAGCAGATTGATCGCGGTGATCGTGGCGCCATCGATCGGAGCGGCAGAATCCGCTCGCGTCACGGTGCCGCCGATACCGGCCGCCGCCAGCGGCCCGGCACCGATCAGCAGGATCCAGCGGCAGAGCGCACCCACAATGACCGTCCTCGGAGGATCGGCCCCAGTCTAATCCCGTCCGGACACGCCGACCACTGACTTTGGCCGGGTGTCGATGCGCTTCAGCCGCGGTGGTAGCTCGTCGCCAGCGCCACTTCGTTCTTCGAGCCGAGGAACACCGGCACGCGTTCGTGCAGGGCCAGCGGCTGGCGGTCCATGATGCGGATGTGTCCGTCGGTCGCGGCGCCGCCCGCCTGTTCGACGATGAAGGCCATCGGGTTGGCTTCGTACATCAGGCGCAGGCGGCCGCCCTTGTCGCGGCACTTGGCGTCGACCGGATACATGAACACGCCGCCGCGGGTGAGGATGCGGTGCACGTCGGCGACCATGGACGCGACCCAGCGCATGTTGAAGTCCTTGCCGCGCGGGCCGGTCTTGCCGGCGAGCAATTCGTCGATGTAGCGCTTCACCGGTGCGTCCCAGTGGCGCATGTTGCTCATGTTGATCGCGAACTCGGTGGTGTCCTCGGGGATGCGCACGTTCATCTCGGTCAGCACGAAGCTGCCCTGTTCGCGGTCGAGCGTGAACATGTGGGTGCCGTCGCCGACGGTCAGCACCAGCACCGTGCTCGGACCGTAGACCGTGTAGCCGGCCGCGACCTGCCTGGTGCCCGGCTGCAGGAAGTCCGCGGACGTCGGTTCGGTCACGCCTTCCGGCGCCTTCAGCACCGAGAAGATGGTGCCGACCGACACGTTCACGTCGATGTTCGAGGAGCCGTCGAGCGGATCGAACACGAGCAGGTATTCGCCCTTCGGATAGCGATGCGGGATCGGATACGGATCGTCCATTTCCTCGGAGGCGATCGCGGCCAGGTGGCCGCCCCATTCGTTGGCTTCGAGCAGGATCTCGTTGCTGAGCACGTCGAGCTTCTTCTGCACTTCGCCCTGCACGTTGATCGAACCGACATTGCCGAGCACGCCGCCGAGGTCGCCCTTGTTGATCTGGGTCGCGATGGTCTTGCAGGCGCGCGCCACGACCTCGATCAGCAGGCGCAGATCGGGCTTGATCACGCCCTTCTCGCGCTGTTCCTCGATCAGGTAACGGGTCAGCGAGATCGGCTTGTGCACGCGGGTCATGGCGGGGCTCCGGAAAGGTGGCGCATTGTCCACGCCCGACGCCCGGGCGGCGAGCCGCGAGCCGGCGCTGCCAGCGTTAGGCCATGCGCCCGAGCCTCAACGCATGCGATTCAGGGCGTGTCGCCGGCCATCCAGGCCTCGATTTCGGCGACCGTGCGCGGTGCGCCCGCCGACAGGTTCTGCGGGGCGCCGGTCGTGACCAGGATGTCGTCCTCGATGCGCACGCCGATATCGGCGTACTTCGCCAGCGCCGCGTCGACGCCGGCGCGTTCCGCTTCCGGCAAGGCCAGATAGGCCGAATGGGCGCGGACATCGACGGCGCGCACGTAAATGCCCGGTTCGCTGGTGACGATCCGGCCCGGCGCCAGCGGTTGGGTGCGGTCGTTGACATCGTGCACGCGCAGGCCGAGGTCATGGCCGAGGCCGTGCGGGAAATACATGCGCACCTGTTCGCGTTCGTTGCGGCTGACGAGGCCAAGCCGCAGCAAGTCCTCGCCGAGGATCTTGATCGCGGTCTCGTGCAGGTCGCGCATGTGGGCGCCGGGTTTCATCAACGCGATCGTTTCGTTCTGGGCGCGCAGCACCGCTTCGTAGATCGCGCGCTGTTCGGGACGGAAACGGCCGCTCTGCGGATAGGTGCGGGTGACGTCGGCGCTGTAGCCCGCGACCTCGGCGCCGATGTCGGTAAGCAGCAGGCTGCCTGCGGGGATCGGGTCGTTGTTGGTCACGTAGTGCAGGGTGGTGGCGTTGCGGCCGGCGGCGACGATCGACGGGAAGCCCCAGCAGCAGGCGCCGCGGTCGCGGAACGTGTATTCGATGGTCGCCTGCACCTGGTATTCGTGCGTCGCGGTCTTGACCCGGCGCATCGCCGCCTTCTGCGCGGCCACGGTGGCGTCGATCGCGCGCTGCACCGTCGCGATCTCCGATGGGCGCTTGACCATGCGCATCTCGGTCAGCAGCGGGAAGGCATCGCGGAACGCCAGTTCCGGATAGCTGCGGCGCAGGCGTTCGATCAACTGCTGCTCGGCGCTCGCGCCGCCGTCGAAATGACGGTTCTCCAGGATCATCCAGACGACGGCCTGGCCGCCGCGCAGCTGCCGCTGCCAGTTCGGCAGTCCGGCGGTGGCGAACGAGCGATAGGTGCCCGGATTGCCCCAGGCCCGGCCTTCCATCGCCGCGCGGACGAACTCCTCGAAGCGATCGGCCGATACCACTTCGGTCACGCCGCTGCGCGCGGACACGTCCTCGAAGCTCGGGATACGTCCGGTCCACAGTTCCGCGGCCGGGTCGCTGTCCAGGGTGAAGACGATCTCGCGATGCGTTTCTTCGCCCGGCACCAGCACCAGGGTGGTGTCCGGGTTGTCGAGGCCGGTCAGGTAGAGCAGGCTGTCTTCCTGGCGGAACGGCCAGTCGACATCGCCGTTGCGCGTCTGCGGCGGCGGCGAGCGCAGGATCAGCATCGCGTCGGGGCCGATCCTGCGCATCACCTCGGCACGGCGCGCAGCGTATTCGTCGGCGTCGGCGTCGGTGGCGGATGCGAAGGCCGGCAGCGCCAGCAGCAGGGCGAGCAGCAGTGTCGGCAAGTTGCGCATGATCGGATCATCCCGGGTCAGGAAAGCGTGGATGCTAACAGCGCTGCTTTCCGAGCCCGCCCGGCCGGGGGCGACATCGGGCTGCGGGCAGAACACGCCTGCTGCTAGCGTTTGCGCATGCGTCTGCTCCTGATCCTGATGCTCGCGGCCGGCCTGGTCCGGGCCGAATCACCCGCCTCATTCGACCACGAGGCCTATGTCTGGCAACGCCGCTGGACGCCGGAGCTCGCGGCGGCCGCGGCATCGATGGCCGAGGTCTTCGCCGGTTATCGCGCGCTCGTCGGCGAGATCGATCCGCGCGCTGTCGTGCGTGTGGCCGTGGACTGGCCCGCGCTGGCGGCGGCGAGACGGCCGGTCACGCTGGTGCTGCGCATTCCCGGCGCGATGCCCGACATCGATGCCGCGGCGGCGGCCGCCGTGTTGACCGACGCGCATGCGGCGGCCCTGGCGGCAGGCGCGACGGTGACCGGCATCGAGATCGATCACGACTGTGCGCGTTCGCGCTTGCCGGCTTACGCCGCGCTGCTGCGCGATCTGCGCGGCCGCGTCGACGCGCCGTTGTCGTGGTCGATCACCGCGCTGCCGGACTGGTTGCACAGTGCGGCGCTGGTCGACGTGCTCGCCGCCGTCGATGCCAGCGTCCTGCAGGTGCATGCAGTCGCGAAACCGGGCGACGGCCTGTTCGACGCGGCGCAGGCGCTGCGCTGGATTCGTGCCTACGCGCGCGTCACCCCGAAGCCATTCCGGGTCGCGTTGCCGGCGTATGCGACGCGGGTGACGCAGGACGATACGGGTCGAATCACTGCCATCGACAGCGATGCGGCCACGATGCCGGTGTTCGATGAAGCCGCGCGCGAACTCGTGGTCGATCCGCGCCGGGTCGCCGTCGTGTTGCGGCGACTGCGCGAAACACCGCCGCCGCGGTTCGATGGCATCGCCTGGTTCCGCCTGCCGCTGGCGTCCGACCGGCGTGCGTGGTCGATCGACACCTTGCGCGCCGTCGTTGCCGCCGAGGACGTGAACCGGCCGGTGCGCGCCGAACGTGTGCGTATCGACGACGGCGCGACTTTCGATGTCGTGCTGCACAACGACCAGCGCATCGATGCGTTGGCGCCACAGGCCATCACCGCGCCGGACGATTGCCGCGATGGCGAGGGCGTGGCCGGTTACCGCTTCGACGCCGCACATGCGCGCTTCGATTCAAACGCACCGCCATTGCTGAAACCGGGCGCGTCGCGCACGATAGGTTGGGTTCAATGTCAGGGAAATTCGGCACCATGATGCACCGGAATCGTTTGTCGCTCGCGCTGTTCGCGGCGCTCGCCGCCTCGACGGCTTCGGCCTGCGGCCCGGACTTTCCGAACGAAGTGCTGGACGATCGTGCACGCACGCTGTCGCACCTGCCCGAGGGCGCCTTCCATGTCGAGGTGGCGCGCTTGCTGCCGACGCCGGATGCGCGCTTCACGCCGAACGAATCGAACGACTACTGGGACGCGGAAACGGCGCAGCGCGAATCGCGCAGCGACGCCGAAGGCCGCGATCTCGATCCCGGCGAACACGAACGGGTGGTCGCGATGCGCCAGTCGACGGATGCTGCGGCAGCGTTCGCGGCCGGCGCGGGTTTGCCGGACGACATCCGCCACTACGTCGCCGGTGCGGTGGCCTGGGAACACGACCGGCTCGATGTCGCGCGTGACCACTTCGAACGCGCGCTGGCCGCGAACACCGCAGCCGATGCGCGTCGCGCCGGCTGGGCGCAGTACATGCTGGCGCGCATCGCCGCGCGTGGCGATGATCTCGATGCCGCGGCCGCAGCGTTCGCGAAGGTGCGTGATCTCGTCGCGGCCGGCGCGCCGGACCCGCTCGGTCTCGCGGTCGCCAGTTACGGCGAAGAAGCGGCCCTGCACCTCGACGCCTATTCGACCGCGCCCCTGCATCTGTATCTGCAGCAGGCTGCGACCGGCTCGGTGTCCGGCGCCAACTCGGTACTGATGCTGACGCGCAGCGCCTTCGCCGATGCCGACATGTTGAAGGCCTGGATCGACGATCCATTGGCGCGCCGTGTGGCCGTCGCCTATGCGTATTCGCGCGCCGGCGAACTGTCGACCGACGACCCCGAGATCCATGACGAAGACGCCGGCATGGGCGACCCGTATCGCATCGGCCAATCGAATGCGATCGCGCGCCTGCTCGACGCCATCGAAGCAGCGCCGCAGTCGGGCGCGGACGGGCTTGATCGTTTCGCTGCCGTGGCCTACCGCGCCGGCCGCTTCGACCTGGCCGAGCGACTGGTGGCGCAGGACGCGTCGCCGCTGTCGGCCTGGGTGCGCGCCAAGCTGGCGTTGCGCAAGGGCGACCGCGACGGCGCGGCGAAGGCCTATGCCGAAGCCGCTGCCGGATTCCCGCGTGAGGAAGCCTGGGGCGGGCAGTATGGCCTGACCTCGGAGTGGCAGGCGCTGCAGCCGCAGTGCCAGGTCCATGCCGAACTCGGCACGCTGAATCTGGCGCGCGGCGACTATGTCGCGGCGATGGAAGCGCTGTATGCGGCCGGCGGCAATTATTGGATGGACGCGCAATACGTCGCCGACCGTGTGCTGACGCTGGCCGAGTTGCGCGCCTTCGTCGCGAAGCACGCGGCGGCAGCGCCGACACCGGCGGTGCCCGACAGCGACGAGCACGATGGCGAATCGGTCGGTGACGGCGATGTCGCGGCGCAGTTGCGCGACCTGTTCGCGCGCCGACTGATGCGTGCGGGCGACTATGCGGAAGCGTTGCCGTACTTCAGCGAGGATGCGCATCGCGAGGCCGCAGGCAAGTATGCGGCGGCGATGGATCGCGCGCAGGGGAACGGTTTCTGGTTCGACCGCGTCGGCCGCGCCGAGGCCTGGTACGACGCGGCGACGACCGCCCGCGAATTCGGCATGGAGATTCTCGGCACCGAAGGCCCGCCCGATTTCGAGATCTGGGGCGGCAGCTTCGGTCGCGAATCGGGCCACTACGACAGCGAGTGGAACTGGATTCCCGAGCCGCCGACCGATGTGAAACTGGAAGGCGACTGGATCGGTGCCGACGAAGCGAAACGCCTGGCGGCATCGAAGCCGCCGTATCTGTCGCGCTTCCAGTATCGCCAGGTCGCGGCCGACCACATCATGCAGGCCGCGAACTTCGTGCCGGCGCGTTCGCAGGCGTTTGCGGCGATGTTGTGCATCGGCACCGGCTGGCTGATCGATCGCGAACCGAAGGCCGCGCGCGTGTTGTATCGGCGCTATGTCGCGGACGGTGCGCTGGTGCCGTTCGGCGCCCGCTTCGGGCGCGACTGCCCCGCACCCGAATTCGAACGTGCGCGCGAGCGGTTGACGTTCGAACGGGTGCGCGACGCGAAGATCGCCGTGCGCCATTACGGTCCGTGGATCGCGGGCGTGTTCGCGTTGTTGATCGGCGGGTGGTTCTGGCGGCGGCGCGGTTGATCGGGCACGGCGCGGCCGCAACGTCGGATCCGCTGCGCTTGATCCGACCTACATTCAGAGTGTGCCGCTTCTTCCGGCCCATGACGCGAGCCGATCAAATGTAGGTCGGATCAAGCGCAGCGGATCCGACGCGATTCCCGGCGTGCCGGATCCGACGCGATTCTCCGATCGGCGTGCCGGATCCGACGTGGCCGTCGTGCCCGATCAGTTCGGCTTGCGCCCATCCAGCCGGTGCGCTTCCAGCGCGCCGAGCAGGCCGGGGATGATTTCGAGGATTTCCATGCGACGCGCGAGCGTGATCGCCGGCGAATTCTCTTCTTCGGTGCCGATCATCATCAGTTCGTCGATCTGGTCGAGGTCTTCGGCCAGGCCTTCGATGCGGTCGCACATCTCGTCCCAGGCTTCGGCGGCCAGGTCGATGGCGATCGAGAAACCCATGGCCCAGGCCAGACCGAGGAATTCGTCGGTGCGCTCCGGGTCCATGTCCTCAAGGTCGGGTGCGGCCGCGATCAGCGGCATGCATTCTTCTTCGCGACCTTCGGCGGCGGCGCGCACGCGCGTGCCCACGTCTTCCCACAGGGCCAGCACCCGCTCGCTCATCGCGTCGCGTTCCTCGACGCTGGCGAACTCGAAGCCTTCGCCCCAGATCGGCGGCAGCCAGTCTTCCGGCGAAATCGGCTGGGCGCAGACATGCAGCGCGCACAGGTAGCCGTCCAGCATTTCGACGCTGAAGAAGCCGTTGGTGTCCTCGCAGCGTTCCTGGAGGAAGCGGTCGAGGACATCGATGTCCTGCTCGCCGATCGTGTTCATGTTGCGGCTCCTTCGAATGGGGCGCGCATTGTAGTGCCAATGCCTCAGGCTTTCGGGGCGCGATACAGATTGGTCAGGCGCGAGATCAGGATGGCGACGAAGAGCACGCCGACGATCTGCTGCAGCATCGCCAGCGCGCGTGCGGCCGGGCTGACCGGCGTGATCTCGCCGTAGCCGGTGCTGGTCAGCGTGGTCAGCGAGTAATACACGAGGTCGCCGAAACCGGTGGCGCCGTCCGGGTTGTTGGCCGGATTGATGAAGATCGCGTGGGCGTCGTAATGGATGACGATGGCGTAGGCGCTGGCCCAGAGCAGGCCGAGCAGCACGTAGATTCCGGCGATCGCGAACAGTTCGTCCAGCGTGATCACCTCGTCGCCGAGCACGTAGGCGAGCAGGGCGATCGCGGCATAGCCGTGGAACACGACCTGCGCGACCAGCATCGGCAGTTCGATGCCGACCTGCGGCCACAGCAGATGCGCCAGTTGCAGCGTGACCGTCGGCAACGCGATGACCCAGCCCGAGCGCCACATCTCCGCCTGGGCGCGGATCAGGCGCACGACCATCAGCACCACGGCCACGTCCAGTACCTGGGCCAGCGGGCGCAGCGCACGCGTCTCGTCGGCGAAGGGATAGATCACCAGGCTCGCGGCCAAGGCCAGGACCATGGTCGCCGAAGGCTGTCGCCACCAGGCCCGCGAATGGAACAGCCGCGGCAAGCTCATGCGCCGGCGCCCAGTTCGCGCGCCAGGAAGGCCTTGGCGGTGCGGGTGTCGCGCTTCACCGTCGGGGTCGATACGCCGAGCAGTTCGGCGACCTGTTCGACGTCGAGCCCGGCGAAAAAGCGCAGCTCGACGACTTCGGCGAGGCGCGGGTCGAGCGCTTCCAGCTTCGACAGCGCGGCGTCGATGCCGACCAGTTGCTCGGCCTGGGCGTCGATCGGCAGCGGCAGGCCTTCGAGCGCATCCAGGGACACGTGTTCGGCACCGCTGCCGCGACAGTCGGCCAGCTTGGCGCGGGCGTAGTCGATGACGACCTGGCGCATCGCGCGCGCGGCGGTCGCGAAGAAATGCTTGCGGTTCTCGAAGTTCGCAGCCGCGCCGCCGAACAGCTTGAGGTAGGCCTCGTTGACCAGGGCCTGGGTGTTCAGCGTATCGCCGCGCCGATGCCGCGCCAGTTCGGCGCGGGCGATGCGGCGCAGGTCTTCGTGCACGTGGCCGAGCAGGCGGTCGCGTGCGGCGCCGTCGTTGCTGTTCAGGGCAAGGGTCAGTTCGGCGTCGAATCCCATGGCGGAAGGCTAGCGCAGGCATCCCGTGCCGATCCATCGCCGCCGCCGGCG
Source organism: Ahniellaceae bacterium (assembly GCA_044229785.1). Taxonomy (GTDB): domain Bacteria; phylum Pseudomonadota; class Gammaproteobacteria; order Xanthomonadales; family Ahniellaceae; genus JADKHK01. The sequence goes on from JBGASK010000003.1 coordinate 47,204, forward strand.
CGGGCTGTTAGCCTCGCCTCCCTGCCCGAGGTGCGCATGACCGAACCTGCACACGCGCCGGTCCGCAAGGCCGCGCTGATCTTCATCCTGATCACCGTCACGCTCGATATCCTCGCGCTCGGCATGATCATTCCGGTGCTGCCGCACCTGTTCGAACATTTCCTCGGCAACGACACCGCCGTGGCCGCGCGCTACTACGGTTACGCGGGCATGTTGTGGGCGGCGATGCAGTTCCTCTGGTCGCCGGTGCTCGGCACCCTGTCGGACCGCTTCGGACGGCGTCCGGTGGTGCTGCTGTCGAACCTCGGCCTCGGCCTCGACTACATCTTCATGGCGCTGGCGCCGACCCTGTCCTGGCTGTTCGTGGGGCGCGCCATCTCCGGCATCACCGCGGCCAGCATCACCACGGCCGGCGCCTACATCGCCGACGTGACGCCGGCCGACAAGCGCGCCGCCGCCTTCGGCATGATCGGCGCCGCGTTCGGCATCGGTTTCGTGATCGGTCCGGCGCTCGGCGGCCTGCTCGGCGGCATCGACCCGCGCCTGCCGTTCTGGGTCGCGGCGGCGATGAGTCTCGCGAACTTCTGCTACGGCTGGTTCGTGCTGCCGGAATCGCTGCCGCCGGAAAAACGCACGCCGCGATTCGTCTGGAAAACCGCCAACCCGCTCGGCGCGCTGCAGTGGCTGAAGAACCACGACCAGCTGCTGCCGCTGGCCAGCGTGCACTTCCTGTCCAGCCTCGCGCACTACGTATTGCCCAGCACCTTCGTCCTGTACACGGCCTATCGCTACCACTGGGGACCGACCGAGGTCGGCATCGCGCTCGGCCTCGTCGGCATCGCGTCGGCCATCGTCCAGGCGGGACTGACCAGGCATCTGGTGCCGAAATTCGGCGAGCGCCGCGCGCTCGTCGTCGGCCTCGGATTCGGTGTCGCCGGCTTCGCGATCTACGGCCTGGCGCCCAGCGGCTGGTGGATGCTGGCCGGCATTCCGGTGATGGCGTTCTGGGGCCTGGCCGGTCCGGCGGGTCAGTCGTTGATGACCTCGCATCTCGCGCCGCACGAACAGGGCCGATTGCAGGGCGGCCTGTCGAGCCTGATGGGCGTGGCCGGCCTGATCGGTCCCGGCCTGTTCACCCAGACCTTCGCGGCCTTCATCGGGCCGCAGCGCGACTGGCAACTGCCGGGCGCGCCGATGCTGGTCGCGGCCCTGCTGCTGCTGTTCGCGATGGCGGTGGCGTGGCGGGTGACGCGGCCCGCTGCCGGCTGATCAAGGCAGCCAGCGCGCGATGTAGAGGTCGGTGTCGCGGGCGCCGTCCTGGTTCGCACGGTTGCTGGCGAATACGAGCCACTTCCCGTCCGGCGAGAACATCGGGAAGCCGTCGAAGCTCGGTGCGGTGGTGATGCGTTCTTCGCGACCGTCGAAGCCGACGTAGCGAATGTCGAACTCGCGCGCGTCCTTGCCGATGTTGGTGGCATAGACCACGCCGCGGCCGTCGGGCGTCGGATACGGCGCGAAGCTGCCGACGCCGTGGTTCGTCAACTGCTTCACGTTCGAACCATCGGCATCCATCACGAAGATCTCGAGCTGGCTCGGGCGCACCAGGTTCTGCTTGAGCAGGCGCTGATAGTCGACCAGCGCGTCGCCCTCGGGACGCGAGGCGCGCCAGATGATCTTCGAACAGTCCGGCGTGAAGAAGCCGCCGCCGTCGTAGCCGGGAAGATTCGTCAGCTGTTTCGCGTCGCCGCCATCGCGGTTCGCGACGTAGAGGTCGAGGTCGCCGTTGCGCGTGCTGGTGAACAGGATGCGGCCGTCCTTGAAGCATTCGGTGGCTTCGGCGTCGTAGCCCGGTCCGGCGATGATCGGCGTGGTCTGGCCGGCGGCATCGCGGCGCACGATGTCGAAGCTGTCGTAGATCGCCCAGACGTAACCCTGCGAATAATCCGGTTTTGCCGGGCATTGTTTCGACGCCACTTCGGTGGTCGCGTAGATCAGCGATTCGCCCTTCGGGAAATCGAAGTAGCCGCAGGTGGTGCGGCCCTCGCCGCTCGACACCAGTTCGACCTTGCCGCTGTCGAGATCGAGCACGTATTGCGCGTCGCAGTCGCCGCCTGGCGGCGTGCGCTGGAAGCTGAGCTTGCGCCCGTCCGGCGACCAGTAGGCTTCGGCATTGTCGCCGCCGAAGGTGAGGCGGCGCAGGTCGGCGAGGTGCGGTTCGTCCTTGCGCATCAGCTCGGGCACGGCCTTGCCGGCCTGCGGCGCCCAGTCGCGCAGATGCAGCGGTTCGGCACCGACTTCGAAACGCGCGTGTTTCGCCGGCGGCGGGGCATCTTTCGCGGCAGGCGGATGCGCAGCCGGTGCGGCTTCGCCCGGACGTTGCGACAGGGTCGCGCGCAGTTTCACTTCGACGCCGTCGCGCTTCACGATCACGTCGATGGTGTCGCCCGGCTTGTGCTCGCGCAGCACGAAAGTCATGTCGTAGAGGTTGTTGATGGTGATGCCGGCCATGCCGACGATCACGTCGCCCTTCTTCAAGCCGCCCTTCTCGGCGGGACTGTTCGGGCGCACGTCGCTGAGCTTGACGCCGCCTGTGGTCGCTTCCATCGCCGAATAGTCCGGCACCGAACCGAAGTAGGCGCCATAGCCGCGACTGTCGCCGGCCGTCGGCGACGCCGCGCTGGTGCGCACGTAATCCGGGCGCGGGCCGCGGCGCACGCCGTCGGCCAATGCGGCGGTGATGCGTGCGACATCGGCGCCGCCCTCGATGTTCAACAACGCGGCGTCGTCTTCGGGCGAGTGGTACTGCTCGTGCGCGCCGGTGAACAGGTGCACGACCGGCACGCCGGCCGCGTAGAAGCTGGAATGGTCGCTCGGCCCGTATCCGTCGCCGCCGGCGCTGATCTTCACGCTCGCCGCGGCCTTGTTGGCTTCGGCGATGATCGCGTCCCAGGCCTTGGCGCTGTCGGCGCCGAGCACGTTGAGCTTGTGCTCGTTCATGCGCCCGACCATGTCGAGGTTGATCATCGCGGCGACATCGCCGATCCGGCCGCTCGGCAGGTGTTCGACGAACCAGGCGCTGCCGCCGAGACCGATTTCCTCGGCCGAGAAGCCGACAAACATCAGCGAGCGGCGCTCCATCGGTTCGGCATCGCGCGCGGCCAGCAGCTGCGCGGCGCAGAGCATGCCGGCCACGCCCGATGCGTTGTCGTCGGCGCCGTTGTGGATGGCGCGCACATCGGGCTTGAAACTGCCCTGGCCGCCCCAGCCGAGATGATCGAAATGCGCGCCCACGACGACGACCTCGTTGGCCAGCGCACCGCGGCCAGGCAACAGGCCGACCACGTTCTGCGTCTTCGCGATGACCGGATGCAGGTCGACGCGGCCTTCGGCACGCGCGTCCTTCAGCGCGAACGAGGCCGGCTTGAAGGTCGTGTCGATGGCCGCCTGCGCCTTCGCCAGCGTGGTGCCGTGCGCGGCCAGCCAGCGGTCGGCCTGGGCGCGCGTGACCTGCAGCACCGGGATGCCGGCATCGGACAGCGGTCCCATGGTCTTCAGCGGCGGCAGCTTGTCCGGTTCGTCCGGCGCCTGCGGCGGCGCAACCAGGATCAGGGCCGCGGCGCCGGCCTCGCGCGCCTGGATGGCCTTGCCGCGCAGGTCGGAATACCGCGTCGGCTTCTTGCCTTCGAACGGCGAGGCCTCGTCGTTCTCGCCCGGCTCGTAACGCAGCGCCAACACCACCTTGCCCTTCACGTCGAGCCCGGCGTAGTCGTCGTAACCGAGGTCCTTCGCGCGGATGCCGTAACCCGCGAAGACGATCTCGCCGGAGAATTCGCCCGACTTCGAAAAGCCGAGCGGAATCCAGTCCTGCGCATACCCGGCGTCCTTCAGCACATTGTGTTCGCCGACCGAGATGCCGGTGTTCGCCTCGAACGGCTGCATGCGGCCCTGCTTCGGTGCGGCGAGGCCGAGTTCGTCCATCCATTCGGCGATGGCGAGTGCGGCCATGTCGTTGCCCCGGGTGCCGGTGCCGCGACCTTCCATCGCATCGTCGGCGAGCGTGTGCGTGACCTCGCGGAAACAGGCTTGCGGATCGGCAGGCAATGGCTTCGAGGCGGCAGACGACGCTGCAAGGGCGAGGGCAACGGCGAGCGACAACGGGCGAGGCGTGTGCATGCGGGACATCCGGTTCAGGACAGACAGCCAGCCTAGCAGCGCCATGGCGACGCCCGCATCGCCCGGCGTTGACATCGGTCAATCGCGCGTCGAAGCTGCCGCGATGAGCCGCCACCCGCACGCGTCCGCCGCAACGACCGAGCCGCTTTCCGATCTGCAATCCGGCGTGTCGATCCCGCCGGGCGAACGGCCGCTCGGCGAAGCCATCGCCGCGGTGTTGCGCCTGCCCGCGGCCGCGCGGGCCGCGGCATTCGCGCGGCACGTGCACGAGATCGCCGCATGGGTCGCCGCGCATCATCCCGATCGTCCGTGGACCTGCGCGGTCCATCGCGGCACCGATGGGTCGCACGTGTTCCGCGGCGGCGTCGGGCATTCGCTGGTCGTCGATCCCGAGGGTCGGCTGTGGCGCGCCCGCAGCTACGAGGACTTCGAGACCACCTACGACATCACGCCGCAGACCTGCACCATCGCCACGCTGACGCCGCTGTACGCGCAGATGCGCGAATACCTGCCGCGCGACGCGGAAGACGGCGGACATTGACGCGCACGCGGCGAATCCCGATGCTGCCGCGATGAACCTGCCTGCCGCCATCACGCCGGTCACCGGCGTCGTCATCGCCTTGAACGAGGCCGACCGCATCGCCCGCTGCGTCGCGTCGCTGCGCACCCTGTGCGTGCGCGTGGTCGTGCTCGATTCCGGATCGAGCGACGACACGGTTGCCGTTGCCCGCGCGGCCGGCGCCGAGGTCCTGCATCAGGACTGGCTCGGGTTCGCCGGCCAGAAGAATGCCGCGATCGCGCAGGCGCAGACCGACTGGGTGCTGCTGCTCGACGCCGACGAATGGTTCGAGGCCGAGGCGGTCGCCGATCTCGACCGCTTTCTGCGCAGCGGCCGCATCGACGCGGCCGACGCCTGGGAACTGCCGCGCCGCACGATCTTCCTCGATCGCCCGTTGCGGCGCGGCGGCTGGGGCCGCGAATGGTTGCCGCGCCTGTTCCGTGCGGACACCCGGTATCGGCCGGACGCCGTACACGAGCGCCTGCACCTCGCGGGCCGACGCGTGTCGCGCCTGGATGCCCGGTTCGAACACACGCCGGTACGCGATCTCGACGAGCACTACCGCAAGCTTGCGCGTTACGCCGCCCTCTGGGCCGAAGGCCGCGCCGCACTCGGCAAGCGTGCCGGCTTCCTCGATCTGTACACGCATCCGTTGTTCTATCTGCTGAAAAACTATCTGCTGCGCGGCGGCTTCCTCGACGGCCGCGAAGGCGCCGTCTTCCACCTCGCCTACGCCGGCTACACGCACGCGAAGTACGCGCGGCTGTGGGCGAAGTCGCGCGCCGACATCGTGAACAAGGAGGCCTCGCCATGATGAAGACCTATCGCGGCCGCTGTCATTGCGGCGCCGTCCGTTTCGAGGCCGATCTCGATCTGACGCAACCGAGCTACCGCTGCAACTGCTCGATCTGCCGGCGCACGCGGTTCTGGGCCGGCATCGCGCGCGAAGACGGGTTCAGGCTGCTGGCGGGCGAGGCCGACCTGACGAAGTACCTGTTCAACCGCCGCGTCAACGAGCACTGGTTCTGTCGCCACTGCGGCGTGCGCGCCTTCGGCATCGGCACCGACACGCCGATCGGGCGCATGTACGGCGTCAACCTCGGGTGCCTCGACGAGGTCGAAGACGAGATGCTGTCGCGCATCCCCATCACCTGCGTCGACGGCTTGAACGAACAGTGGACGCAGGCGCCGGCCTTCTTCGCGCACATGTAGGCGCGGTGCGGTAAGTTTGAATCCGCGTCGACAACGACGCACGACGGGAGATCGCCATGATTCGGATGCTGGCCGCCATCGGATTCGGAACGGTGCTGTGCGCGTGCAGCCAGACGCCGGCGAAGATCGCCGATCTGGCGCCGGAACGACTCGCCGCCGTCGACGACACGGCCCTGTGCGACGCGGTCAACAGCAGCACGCGCAGCGCCGAGCTGGTGGCCGAGGTGAAGCGCCGGATGATCCCCTGCGACAGCATCGCCACCTGGTGCCTGCAGCAGGACCATGAAGATGGCAGCGAAGCGTTTCGCGGTTGCGTGGCGCAGATCGAGCAACGCTGGCGCGACCAGCGCGACGCCCTGGAGAAGCAGCGCCTGCATCGCGAGATGATGCGCCAGGGCGACCCGATGCGCGACATGCGCGACCGCCAGATGCGCGTGGTCTGTCGCGTCGAGCCCGGCCCCGACGGCGCGCCGCGGCAAGTGTGCGCCTCGCAATAGGGCCGCGGCATACTGGGCGCTGTCATTCAAGGACGACGCCATGATCCGATGCCTGCGCCGCTGGCTGTGCCGTCTCGCGTTGCTGCTTCCCGTCGGCAGCCTTGCGGCCGCCGCCGAATCCGTGCCCATGCACGACACCCTCGAACTGCCTTCACGGGCGCTGGGCGAGATGCGCCGCGTCCATGTCTATCGTCCGCCGCACTACGACGCGCAGCCGGACGCGCGCTTTCCGGTGCTGTACATGCCGGACGGCGGCGTGGCCGAGGACTTTCCTCACGTCGCGACGACGCTCGATGCCGGCGTCCGCGCCGGCGAGATTGCGCCGATGCTGCTGGTCGGCATCGAAAACACGCAACGTCGCCGCGACATGACGCCACCAACGACGGTCGATGAAGACCGCACGATCTGGCCCGTCGTCGGCGAGTCGGCCAAGTTCCGCGCCTTCATCCGCGACGAGTTGATGCCCGAGATCGACCGTCGTTACCGCAGCAACGGCGACACCGCCATCATCGGCGAGTCGCTCGCCGGGCTGTTCATCGTCGACACCTTCTTCGAGGCGCCGGGCCTGTTCGACACCTCGATCGCGCTCAGCCCCAGCCTGTGGTGGAACGCGCATGCACTGGTCGATGCGGCACCCGGACGGCTGCGCGAACGAACGCACCAACCCGAGCGCCTGTACCTGAGCGCCGCCGACGAAACCGACATCGTGCCGCACGTGGACGCGCTCGCGGACGCGCTGAAGGACCACGCGCCGGCCACCCTGCAGTGGATGCACGAGCCGCGCCCGGACCTGCGCCACGACAACATCTATCGCAGCGCGGCGCCAGGCGTGTTGCGGCGGCTGTTCCCATTGCAAGTCGGTGCGGACGGGCGTTGAATCGGCGAACCGTCCCCACCGCTCCGGAGGTTCTCGTGAACGCTGCGCCGAAATGGTTCCTGCCGCTCGCCATCGTCGCCTTGTTGTGGAATCTGCTGGGCTGCATGGCCTATCTGGCCGACGTGCGCATCACCCCGGAACAGCTGGCGCAGATGAGCGCGCCTCAGCAAGCCCTGTATGCATCGCGTCCGGCCTGGGCTGTGGCGGCGACGGCGCTCGCAGTCTGGGGCGGGGCCGCCGGCTGCCTCGGCCTGATCCTGCGGCGACGCTGGGCGTTGCCGTTGCTGCTCGTCTCGCTGCTCGGCGTGGTGGCGCAGGACATCGGCCTGTTCGTGCTGTCCGACGCTGCCGCGCTGGCCGGCAAGGTCGTCTACGTGCTCCAGGGCGTGGTGCTCGCCGTGGCAATGGCACTGGTGTGGCTCGCGCGTCGCGCCGGCCTTGCGGGATGGCTGCGCTGACGCACGCAGCGACGATTCGCCGCATTCGCCCGCCGTCGCGATGGCTAGACTGGGCGAATGTCCAAATCGATCTCCTTTCTCGCCACCCTGCGGCAGCTGCGATGGCTCGCCGCTGCCGGACAGGCCATCGCCATCCTGGTTGCGGTTCACGCGCTCGATCTGCCCTTCGCGCAGGCACCGTTGTGGTCGGGTGTCGCTGCATTGATCGCCGCCAATCTGGTTCTGCGCTCCCGACCCGGCGAATCGGTCGATGCGGCACCTGCGCGCATCGTCGCGCACCTGGCCTTCGACGTCGGCGTGCTGGCCTGGCAAATCGCGTTCAGCGGCGGCTTGTCCAATCCCTTCGTTTCGCTCTTCCTGTTGCCGATTGCGCTCGGCGCGCTGGTGCTGCAGCGAAGGTTGATGCTCGTGATCGCTGCCGTTGCCGTCTCGGGATTCGGCGCGGCGGTGGCGCTGGCGCCGCCCGTGGTCGACCCGCATGCGCAGCATCGCGATCTGTTCGGTCTGCATCTGGCCGGCATGGTCGCGAATTTCCTGCTGTCGGTTGGCGTCATCGTCGTCTTCATGGACCGCTTGTCGCGGCAGCTACGCCGTCGCGAGGCGGAACTGGCCGACGCCCGTGAACGTGCGATCCGGGACGAGGGCATCCTCGGGCTGGCGACCCACGCCGCGTCGCTCGCGCATGAACTGAACACGCCGCTCGGTTCGATGACCCTGCTGCTCGACGATCTGGGCGAGGATCCACGTCTTGCCGACGATCTCCGCGACGAGGTCGCGCAATTGTCGATGCTGACCGGTCAATGTCGCGACCGCGTGCGTGCCCTGGCACAAGCCGGCGAGCAGTTCGATGGACCGCTGGCGACCCTGCTGCCGCAGGCGATCGGTGCATGGCAGTTGCTGCGACCGGAGGTCGACTGCGCCGTCTCGATGGACATCGAGGCGTGCGGACAACGGCATGTGCATGGCGCGCTGCGGCCACTGTTGCAGGTGCTGTTGAACAACGCGGCCGACGCCAGTCTGGCCAGCGATTCGGCACGGGTCTGGCTGTCGTGCACCGCATCGCCGCACGGGTGTCACTTGCGCATCGAGGACGAAGGCGACGGCCGCATCGCACGCCCCGGCCATCGTCCGGCCTTGTTCCGATCGGACAAGCCGGATGGGCTGGGCATCGGCCTGTCGCTGGCCCAGGCCAGCGTCGATCGCCACGGCGGCAAGTTCGTGGTCACGCCGCGCGAGGGCCAAGGCACGTGCATCGCGGTCTTCTGGCCCTGGTCCGAGGGCATGGCGTCATGAGGCGCGGCCTGGTCGTTGACGACGACGAAACCTTCGCGCGCACGCTGGGGCGCGCCCTGCATCGCCGCGGCCTGCTGGTCGATGTCGTTCACGATGGCGGGTCGGCGCTGGCGTTGGCCGGTCCGGACCTCGACTTCATCCTGCTCGACCTGCGACTGGGGCAGAGCTCCGGCCTGTCGATGATCGAACGCTTGCGCGAAGCCGCGCCGGCTGCGCGTATCGTGCTGCTCACCGGATTCGCGAGCATCGCGACGGCGGTCGAAGCGATCAAGCGCGGCGCCGACGACTATCTGGCCAAGCCGGCCAACATCGCGGCCGTCCTCAAGGCCATCGATCCGGAGACGCCGGAAACGGACGTCGAGGACGAGGCGCCGACGCGCATGCTGTCGTTCGACCGCGTCGCCTGGGAGCACATCCAGCAGGCGCTGCGGGAGAGCGACGGCAATGTCTCGGCTGCGGCGCGATTGCTCGGGATGCATCGACGCACCCTGCAGCGCAAACTGGCGAAGCGACCCGCGCCCGGCGCAACCTGACGTGCGACGATCGGTCGCAGCGCTACGGCGAGGCCAGGCACTACCGTGCCCGCCCCGAAATCTCCGGAGCATCCATGTCCCGTCGCTTGTCGTTGTCGGCCGCCATTGCGGCCATCGTCCTGTTTCCCCTGTCCGTTCGCGCCGATGGACTGGATCCGCTGGGTCATGCGCCCGCGGGCGTCATGTTCGAACACGCACACCGCGCCGGAAGCTGGATGGTCGGCCTTCGTGTCGAAGAGACTCGCTTCGCCGGCTATCTGGAAGGGGACACTCGCATCGATGACGCCGTGCTCGCTGCGCGAGGCTTTTCGATGCGTGCCGAGTCGATGGCCATGCGCATGGCCATGCTCGATCTGATGTGGGCGCCCAGCGATCGCCTGACCCTGATGCTGATGCCTCAGTACATGCAGATGCAGATGCGCATGACCGCGGTCGAGGGCGCCGAAGATCATGGCGGGCACGGCGACCATGGCAGCGGCCACGCCGGAAAACATGGCGTGTCCGGCATCGGCGACACCGTCGTCGCCGGAATCTGGCGCATCAATCAGGATCATGCGTCGCAATGGCTGGCCACGCTGGCGATCAGCGCGCCGACCGGCGATGTCGATCGCCACGGCGATGACGGTCGCTTCGTGCACTACGGCATGCAGCCCGGCTCGGGTACCTGGGACGCGCTGCCGTCGTTGACCTACACGCATACGTCGGATCGGTGGCAGTGGGGCGCGCAGGCGCAAATCACGCGTCGGTTGAGCGGCTACAACGACGCTGGGTATCGGCTGGGCAACGGCTGGCAATTCACGAACTTTGGCGCCTGGCGTGCCCGCGACTGGCTGAGCCTGTCGGCGCGGATCGCGCTCGGCGACAGCAACGCCATCTCCGGCCACTACAACGGCGCCCACAACCACAGTGCGCCGGAAGATCTGCAGCGCAACTATGGCGGGCGTTTCGTCGACGCCGGCCTCGGCGCGAACGCCGTGTTCGGTGCGTATCGAACCGGAGTGGAGTGGCGCCTGCCGCTGCACGCCGATGTCAACGGCGTGCAACTGGAACGCGACCGCGCGATCACGCTGACCGTGTCGCGCGGCTTCTGAAGCCTTCGATCGGCCGCCGCGCTCAGTCGGTGCGCAGCGCGGCGATCGGGTCGAGGTCGGCGGCCTGGCGGGCCGGATAGACGCCGAAGGCGAGTCCGGTGAGGGCGCAGATCAGGGTGGCGGCGAAGACCGGAATCGGCGCCCAGCCCACGGTCCAGCCTGCGCCCCAGGCGATCAGGTAGGCGAGCACGCCGCCGAACACGAGGCCGAGCAGGGCGCCGACGCCGCAGATCAGCGCGGCCTCGCGCATGAACTGCTCGATCACGTCGCGACGACGCGCGCCGAGCGCGCGCAGCAGGCCGATTTCGCGCTTCCGCTCCAGCACGTTGGCGAGCATGATGTTCATGATGCCGATGCCGCCGACCAGCAGCGACACCGCCGCGATTGCGGCCATGACGATGCGGAAGATGCGTTGCGTCGCCTGATGCTGCTGATACAGCTGCGCCGGCACGATCAGCGCGTAGTCCTTCTGGCCGGCATGGCGCTGGTCGAGCATCGCCGACAGCACCTTGGAACCGTCGACGATGTGGGCGGGATCGCCGAGCTGCACGAGGAAGCGGTCGATCTCGTCTTCCATCGGCTGGAAACGCAGGCGCGCCAGCGCGGACGCCAGCGGCACGAACACGCGATTGCTTTCGAGGCCCAACTGCACGCCTTCGAACTGGTCCTTGCTGAGATCGCGGTCGGCCAGCACGCCGACGACCTCGAACCAGGCGTGGTTGACCTTGACCAGTTGCCCGACCGCGTCGACGTCCGGAAACAGCGTCTTCGCGGCCTGATGACCGATCACGGCGACGGCGGCGAGACGATCGTCGTCCGCGGCATCGAAGGCGCGGCCTTTCGCCACCTGCAACGAGGCCAGCGCGAAATAGTCCGGCGTGACGCCGCTCGCGGTCGCATCCGAGTTCGCGAATTCGCTGAGCACCGAATGCGTCTTGATCGCCTTCTCGGCGGCGAAACCGGTGGCGCCGGGCACGACGTCGAGTGCGGCTTCGGCATCGGCGCGGGTGAGGCCGAGGCTGCGCGCGCGCATCTCGCGCAGCGCGTCCTGGTCCGGCGGCGATTCCGCCTTCGCGATCAGGTTGCGCAGGCCCAGGCCTTCGACCAGGCGCAGCGCTTCCTGGCGCGAACCTTCGCCGACGCCCTGCATCGCGACGATGGACCCGACGCCGAAAATCAATCCGAGCAGGGTCAGCAAGGTGCGCAGGCGGCGCCGCCACAACTCCTCGACCGCTTCGCGCCAATGCGTGCCGAAGCGTCGTCCGATGCCGTCCAGTGCCGCGCTCATCCCATCCTCCGCATGCCGCCGCCACCGCGTCCGCCGCGACCGCTGTCGCCCGGCGCCGAGAATCGCCTGGCGTCCGGATCGGCGAGGTTCGCGGCCGGCGTCAGCACCACGGCGTCGCCGGATTTCAATCCCTTGGTCACTTCGCTGCGTGCGGTGCCACGTGCGCCGAGTTCGACTTCGCGCTTGGCGAGCTTGCCGCCTTCGCGGACCTCGACATAGGTCTTGCCGCCCTCCGCGATCAGGGCCACGTTCGGCACCGACAGGCCCTTGCCGGATTCGCCGGTGTAGACGTCGGCGGCCATGCCCTGGCCCGGCACGAGCTGGTGTTTCGCCACCGCTTCGGCCGGGATGACCGCCTTCATCAGCAGGTATTTCACGGGGTTCTGGCGGCTGCGCGCCTGCGCGGCGCCGGCCACCCAGCTGACCGTGCTCTCGAATTCCTGATCGGGTCGGCCGAGCGCATGCATCTTCACGCGCGCGCCGACCTTGACGCCCTGCGCATCGAGCTGGGTCAGCGCGAATTGCACTTCCAGCGCCGACAATTCCGGCAGCGCGCCGAATTCCTGTCCGGCCCACATGCTGGCGCCGACCTTGGGCTTCTCGCCGCCCCAGTCCGCGTTCAACACGAACACGCCATCATTCGGCGCGCGCAATTCCAGTGCCGCCACGTCGTCGCGACGACGCTTGGCGTTCAGGTCGTAAGTCGCGCGCTGCGAATCCAGCACCGCCAGTTCGGCACCGCCGCGCGTCGAGGTCTGCCGCTTCTGCCATTCCAGCGTGTCGTGCTTGTACCCGAGGAAGGCGGCGTCCTGCACCGCGTCGAGGATTTCATTGCGCGCGAACATGCCGAGTTCGGCGCCGGCATACCGCTCGGCAATGCCGAGGTCGACATCGACCTTGGCGATTTCGGCGCCGACCTTGTCCTGTGCCGTCGACAGCTCCAGCTCCTTGCCCATGCGCGCCAGCACGTTGCGGCGCAGATCGAGTTCGGCCTTGGTCAACTCGAGTTCGCCCTGCGGCGCGATGAAGCGCGCGATCAGCTCGCCCTTCTTCACCTGCGAGCCTTCCGGCACCATCCATTCGAGCTGGCGCTGCGACCAGCCCTGACCCGGCACCGCCAACGGCGTGGCTTTGGCCGAGCGCACTTCGCCGGCGGCGGACACGCGCAGCGCGACCGCGCTTTCCTGCACCACTTCGACCGGCGCATCCAGCGCCGCATCCTTGCCGCAGGCCGACAGCGCCAGCAGCGGCAACATCCGCATCCAGATCTTCATGACTTCTTCTCCGCGCCGGCGACCAGCATCACGCGCACCGGCTGACCCGGCTTCAGGGCTTGGCCCTGGGCCTTGAAACTGACGACGGCGTCGACCACCGGCACCAGTTGCGCGCGCGACTTGCTGCGCACGGCGCGACCGATCTCGGTGACTTCGCCCTCGATGGCCTGGCCGGCGCCGCCTTCGACGACGACCCGCGCCTTCATGCCCATCCGCACGTGGCGGATTTCGGTTTCCGGCACCGCGACACGCGCGATCAGCGTCGAGACGTCCGGAATAAGAGCCACCGACTGGCCGCGGAACACCTGCGAGCCGACGTCGAACTTCTCGCCCTGCCAGTTGCTCTGGTGCAGGATGATGCCGTCGCGCGGCGCCTTCACGTTGAGCTCGGCCATGGCGCGTTGCGAGCGCGCCACTTCGGCGCGCAGCTGCGCCAGTTCGGCCTCGACCAGACGCCATTCCTGCTTGCGCTGTTCGGCTGCAGCGGCTTCGCGACGGACCGCCAGCGCCAGCTGCTTCTCGGCCTGTTCGCGTTCGATCACCAGCTTCTGGTAATCGACGCGGCGCACGATGTCGGCGGGCTGGTCGGCCTTGCGCGTGGCCTTCTCGGCGTTCGATTTGGCCTGAGCCGTGGCCAGCGCCTCGGTGCGTTCGCGCTCGGCGAGTTCGAGCCGCAGGCGTTCGCGCTGCGTTTCCTTTTCCTTCAGCGCACTCTGCTTCTCGGTGAGCCCGCGCATCACTTCCGAACTGTCGAAGGCGGCGACGACCTGATCCTTCGTCACCGGGGTGCCGTCCGGCACCAGCTGCGTCAGCGTGAGCTGCCAGAGGTCGTCGATGGCCGGCGGCGAGATCGCGGCACTTTCGCGTGCGGCGATCTCGCCGTCGAAACTCAGTTCGGCCGCAGCCAGCGAACCTGCGGCCAGCACCAGGCCGGCGATCAGCAGCGACTTCATGGCTGGCCTCCCGTCGTTGCGACCGCGGTTGCGGCGGCCAGCGGCTCGACGCGCACGCTCGACGATGGCAACAGGCCGATATCGGCCGAGGCGTCCAGCGGGATCGTGACGGTGAAATAGCGGCCCGCGCCCATTTCCATCTTCGCCGCCGGCGCACCGGAGATCGTGGCGATGGTCGCCTCGAGCTTCAGGTCGGGGCGGGCGTCGAAACGCAGGCGCACCTTCTGGCCGACCGCAATCGCAGAACGATCCGCCTCCAGCGCGTAGGCCTGCACGGTCACCGGACCGCGATCGACGATCTCGCCGATCTTCATGCCCGGCCACGCCGACGAGCCTTCGTCGAAACGATCGCCGCGCCACGGATTGAAACCATGCACGACGATGCCGTCGACGTCGGCCGTCACTTCCGCCATCGCCACCTGCGACTGGTGATACAGCAGGTCCTGGCGCAG
>JBGASK010000073.1:0-16829 GCA_044229785.1 Ahniellaceae bacterium
GCGCACGCCCTCGACCTGCTGATGGACGACCTGGTCCCGGACTTCATCGTCGGGACCGCGGCCGAGGCCGGATTGAGCAAGGAACAGGCTGCGCAGGCCGAGGCGCTGCATGCAGAATGGCGGGCGACGTCATTCGCGCATGCCAGACCACCGCGCTTCGGCATGGAGATCGAGCGCATGTTCGACCCCGAGAAACGCGCCGTCGACCTTTGCGCGCCCGATCCACGCTGACCGAGGAGACGAGAATGAACCTGCGTTCGATGACGATGGTGTTGGCACTGCTTGCAACCAGCGGCGCGCAAGCGGGCGCCGACTTGTCTTGGCTCGGCGGCGACTGGTGCGGCGAGCGCGAGGGTGTGCAGAACGAGGAGCACTGGAGCAGCGCCAGGGCCGGGCTGATGCTTGGCTGGCATCGCGACACTCGCGACGGCAAGCTGGCCGGTTTCGAGTTCATGCGCATCAGCGACGACAGCGATGGCGTCCGCTTCCATGCCCAACCGGGCGGCGCTCCGGAAACGATTTTTCCGGCCACGAAACAGGCGCCCGGACTGATCGTGTTCGAACAACCTGGCCACGACTTCCCGAAACGCGTCACCTATCGTCGCGAAGAAGACGGCCGCCTGTTCGCGCGCATCGACGACGGCACCGATACCGGGCCATCGATGGAATGGACCTGGTCGCGCTGCACTAGCGCGACGAAATAGTCAGCGGCAACCGTCCGGCAAATCACCCTCGGGCACGGTCGTGGCCGATGCGGCATCAATCAGTCCCAGCGCTTCCATGCCCGCGGGCGGCACGGCGCGACCGCAGCGGAACCAGATCTGGTAGTTGGCGTTGCGATACGGCTGCAGCGCCAGCACGCCACGTGCGGTATCGAGCAACAAGGTGCCGGCTTCCAGGCGTACGCCCCGCATCGTGCCGTAGGGCGCACTGCTCAGGCCGAGATCGGCCAGCGACTGCGGCGTCTGGTCCGTGCTCATCACGTATTCGGCGTAGGCGGTCTTGTACGTACCTGCTGCGCTGAGCGCGTCGACCATCTCCTTGCGCCCGCCGAAGGACGGCAGCGACAGGTTCGGCGCACGCAGGAAGGTGAAGGCCGCCGCAGCCAAGGCCGCAAAGGTGAGCAAGCCCAGCGCCATGAAGACCAGGGCGTTGCTGCGTTCAGGAGAGCGCGCAGGCGCCTTCGGTAGCGGCGCGGTACGCGGCAGGTCGGGCACGACCGGGCGCGTGGGCATCGGCGGCGGTGCGGGTCGTGCCTGAACGGTGCCGATGCCGAGCTGCGCCAGCGCCGCATCACGCGCGATCCATTCGTTCAACCCGTCCCACCACAGCAGGTCGTCGGCACGCAATGCGCCGTCGGCACGCAACTGGCGGATCTTGTCGAGCGCATGCGGCCCGAGTGCCGCGTCGTTGCGGCCGATCCAGATCTCGTTCGGTGTGCTGCTCATGCGCTGATCGCCAGATCGGGTTGGCCGCGGCGCAGATGCACCAGCAGCAGGGAAATGGCCGCAGGCGTGACGCCACTGATACGTGCCGCCTGGCCGATGGTTTCGGGTTTCACGCGCGCCAGCTTCTGCGCGACCTCGGCCGATAGACCGCGTACGTCGGCGTAGACGAAGCCTTCGGGAATCGGCAACGCTTCATGGCGACGCTGGCGTTCGATCTCGTCGCGCTGGCGATCGAGGTAACCGGCGTACTTGATGCCGACTTCGACCTGCTCGGCGACCGCGGCATCCGGCACACCAGGACCGAGCGATGCGACCTGCATCAGCTTGGCGTAATCGAGTTCCGGGCGGCGCAGCAGTTCCATCGCGCTGGCTTCGCGCGTGATGGTGATGCCGAGCGTCTGTGCGATCTCGGCACCAAGCGCGTTGTTCGGCGCCGCGTACACCCGCGACAGGCGCGCATGTTCGGCCGCGACCGCGTCGCGCTTGCGCGCGTAGGCATCCCAACGCAGGTCGTCGACGCAACCGAGGTCACGGCCAATCTCGGTCAGGCGTGCATCGGCGTTGTCCTCGCGCAGCTGCAGCCGGTATTCGGCGCGCGAGGTGAACATGCGGTAGGGCTCGGTGGTGCCGTTGGTGATCAGGTCATCGATCAGCACGCCGACATAGGCTTCGTCGCGACGTGGGCACCAGGCGTCACGCCCATGCACCTTCAACGCCGCGTTGAGACCAGCGATCAGGCCCTGCGCGGCCGCTTCCTCATAGCCGGTGGTGCCATTGATCTGGCCGGCGAAGAACAGGCCCTCGATCGCCTTGGTCTCCAGCGAATGCTTCAACCCGCGCGGATCGAAATAATCGTATTCGATGGCGTAGCCGGGCCGGGTGATATGCGCCTGCTCGAGACCCGGGATCGACCGCACCAGCGCCAGCTGCACGTCGAACGGCAACGAGGTCGAGATGCCGTTCGGATAGATCTCGGTGGTGTTCAGGCCTTCCGGCTCGATGAAGATCTGGTGCGAGGTCTTGTCGGCGAAACGCACGACCTTGTCCTCGATCGACGGGCAATAGCGCGGCCCGACGCCTTCGATCTTGCCGGTGTACAGCGGCGAACGGTCCAGCCCGCCGCGGATGATGTCGTGGGTGCGTTCGCTGGTGTGGGTGATCCAGCAACTCACCTGCTCGGGATGGTCGGCCACCGAACCAAGGAAACTGAAGACCGGCATCGGCGTGTCGCCGGGCTGTTCCTCAAGTTTCGCGTAGTCGATCGAGCGGCCATCGATGCGCGGCGGCGTGCCGGTCTTCAGGCGGTCGGCGCCGAGCGGCAGTTCGCGCAGGCGCAGGGCCAATGCGGTCGCGGGAGGGTCGCCGGCGCGACCGCCGGAATAGTGCTCGAAACCGATGTGGATCTTGCCGGCCAGGAAGGTGCCGGCGGTCAGCACCACGGTCGGGGCGCGGAAACGCAGGCCCATCTGGGTGACCACACCAGCGACGCGATCGCCGTCGAGGATCAAATCATCCACCGCCTGCTGGAACAGGGTCAGGTTCGGCGTCGTTTCCAGCACGCGCCGCGCATACGCTTTATAGAGGGCGCGATCGGCCTGGCAACGCGTCGCCCGCACCGCGGGTCCCTTGCTCGCGTTCAGGGTGCGCCACTGGATGCCGGCGTGATCCGCCGCCCGCGCCATCAGGCCGCCGAGCGCATCGACCTCCTTGACCAGGTGGCCCTTGCCGATGCCGCCGATGGCCGGGTTGCAGCTCATCTGCCCCAGGGTCTCGATGTTGTGGCTGAGCAGCAGCGTGCGCGCGCCGGTGCGCGCTGCCGCGAGGCAGGCCTCGGTGCCGGCATGCCCGCCGCCGACGACGATGACGTCGAATGTGCTGCTGTATTCCATGGTTCCAGACTGTGTCGCAAAGCGCCGTGGGGCGCGATTTTGTCAGTTTTCCGTCGCAGAGTGCCGTTGCGGGGCGCGAATTTGCGGCGTCACCGAGCGACACATTCCGACCCGTTCCAAGCCTCCCGAAAAGCGTGCGCCAGTTCTCATTTTCTGCCGTGAGCAATTGTGAAACGGCGCACATTTCGGGACCCGCTGGCGCGACT
Source organism: Ahniellaceae bacterium (assembly GCA_044229785.1). GTDB lineage: Bacteria > Pseudomonadota > Gammaproteobacteria > Xanthomonadales > Ahniellaceae > JADKHK01. The sequence goes on from JBGASK010000073.1 coordinate 3,544, forward strand.
CCTGCACGGCGATGAACGCACCGGGTCGGGCAAGCGCACAAAGCGCCGGGCTGGCTGGCAGGGGACAGTCCATGTGCCGACTCGGGAAGCTGCCGAAGTCCGCGGACGCGCGGACTTCACCCGAACCAGGCCTCGCGGTCTGGTTCGTTCTTTTGGGCGTCCGCTGACGAAGAAGGCTGGCGCCCGGCGGTCGTCGAGGAACAGGGGGTATCCTTTGTGACCGTTTAGTCCGGGCGCCAGTGACACGGCGACGTCGCTGTGGAGCGCCATCGCGATATACGTCGGGTTCGAAACCCCTGGGCCGCCCCCGCGGCCAATCCCTGACATGCAGTACGCAACATCGGGGTCGTTTGGATCATGCGCTCGTTTGCTTTTCGCGACAACCTGCGCAAAGTCACGGTCGAACCGCTCACACCGTCAATGTGACCGCTGGCACGTTTTCTGCATGATCTCCATCGCAATCGAAGCAGGAGGTCAGTCCCATGGATTCGCAGCTCTCCACCCTCGGTATCGACGAAGTCACCTTGCATCACGACCTGCTGATTGAACTCGGCAAGGTCGAGATGGCGCTCGAACAGATCCAGCCGGATCAGGACGTGTCCGATCAGGACACCCCGGCCACGGCCCAGTTCCAGCTGCTCGAAGGTCGTCGCGCCAAGCTGAACGCGATGCTGTCGCGTCTTGCGGCCTGATTCCCGCTTCCGGTTCTCCGTTTCTCCTCCCCCTTCTGCCCGCCTGATGGCGGGTTTTTTTTGCCTGTCGTTCGGGCAAGTCGCTAAGTTCGGCTGATGACGCGTACCGCACTGATCATCGGCATTTCCGGCCAGGACGGCGCCCTGCTGGCGCATCTGCTGCTCGGGAAGGGCTATGCCGTGCATGGCACGTCGCGCGATGCGCAACTGAATCCGTTCGATGTGTTGCAGCGCGTTGGCGTGCGCGCGCAGGTGCATCTGCACTCGATGGCGCCGACCGATTTCCGCAGCGTCACGCATTGTCTGGACCGCGTCCGTCCGGACGAGATCTACCTGCTGGCCGGACAGAGTTCGTTCGGCCTGTCGTTCGGGCAACCTGTGGAGACGCTCGAAAGCATCGCCATCGGTGCCTTGAACGTGCTCGAGGCGATGCGTTTCCTGGCCTTGCCGGCACGGCTATATCACGCCGGATCCAGCGAATGCTTCGGCGACGTGGCCACGACGGCGGACGAATCGACGGCCTTTCGTCCGCGCAGCCCCTATGCGGTCGCGAAGGCGAGCGCGCACTGGACCGTGACGAACTACCGGGAGGCGTATGGACTGCACGCCTGCACCGGCATCCTGTTCAACCACGAATCGCCGTTGCGGCCGGCACGCTTCGTCACCCGCAAGATCGTGGGCGCGGCGACACGCATCGCCGGCGGCAGCGACGAACGGCTGTGCCTCGGCCGCCTCGACATCCGTCGCGACTGGGGCTTCGCGCCCGAATATGTCGAGGCGATGTGGCGCATGCTGCAGCAGCCGCAGCCGGACGATTTCGTCATCGCCACCGGTGTCGCGACCACGCTGGAAGACTTCGTCGCGCGCTGCTTCGCGCGGGTCGATCTGGACTGGCGCGACCATGTCGACCACGATCCGCAGCTCGAACGCCCCAGCGATCTGGCGCGCAATTGCGGCGATCCGGCGAAAGCCGAACGCGTCTTGGGCTGGCGAGCCCGGACGTCGCTCGATACCCTGATTGCGCACCTGGTCGCCGCCGAACAGGGCCGCGACTGGCCGATGTCCGCCGCCGCGACGACTGACCCGGAAACCGCCTCCCCGTGAAACGTGCATTGATCACCGGCATCACCGGCCAGGACGGCGCCTACCTCGCCGAATTCCTGCTCGCCAAAGGCTACGAAGTGCACGGCATCAAGCGCCGTGCGTCGAGCTTCAACACCGACCGCATCGACCACCTGTACCAAGACCCGCACGTTTCAGGTCGGCGCCTGTTCCTGCACTACGGCGACCTGACGGACGCGACCAACCTGATCCGCATCCTGCAACAGGTGCAGCCGGACGAGCTCTACAACCTCGGCGCGCAGAGCCATGTGCAGGTGTCGTTCGAGACGCCGGAATACACCGCGAACTCGGACGCGGTCGGCACGCTGCGTCTGCTCGAAGCCATCCGCATCCTCGGGCTGGAGAAAAAGACGCGTTTCTACCAGGCGTCGACGTCGGAGCTGTACGGCAAGGTCCAGGAAACGCCGCAGCGCGAGACGACGCCGTTCTATCCGCGTTCGCCGTATGGCGTGGCGAAGTTGTATGCGTACTGGATCACCGTGAACTACCGCGAGTCGTACGGGATGTACGCCTGCAACGGCATCCTGTTCAACCACGAATCGCCGTTGCGCGGCGAGACCTTCGTGACCCGCAAGATCACGCGGGCGCTGGCGCGCATCCACCTCGGCCAGCAGGATTGCCTGTATCTCGGCAACCTCGACGCGCGCCGCGACTGGGGCCATGCCCGCGACTACGTCGAGGCGCAGTGGCTGATGTTGCAGCAGGATCAGCCGGAAGACTTCGTCATCGCCACCGGCGAGCAGCACTCGGTGCGCGATTTCGTGACCCGCGCCGCGCGCGAGATCGGCATCGACATCGACTGGCGCGGAACCGGCAGCGATGCCCACGGCGTCATCGCGTCCGCAGCGCCGGATTCGGCGGCGAAACCAGGCCAGCGCATCGTCGCCATCGATCCGCGTTATTTTCGTCCGGCCGAAGTCGACACCCTGCTCGGCGATCCGTCGAAAGCGAAGGCCAGACTCGGCTGGCAGGCACGCACGCCGTTCGCCGACCTGGTGCGCGAGATGATGCAGGCCGACCTCGCCCTCGCCCGCCGCGACGCCCTCGTCGCCGACGCCGGCTATCACGCGCCGATGCATCATGAATGAGGTGATGGGCAGCAATGCACGTATCTACGTCGCCGGGCATCGTGGCCTGGTCGGCAGCGCGATCACGCGGCGGCTGCAGGCCGATGGCGCCACGAACCTGATCCTGCGCACGCATGCCGAACTCGACCTGATCGACCAGCGCGCGGTCGACGCGTTCTTCGCCGAAGAACAACCCGAGTACGTGTTCCTGGCCGCGGCCAAGGTCGGCGGCATCCATGCCAACAACACCTATCCGGCCGAGTTTCTGCGCGACAACCTGGCGATCCAGACCAATGTGATCCACAGCGCCTGGACGCACGGCGTGCGCAAACTCTGCTTCCTCGGATCGAGCTGCATCTATCCGAAACTGGCGCCGCAGCCGCTGCGCGAGGAATCGCTGCTGACCGGCCCGCTCGAACCGACCAACGAGTGGTACGCCATCGCCAAGATCGCCGGCATCAAGATGTGCCAGGCCTATCGGCGCCAGTACGGTTTCGACGCGATCAGCCTGATGCCGACCAACCTGTACGGCCAGGGCGACAACTTCGATCCGCAGAACTCCCACGTGCTGCCGGCGCTGATCCGCAAGTTCCACGAGGCCAAGGAACGCGGCGATCGCGAGGTCGTGATCTGGGGCAGCGGCACGCCGTTGCGCGAGTTCCTGCATGCCGACGATCTCGCCGATGCGGCCGTGTTCCTGATGCGCGGTTACAGCGGCGAACAATTCATCAATGTCGGCGTCGGCGAAGACCTGACAATTCGCGCGCTGGCCGAACTCGTGGCCGAGGTGGTCGGCTACGCCGGCACGATCGCGACCGATCCATCGAAGCCGGACGGTACGCCGCGCAAGCTGATGGACGTGTCGCGCCTGCACGCGCTCGGCTGGCGGCATCGCATCAGCCTGCGCGAGGGCATCACCGAAACCTATGCGTCGTTCCGCGCAGCGCTTGGTTGAGCGCGTGCCCAGAACCGCCCTGCACGGAAAAACGCCACCGCACGTGCGCGCTTCGCGGTGAGCAGGAACCAGAACGCCATCGCCGCCAGATAGGCGGCCATCAGCAACGGTTCCGGCAGGTTCCAGCGCATGCACTGGCCCATCAGCAGACCCGCGAGCAGGGTGAACACCGACAGGCCGATCGCCGTACCGGCGGGACCGAAACCGGCATCACGCATGATGTGGTGAACGTGGTCGTGATCGGCCGAGAACGGCGAACGGCCCTGCCGCAAGCGACGCACGATCAGCACCAGGCAATCCATCACCGGCACCGGCGCCAGCCACAAGGCCAGCACCGGGCTGACCGGATGGCCCTCGTTCTGGGTCAGACGGAAACAGGTCCAGGCCACGACCAGACCGAGCAGGGCCGCACCCGAGTTGCCCATGAACGCATGCGCCCGGGCGCGCCACGGAAAGCGGAAATTGAAGGCGAGAAAACCGATCACCGCACCGGCCATGACCAGGCTGCGCTTCACCAGCGGCACGTTGCCGGAATAGGCCGCCGCGGCCACCACCATGACCAGCGTGGCCAGCACCAGGGTGCCGGTCAGCCCGTCGACGCCGTCGATCATGTTCATCGCATTGATCAGGCCCACGGTCGCGAACACCGTGATCGGCACCGACAGCGTGCCGAGCGGCGTATCGCCGATGCCGAACACCGGCCCCAGGTGTTCGATGCGCACGCCGCCGCCGTAGATCAGGATCAGGGCGACGGCCACCTGCACGCCGATGCGCAACCACCAGCGCAGGTCGAAGCGGTCATCAAGCCAGCCGGTGGCCACGAGCAGGACCGCCGCGACCACAAAGGCGCTGGCCGCACGTGTCCACTCGGTGAAACCGAGCAAGACCACAACGATGCCGATCAGCATGGCGACGCCGCCGATCGCCGGCGTCTCGTGCCCGTGGTTCTTGCGATCGGTCGGCCGGTCGACCAGACCCAGGCGTGCCGCAAAGGGCAGCAACACGCCCATCGCGAGGACGGTGACGCCCATCGCCGCGAGCAACCCCCACCACCACGCGCCCTCGAAACCGTCGAACCGCATTCACTTCACCCGGAACCCTGCACCCCGATCTTGTAGCACCTGCCGAATTGCGCGAACAACCGCGATGCCTGTTGCGAGTGTGAGCTTGCGCTTATCGACGCTTCACGACCGCGTGTTATACCGATCCGCATGATCGACCTGCATTGTCATCTTCTGCCCCACATCGACGACGGCGCGCCGGACATGGCGACCGCGTTGGCGATGGCGCGCATCGCGGTCGACGACGGCATCCGCGTGCTGGCTTGCACGCCGCACATCTATCCGGGCCTGTACGAGAACGATGCCGCCGGCATCCGCACCGCGATCCGCTCGATGCAGACGCGGCTCGACCAGGAAGGCATTCCGCTGCGACTGGTCGAGGGCGCCGACGCCCATGTCGTGCCCGAACTGGTCGACGGCCTGCGCAGCGGCCGCGTGCCCACGCTCGCCGGTTCGCGTTATTTCCTGTTCGAGCCGCCGCATCATGTCGCGCCACCGCGCCTCGAGGACACCGCCTTCGCGGCGATGGCGGCGGGCTACGTGCCGATCGTGACGCACCCGGAACGACTGAGCTGGATCGAATCGCACTATCCGGTGTTCCAGCGCATGGCCCAGGCCGGTGCCTGGATGCAGCTCACCGCCGGCGCCGTGACCGGCCGATTCGGGCGACGCCCGCAATACTGGGCGGAACGCATGCTCGACGAGGGACTGGTCGCGGTGATCGCCACCGACGCGCACCGTGCCGACCGCCGGCCGCCCCTGCTGGCCGAGGCCCGGGAGGCGGCGACACGACGTCTCGGAGCTGCCGAGGCCGGGCATCTGGTGTCGACGCGGCCGCAGGGCGTGCTCGACAACCTGGCGCCCTCGGCACTGCCGGCCTTGCCGGCAAATCGGACCGGCGCATCCAAATCCCCGGCCGCCGGTTTTTGGCGCCGTCTGTTCCGGCAGGCATAATGATTGCTAGTACAACGTGATCGACTTCACAGTTTGGACCCACGCATGTTGAGACCCGTCGCGCTGGCGACCCTGTTGCTGGTGCTTTCCCTCGCGGGATGCGCCACCTCCTCGGCCCTGAAAAGCGGCTCCGCCAAGGCAGTGACCGCCACGCAAAGCCTGCCGCCGCCGGACACGACGGCCGCGTCGGGCGCCTATGTCGGCGTGTCGGACTACCGGGTCGGCCCGCTCGACCTGCTCGAAGTGTCGGTGTTCCAGGTGCCGGACCTGAACCGCACCGTGCGCATCAACACCAGCGGCCAGATCTCGTTGCCGCTGATCGGCGCCGTCCGTGCCGGCGGCAAGACCGTCACCGAACTGGAAGCGGAGATCGCCGCCAAGCTCTCCGCGCAATACCTGCAGGACCCGCAGGTCAGCGTGTTCGTGAAGGAATTCTCGAGCCAGCGCATCACCGTCGAGGGCGCGGTCAAGCAGCCCGGCATCTTTCCGATCACCGGTCGGACCTCGCTGCTGCAGGTCATCGCGATGGCGCACGGCTTCGAGGAATTGGCCGACGAGCGCACGATCATCGTGTTCCGCACCATCGACGGCCAGAAGATGGCGGCGCTGTTCAACATCCGCGACATCCGCGCCGGACAGGCCGAGGATCCGCAGATTTATGGCGACGACATCGTCGTGGTCGAGCGTTCCGGCGTGCGCAGCGCCTACAAGAGTCTGATCGACGGCCTGCGCGGCCTGGTCGGCTTCAGTGCGCTGTAAGCGCGGCGTACCGGGGACGAGGACATGAGGGACAACAACAATCCGGGCAATGCAGGACGCGGCCAGTTGCCGGTGGCGGTCCCCGGCGGACAGGGCGGCATGCTCGCCCCGGTGCACGCGGTCACGCCCAGCACGGTACTGGCCGAATTGCGTCAGGCCGAAGCGCCGGCCAGCGACGAGATCAACCTGCTCGACTACTGGGCCATCCTGGTCAAGCGCCGCTGGACGGTGCTGGGTCTGGCCCTGCTGGTGATGTTCGCCAGCTTCGTGAACACACTGCTGACGACGCCGATCTTCCGCGCCGGCGCGACCATCCAGATCGACCGCGAAACCCTGAACGTGGTCAATGTCGAAGGCGTGACGCCGCAAGGTGCCACGAACGACTGGGAGTTCTACGAAACCCAGTACCAGCTGCTGCGCAGCCGCAGCCTGGCCGAACGCGTCGCATCGCAATTGCGTCTCGGCTCCGACCCGAGCATGCGTCAGCAGGCGCAGCCGTCGCCGTGGTCGGCGCTGCTGGGGTCGCTGTTCGGCGGTCAGAAGAAGCCCGATCCCGCAAAGGCCGCCACTGCGGCCAAGGTCGAGGACGACCGCAACTATGCCGGCGCCATTTCCGGCGGCCTGACCATCGAACCGGTACGCGACTCGCGCCTGGTCAACATCCTGTTCGACAGCCCGGACCCGCAGTTCGCGGCGCGCGCTGCCAATGCCGTCGCCGAATCCTTCATCGCCACCAACCTGGAACGCCGCTTCGACGCGTCCTCGTACGCCAAGGGCTATCTCGAAGACCGCCTGGCGCAGCTGAAGCAGAAACTCGAGGACTCGGAAAAGGAACTGGTCGCGTTCGCGCAGAAAGAACAGATCCTGTCCGCGACCAGCACCCAGACCCTGATCGAGCAGAACCTCGGCGAACTCAACTCCGCCGTCGGCCAGGCCCAGGGCGCACGCATCCGCGCCGAGGCACGCTGGCGCCAGGCGCAGGCCAGTCTCGGTGCGGCGCTGCCGGCGGACATGCTGGAAGGTTCGAACATCCGGCCACTGCAGGACCGTCGTTCGACGCTGCAGGGCACCTACCAGGAGAAATTGCGCCTGTACAAGCCGGAATACCCGGAAATGAAGCAGCTGCAGGCGCAGATCGCCGAGATCGACCGCCAGATCGTGACCGAGATCGGCAGCATCAAGGCTTCGGTCAAGGCCGAATACGACGCTGCGCTGACTCAGGAAACCCTGTTGCGCGAGCAATTGAACGAGCTCAAGGCCGAGACCCTGGACCTGCAGAATCGTTCGATCCAGTACAACATCCTGAGCCGCGAAGTGGCCACCAACCGCGAGCTCTACGACGGCCTGCTGCAGCGCTACAAGGAAGTCGGCGTGGCCGGCGGCGTCAGCAGCAACAACGTCTCGATCGTCGACCGCGCACAGGTACCGGGCGGCGCCTACAAGCCGAACATGCGCCGCAACCTGATGGTCGGCCTGCTCGTCGGACTGTTCCTCGGCGTGCTGCTGGCCCTGCTGCTCGAATACCTCGACGACACCGTGAAGACGCCGGAGGACATCGAGAAGAAGCTCCGCCTGGTCCATCTCGGCGTGATCCCCAAGCTCGGCAAGGACATCACCCCGGCGGAAGCCTTGATCGACGTCCGTTCCGGCTTCGCCGAAGCCTACCGGTCGGTGCGTACGGCCTTGCAGTTCTCGACCGAGAGCGGCGTGCCGTCGGTGCTGGTCGTCACCAGCACCCAGCCCGGCGAAGGCAAGAGCACGACGGCGAAGTCGCTGGCGCGCAATTTCGCCCTGCTCGGCAAGCGCGTGCTGCTGATCGACGCCGACCTGCGCAATCCCTCGCTGCACCGCGTCTTCGACCTCGACAACGCGATGGGCCTGAGCAACTGCCTGTCCGGTGCCGCCAAGCCGGGACAATGCATCCATCGCGTCGACCAGGCCGGCATCTCGGTGATGCTGAGCGGCCCGCTGCCGCCGAACCCGGCCGAACTGCTGGCCGGCCCGCGCATGATCAGCTTGCTGACCCAGGCCAGCGAACGCTTCGACCAGATCATCATCGACGCGCCGCCGGTGCTCGGCCTGGCCGATGCACCCATCCTCGGCAACCTGGCCAAGGGCACCCTGCTCGTGGTCGAAGCCGGCCGTACCCGTGTCGGCGCCGTCAATACGACCATCAAGCGCCTGCTCAGCGCGCGCTCGCGCCTGCTCGGCGCGGTGCTGACCAAGTTCGACGCGAAGTCGGCCGGTTATGGCTATGGCTACGGCGGTTATGGCTACAGCAGCTACCAGTACTACAGCTACGGCGGTTCGGCGCCGAAGAAGCTGACGGCGCGCCGCGAGGAACACTGAGCGGTGAGCTTCGAGGCGCTCGAGCTGGCGCTGGCGCTGCATGCGGCGCCCGGGCGCATCGGCGAATTGCGGGCGCGACCGCTGCCGACGCAGGGCATGGCGCCGCTGTTGCGGGTGGCGCTGGGTCAGCCGGACGCACTGGCCGAAGCCGCCGCGGTGTTCCCGGCCGACTCGCACCGACTGATCGATGCCGCACGCTTCTTCATCGAACAGCAGTTGCTGGCACGCGAATTCGACCATGATCCTTGGCGCGTCCTGGGCGTGAATGCCGGTGCCGCGCCGGAACTCGTGCGCGCGCATCATCACCTGCTCGTGCGCCTGGTCCACCCGGACCGCAGCGACGACTGGGCCAGCGCCTATGCCGATCGCGTCAACCGTGCCTGGCGGCAACTGCGCAGCGACGAGGGACGCGCCGAAGCGCTGAGCCGGGTCGCGCCGGTGCGCCCCATCGAACCCTGGGAGCCGCAACCGGCGCCGCGGCGTCGGCAAGCGCCGGTCGTGTCGGAAGCACAGGCGACGGCGACATCCCGAAGGTCCGCCCGGCCGCTGCCCTGGATTGCGGCCGGCATCGCCATCGCGGTGACGGCGGCCGTGGGCCTGCAGCAGCTGCGTCGGGCGTCGGTCTCGACACCGCAGGCCGAGGAAAGCGTCGCGACCGCCGAGCCCGCCGAACCCTGGTACGACACGCCAGCGCCGGTGCCTGCCCCGCCCGAACCTCTACCGGAAATGGTACCGATCGCGACGCTGGCGAAGCCGGTTGCCACGAACGCCGAACCCGCCGTCACCCCTTCGGCGCCCTCCGTGCAGCCAGTGGCTGCGGTCCGCACGCGCGCGCCTGAAGTTCGCCCGCGTCCACCCGCGGCAGTGCCGGCAGCGCCCAGCGTGGTCATGGCGCCGCCGCCCACACCCGAACCCGTCGCGACCGAGGTCGCCGCCGAACCATTGCCGGTCGCCGAAGCCGAACCCGACGTCGAACCCGCACCGGCGCTCGATGCCGCCGACGGTCCGGTCCTGCTGCGGCGCTTCCGCGAACGTTATGCCGAGGGCGATCTCGGCGGCCTGCTCGGGCTGTATGCACGGGAAGTGCATGCCGACACGCAGCGCCTCGCCAACCTGGCCAGTGGCTACACGCGCCTGTTCGGCAGCAGCCAGCAGCGCTACATCGATTTCAGCGCCGTGACCTGGCAGCAACGCGGTGAGCAGCTGTTCGGGCAGGCACGTTACGAGACCGGTTATCGCAAGCGCGCATCGCTGCGCAAACACCTGGAGCGCGGCGACGTCGCCATCGAAGTGGTGTTCGACGGCCGCGAATCGCGGCTGCGCCGATTCGAGCTGAGGGCCGACTGATGGCGTCGCGGTCACGCCTGCGTGTCACTTGGGCGATCGCGGCCTTGCCGATGCTCGCGCTGGCAGTGCTGATCGGTCGCCTCGCGGTCGCCGACCTGCTCGCCGACCGCGATACCGAGGCGGCGCTGTCCTGGTGGCCGCATCACGCCGATGCACGTCTGCGCATCGCCACGGGCGAAGCCGAGCAAGGCGACCGCGCACGCGCCGCCACGCTGGCGCGCGGCGTACTCGCCGACACCCCGCTGGCCGGCACCGCGCAACGCGTGCTCGCGCGCATCGCCGAATTGGGCGGCGACGAAGCGCAGGCGCAACGGCATTACCGGATCGCCGCGCGCCGCGCGCCGCGCGACCGGCCGACGCGCGCCTGGCTTGCGAACCACGCCGCACTGCGCGGCGATTTCGCGACCGCACTCGGCCAGACCGACCAGCTGCTGCGCATCGCGCCGACACAGCTGCAGGACATGTTGCCGGTGCTGGCGTCGTACGCCGCCATCGAGGAAGCGCGCACTGCGTTCTTGCGCCTGCTGGGCGAACAATCGCCACCCTGGCGGTCACCCTTCCTGTATTGGCTGAGCCGACAACCCGACGCCTTGCCGCTGATCACCGCGCTGTTTTCGCCGTTGCGTGCCGCGCCGCATCCACTGACGACGAGCGAACGCGGCGCCTGGATCGAGCGCCTGCTGCTCGAAGGCCGGGTCGGCGAAGCCCAGTACCTGTGGATCGAGGCGCAGTCGCCGGAGCGCCGCAAGGTCCTCGGCAACATTGTCGACGGCGGCTTCGAATTGCCGCCGGACAACGCCGGCTTCGGCTGGTATTTCAACGCCGTGCCCGGCGCGACCATCCACCAGGAACCCGGCATCGGCGTCGCTGGTGCGCAGGCACTGGTCGTCGATTTCCATGACCGTCGTGTGCCGTTCGCACATGTGCAGCAACGACTGGCGCTACCGGCAGGCCGTTATGCCCTGCGCGGCCGAGTGCGCATCGACGGGTTGCGCAACGAACGCGGCCTGCTGTGGACGCTGCGCTGCGACGACGGTCGCAGCATCGCCGACAGCGAACGCTTCCAAGGCAACAGCCAGTGGCGCGATTTCCGCGTCGACTTCACGCGTCCTACCGAAACTTGCAACGGGCAGACGCTGACCCTGCGGCTCGACGCCCGCATCGCGCCCGAACAGATGATCGGCGGGCGGATCTGGTTCGACGACCTGCGCATCACATCGATCAATCATTGACCAGCGGAGCCAGCCAATGCGATCCTCATGCACGTCTATCCCCAACGCGCACTTGTTTCCGCGGAACGGGGCCAACCTGGAGTGGCACATGAAATCCCTGTTCGTTCTGGCTCTTGGCATCGGTCTGTTGTCCGGCACTGCCGAGGCCGCCGATGCCGTCGCCGCGCCGCTGCAGGCGACGCTGAAGGAAATCACCGGATCGGTGCTGGTGAACCAGGGCGAGCAGTTCGTCGAACTCGCACCGGGCACCCAGCTCAAGCCGGGCGACCGCGTCATGTCGATGGAAGACTCCAAGGCGCTGGTCCGCTACTTCGACGATTGCGAAGTCGAAGTCGAGGAAGGCAACGTCTACACCATCGATGAACGCCTGCCCTGCCCCTGCCTCGATTTCAAGGACGAGGAAGATCCGGTCGCGACGCTCGTGGAATCGACCGGCGCGCTGGCGCTGCGCCAGTACGATGAATCCTATGCGGACATCACCGCCGGTCAGATGCTGCATGTCGGCGACCGCGTGCGCATCGCGGACGAGTCCAAGGGCATGTTCGAATACCGCGACGGTTGCCGCGAGGAAGTCGCCGAATCGAACGACTTCGAGATCCCGGATCGTTCGCCCTGTCTGTGCGCCGCCCTGGTGTTCGACAAGGTCGCGCCGGTCGGCCCGCTGGTGACCCAGCCGCGCATCCTGATCCCGACCATCATCGCCACCTGCCTCGCCATCGACCACGACGACGGCAACTTCAACTGCCAGGACGAACAGGCCAGCCCGTAAGCGCTCGCGTCTGCGTATCATCGATCGGGCCGCGTCATGCGGCCCGATGCGTTTCCGGAGCCCGCATTGCCGCATTCCCGCCCCGATTCGTACGGCAGCCACACGACCCTGTTCCTGACCGGAGCCTACCTCGGCCTGTGCGTGCTGCTCGGCGGCGGCACCCGTCAGGCCCTGCCGGCAGAAGCCCTGCTGCAACTGCTGGCGCTGCCGCTTATCGTGCACGCCGCCGTGCGTCTGCAGGCGCGTCCGCCGTCGCTGTCCGGACGACTCGCGACGATCTGGGCCGTGGCCGTGATCAGCCTGTGCCTGCTGCAACTGCTGCCATTGCCGCCAACCTGGTGGGCGCGGTTCGGCGGGCGCGGTGAATTGGTCGATGAACTCGGTACCGCTGGTGCCGTCGTGGGCTGGCATGCGCTGTCGCTGGATCCCGACGCGACCTTGCGCGCGGCGCTGGCCTGGCTGCCGCCGCTGGCGATCGGCCTGCTCTGCCTCGGCCTGCCACGCGCGCAGCAGATCCGTCTGCTGCAGGGCATCCTGCTGATCGCCCTCGCCAGCGCCGTGCTTGGCCTGGCGCAACTCGCGGGCGGACCCGACAGCCCGCTGCGCTGGCATGCGGTGACCAATGCGCAGGGCGCAGTCGGCCCGTTCGCGAACCGCAACCATCTCGCGACGCTGCTGGTGCTGTCGCTGCCGCTGGCCGCGGCGCAGATGATCAATGCCGGCGCGCGCATCGTCGCCGGCGAACAACGACCACGGCGCACCGCAGCCCTGATCGTCGGCATCGTCGCGGGTGTATTGCTGCTGCTGGCGCTGGCGATGGTGCGTTCGCGCGCCGGTGTGGTGCTCGCGGCCATCGCCGCCGTCGCCACGGCCGCCATGCTCTGGCGCCGCCACGAAGACGCCGACGATCGCCCGCGCCGCGGCGCCAAGCGCTGGCTGGCGCTGACCGGTCTGGCCGGTCTGATCCTGGCGATCCAGT
>JBGASK010000074.1:0-16306 GCA_044229785.1 Ahniellaceae bacterium
ACGCCAGCGAAGGCGAGGCCAGCATCGCCGCATTCGCCCGCAAATGGAACGTCGTCGTCGACGACCGTTCATTCGGCGGCGTGCGCATGTTCCTCGACCGTCATGTCGCCCGGGTCGATCCGATACGCCCTGCGTTGCGCGCCCGATCGGAGCAGATGATGCCGATGCGGCGCGACGAACTCGCGCAGACACGATCCGATCTGCTCGACCTCGCGCGGACGCACGGATATGCGAATGGCGACCTGCAATCGCTGTCGGATGCGTGTGCCCGCGCGCAGCTCGTCATGAACGCCGGCTATCGACCATGCGGCCGCCCGTTCCTGAACCATCTGATCGGCACCGCCAGCGTGCTGGTGCGCTACGGATTCCGGATCGACGTCGTCGTCGCCGGCTTGCTGCACGCAGCCTATACCCACTGCCCACCGTTCCAGGCTGGCCCGGCCGCAGCGGTCGCGCAGATCGAGCGCTTGCTCGGCGGACGCGACAGCGCCGTCGAACGACTGGTGCATGACTACACGCTGCGCGAATCGGCTCAAACTGATAGTCAATTGACCGACATCGGCGGCATGAGCACGCACGACGCCGAAGTCCTGATGATCGTCGTCGCCAACGAAATCGACATGCACCTGAGCGGCGAGATGCGTTATTCCGGGCGGAGGGATGCGTTGTCGAGCCGGACGCTGGATCTGGCCGAAGCAATCGCCACACGGCTGGGTTGCTCCGGCTTGACGCGCACATTGCGGCAAGTGATCGAAGCCGCCGAAGCTGTCGCCCCGGAATGGCAGACCGGGACGTTCGCCAGCTACCGTATCGGTGGACGCATGCCGGCACCGACGAACATGCTCAGCGACCTGCCCCGCTGGCTTGCCCACCGCGTGCGCGACGAGGCTCGCAAAGGTTGACGCGACACCGCATCGCCGCTAACATTCGAACGCCTGTTTGAAGCGTTCGAGCGAGCCGCTCGCGGCGTCTTCCGGGCCTCGCGTTCCCACCGTCGCCCAGGCGCTCCTCCGTGATCAATCCCCACTTCTCGACCAAAGAACGCATCCTCAGTGCGGCCGAAGACCTGTTCGCGAAATCCGGCTTTGCCGGCGCCTCGCTGCGCCAGGTGACCTCGGCCGCCAACGTGAACCTGGCTGCGGTGAACTACCACTTCGGTTCCAAGGAAAACCTGATCAACGAGTTGTTCAAGCGCCGCCTCGACGAACTGACCGCGTCGCGCACGGCCGCGCTCGACAAGGTCCGCGGCGCGCGGCAGCCGACGCTTGAAGCCGTGCTTGAAGCCTTCGTGCAGCCGGCGCTCTCGCTGGCCTCGGATCGCGGCGGCGGCTCGTCCTTCGTGCGCCTGCTGGCGCGCGCCTTCGCCGAACATGACCAGCGCCTGCGCCGTTTCGTGTCCGACAACTACGGCCATGTGCTGAAGGAGTTCGCCAAGGTCATCGCACACCTGCTGCCGCATCTGTCGAAGGACGCGTTGTACTGGCGTCTCGACTTCGTCAGCGGCGCATTGACCTACGCGATGTCCGACTTCGGCATGATCAAGAAGCCGGCCGGCATCAGCGACGAACAGCATCGCCGCACCGCCGCCGAACATTTCGTCCGCTTCGCAGCCGCCGGGCTGCGCGCACCGTAATTCCCTCCCCCACCGGAAGCTCCCATGACTGACGCAACGCTCCGAATCCGTCGGGCCGCCGTGCTCGGCGCCGGCGTGATGGGCGCGCAGATTGCCGCGCACCTCGCCAATGCCAATGTCGAAGTCCTGCTGTTCGACCTGCCCGCCAAGGAAGGTGACCCGAACGGCATCGTCAACAAGGCCATCGCCAACCTCGGCAAGCTCAGCCCGACGCCGCTCGCGGTGAAGTCGAAAGCCGGCGAGATCATTGCGGCGAATTACGAACAGCACCTGCCGCTGCTGGCGCACTGCGACCTGGTGATCGAAGCGATCGCCGAACGGATGGATTGGAAGCACGATCTGTATCGCAAGATCGCGCCGCACCTGAAGGACGACGCGGTCATCGCCAGCAACACCTCGGGCCTGCCGATCAACAAGCTCGCCGAGGGCCTGCCGGCGGAGCGCCACGAACGCTTCTGCGGCGTGCATTTCTTCAATCCGCCGCGCTACATGCATCTGGTCGAACTGATCCCGATCCGCGCGACCTCGCCGGCCATCCTCGACGGCCTCGAATCCTTTCTGACCACGACGCTCGGCAAGGGCGTGGTGCGCGCCAAGGACACCCCGAACTTCATCGGCAACCGCATCGGCGTGTTCTCGATGCTGGCGACGATGTACCACACCGAAAAATTCGGACTCGGCTTCGACGTCGTCGATGCGCTGACCGGTCCGGCCATCGGTCGCCCCAAGTCGGCGACCTATCGCACCGCCGACGTGGTCGGCCTGGACACGATGGCGCATGTCATCAAGACCATGGCCGACACCCTGCCGGATGATCCGTGGCACGGACATTTTGCCGCGCCGGCATGGCTGAAGGCGCTGATCGAGAAGGGTGCGCTGGGTCAGAAGGCCGGCGCCGGCATTTTCAAGAAGGTCGGCAAGGACATCCAGATGATCGATCTGGCCCAGGCCGCCTATGTCGCGCAGACCGGCAAGGTCGTGGCCGAGGTCGAAGCTTGCCTCAAGATCAAGAACCCGGCCGAAAAGCTGTCGGCGCTGCGCAATTCCGCGGAGCCGCAGGCGCAGTTCCTCTGGGCCTGCTTCCGCGACCTGTTCCACTACACCGCGTTCCATCTGGAATCGATCGCCGACAATGCCCGCGACGTCGATTTCGCGATCCGCTGGGGCTACGGCTGGACCCAGGGTCCATTCGAAACCTGGCAGGCGGCGGGCTGGAAGCAGATCGCCGAATGGATCCAGGCCGACATCGAGGCCGGCAAGGCGATGTCGAATGCGTCGCTGCCGAAATGGGCGCTGGACCCGAGCCGCGCCGGCGTGCATGCCGCACATGGTTCCTACGCGCCGCGCGACAATACCTATCGCTCGCGCAGCAAGGCAGCGGTGTATCAGCGCCAGCTGTTCCCCGATCCGCTGCTGGGCGAATTGCCGCACCCGGGCACGACCGTGTTCGACACGCCGGACGCACGCATGTGGCATCAGGGCGACGACATCGCCATCCTGAGCTTCAAGACCAAGATGAACACGGTCGGCGGCGGCGTGCTCGACGCCATCCACCGCGCCGTCGATGAAGCCGAACGCGGCTTCAAGGGACTGGTGATCTGGCAGCACGGCGAACCGTTCAGCGCCGGTGCCGACCTGACCGGTGCCATGGGCGCGCTGCAGGCCGGCAAGCTGGCCGAGTTCGAGGCCATGATCGACCGCTTCCAGCAGACCTCGATGCGCATCAAGCATTCGCTGGTGCCGGTGGTCTGTGCGGTGCGCGGCATGGCGCTCGGCGGCGGCTGCGAATTCCAGATGCATGCGGCTCGCACGGTCGCGGCGCTGGAAAGTTATATCGGCCTCGTCGAAGCCGGTGTCGGCCTGTTGCCTGCGGGCGGCGGTCTCAAGGAACTCTCGGTTCGCTGCGCCCAGAAGGCCGAGGGCGGCGACCTGTTCCCGTTCCTCCAGAAGGCGTTCCAGGCGGTGGCGATGGCGACGGTCTCGGGTTCGGCGCTTGAAGCCAGGGAGCTCGGTCTGCTGCGCGCCTCCGACGTGATCGTCTTCAACAGTCACGAACTGCTCTACGTGGCGAAGAACGAAGCGCGTGCCTTGTTCGACTCCGGTTATCGCCCGCCGCTGCCGGCGCGTTCGATTCCGGTCGCCGGCGACACCGGCACGGCGTCGCTGCGCATGATGCTGGTGAACATGCTCGAAGGCCGCTTCATCTCGGAGCACGACGCCGAGATCGGCCGTCGCATCGCCGACACCCTGTGCGGCGGGGAAATCGAACGCGGCTCCGCAGTCGACGAGCAATGGCTGCTCGACCTCGAACGCAGGCATTTCGTCGCGCTGGCGCAGATGCCGAAGACGCAGGAACGCATCCTGCACACCCTCAAGACCGGCAAGCCGCTGCGCAACTGATCGAATCCGGAGAATCCCATGTCCAAGCCAATCCAGGATTGCTACGTCGTTGCCGCCAACCGCACCCCGGTCGGCAAGGCACCGCGCGGCGTGTTCAAGAACACCCGCCCGGACGACCTGCTCGCGCATAGCCTGCGCGGCATTCTCGACCCGCTGCCGCAGCTCGACCGCACCCGCATCGACGACATCATCGTCGGCTGCGCGATGCCGGAAGCCGAGCAAGGCATGAACGTCGCCCGCATCGGCATGCTGCTTGCCGGGCTGCCGAACAGCATCGGCGCGATGACCATCAACCGCTTCTGTTCCTCGGGCGTGCAGGCCGTGGCGCTGGCCGCGGACCGCATCCGTCTCGGCGAGGCCGATCTGATGATCGGCGCCGGCACCGAATCGATGAGCATGATCCCGATGATGGGCCACAAGATCGCGATGAACCCGGCGGTCTTCCAGGACGAGAACATCGCGATTGCCTACGGCATGGGCATCACCGCCGAGAAGGTCGCCGAGCAGTGGAAGGTCACGCGCGAAGCGCAGGACCAGTTCGCGCTCGCCAGCCACCAGAAGGCGGCCGCGGCCATTGCGGCGGGCGAGTTCAACGACGAGATCCTGCCCTACGAGATCGACGACCGTCTGCCGGACCTCGACAAGCGCGATGTGCGCGTCGTGCGCAAGACCATCAGGCAGGACGAAGGCCCGCGCGCCGACACCACGCTGGAGGCTCTGGGTGGCCTCAAGACCGTGTTCCGCGCCGGCGGATCGGTCACGGCCGGCAACAGTTCGCAGATGTCGGACGGCGCCGGAGCGGTGCTGCTCGCCAGCGAGAAGGCGATCAAGGAATTCGACCTGACGCCGCTCGCCCGTTTCGTCTCGTTCGCGGTTGCGGGCGTGAAGCCGGACATCATGGGCATCGGCCCGATCGCCGCGATTCCGAAGGCCCTGAAGCAGGCCGGCCTGTCGAAGGAAGACCTCGACTGGATCGAACTGAACGAAGCCTTCGCCGCGCAGGCGTTGGCGGTGACCCAGGACCTCGGTCTGGATCCGGGCAGGATCAATCCGCTCGGCGGCGCGATCGCGCTCGGCCATCCGCTCGGCGCCACTGGCGCAATCCGCGTCGCCACCCTGCTGCACGGTCTCAAGCGGCGCCAGCAGAAGTACGGCATGGTCACCATGTGCATCGGCACCGGCATGGGCGCGGCCGGCATCTTCGAGCGCGTCTGATCCATGTCGCGTCCGTGCGGGGAGCGGCGCCGATGAATCTCGTCGGCGTCGCGATGGTCAAGAACGAGGCCGACGTCATCGAGGCCTTCGTTCGCCACAACCTGACGCTGCTCGATCGCCTGCTGGTGATCGACCACCAGAGCAGCGACGCCACGGTCGCCATCCTGTCGGCGCTGCGTGCGGAAGGTCTGCCGGTCGAACTGATGCGCGACACCGCCATCGCGTTCCGACAGGGCGACCGCATCGGCGAATTGGCGCGACTTGCGTTCGGCCGTTTCGGTGCCGACCACGTGTTTGCGCTCGATGCCGACGAATTCATGCTCGCGCAATCGCGTGCGCTGCTGGCGTCGCGTCTGGCCGATCTGCCCGCAGACGCCAGCGTATCGATTCCCTGGCGCAACTACGTGCCGGAGGACGCACCGCCGAGCGCGGTGCATCCGTTCGCACGCATCCGTCTCGCCGCATCGGCCGACGTGCGGCCGATGACCAAACTCGTGCTCGGCCGCAGCTTCGTCGCGCTCGGCCATGAAGTCAGCCATGGCAATCATGCCCTGCTGGCGCGCACGGACGGTCAATGGCAGCCGCTCGCGATTCCGCCGCTGCTGCCCGATGTCGCGCTCGCCCACCTGCCGTTTCGCTCCATCGAACAGTTCATCGCCAAGATCGTGCTGGCCTGGTTCGGCAACCGGCTCCTGCAAGGACCGGCCGCACGCGTCAGCGACACCAACTGGCACTGGCGCGACCTGTTCGACCGCTATCTCGCCGGCGAAACGCCGAGCTGGACGCAAATGCGCGAGCACGCCTTGCGCAGCTATCTGCTCACGCCGGAACCGCAATCCGCCTCGTTGCCGCTGGATCAGGCGCGCCTGGCGCTCGATCCGCTCCCGCTGCACCACGCCCTGCGCTACACGCCGTCCCATGCCGTCGATCCGATGCGCCGTCTCGCGACCTGGGTCGAACAGCTGCTCGACCGGCAGATGCAGGACGCCGCTTCAGCGCGCTGATTCGCGCCAATCCTTGTAGGCATCGCGGCCCTGGAACCACCAGTAGGTCGCCTGCGCAGCCAGAAAACCGAAGGGCTTTCCCGCCCAGGGCAGGTCGTAGGCGCGGTGGTCGGCGAGGCCGCTGCGATCGCCGCACAGGGCATCGGCGAGCAATTCGCCGGCCGCCGTCGTGGTCGCCAGCCCGTGTCCGCCGAATGCCTGTGCATACCAGAGCCCGGGTTCGAGCTCGCCGATCTGCGGCATCTCGTGTTTCGCGTAACTCATCAGACCGCTCCAGGCATGGTCGATGGCGACCTTGCCGATCTGCGGGAACACCTGCGCGATATCGCGCTGCAGCAGGGCTGCGACCTGCGCGGGCGACCGGTCGCGGATCGAGATGCGTCCGCCCCAAAGCAGTCGCGTGTCCGCCAGCGGCCGGTAGTAGTCGAAGGCGAACCGCGAGTCGTACACCGCCGCACGCGTGCCCGGAAACAGCTGCGCCAATCGTTCGCCGAGCGGCGCCGTCGCCACCACATACGTGGCGATCGGCAGGATCGAGCGGTCGATCGCCGGGCGCAGACCGGCCAGGTAGCCGCCGCAACACGACACGACCCGTTCGCAGCGCAGCACATGGCCGCGATCGGTGCGCAGGCGCCATCCGTGTGCGTCGCGCGCCACGGCGACGATGCGCGTGCGCTCCGCGACCCGAGCCCCGCCGTCGACCACCGAACGCGCCAATCCGCGTGCGTACTTCAGCGGATGCAGGTGCAGCGCGTTGCGTTCGAACAATGCTGCGCTGTAACGCGGCGAATCGAGCATGGTCCGCAGGCGCGGACCCGCGATCCATTCCCAGTCGGTGTCGAAATGGCGCTTGAGCAATTCGGCGCGATCGCGCAGCACGCGTTCGTCGCGAAACCAGTTCGCCCACAACACGCCCGCGTCGACCACGTCGCAGTCGATCGCGTGGTCGCGCAGACGGCGGCGGATCAGGTTCACCGCGGCAATCGAACGGGCATAGACCCGTTGCGCCACGATCGGCCCCAGTTGTCGCAACAGGCTGCCTTCCCCGAGCGAGTAACCGCCGAAGACGAAGCCGCCGTTGCGCCCGGATGCCCCGAAGCCGACGTGTTCGGCCTCGACGACGAGCACATCGGCGTCGCCGCGATCGATCAGTCCGCGCGCCGTCGCCAGCCCGGCGTAGCCGCCGCCGATCACGATCGTGCGCGCCGATGCGTCCGCATCGATGCCGGCGTGGCCCGCCGGTGCGCCGGCACTGGCCTCGTAGTAGCTGCGGCTGCGTTCGTCGGAAGCTTGCTGCATTCGGTCGGTCCGGGTGTATTGGCGAAGCATTGCATGCTGCGATACCCGCGACATCCCGTCAGCCTGCCAGGATCGAAGGCCGGTCGTCACCGCTTCGTGTCGCGACCGGCCTCGTCCGTCGACGCGCCGCGTTCGCGCAGCAAGTGACAGCGGAGCATGTCGGAGCGCAGCGCGCTCAGCACGCTGGCCGCCATCGGCGCCGACCACAAGGACTGGGCATAACCTTCGGGCTCGATCTCGGCGTCGATGCTGAGCGACTTCGCGGCACGGTCCAGCAGCATGGCCGAACGCGCATAGCCGTAACCGAGTTGCTTGTCGCCACGGCGGAAATCGGGTGCGATCAATTCGCCCTGATCGAATCGCAGCCCCTGTGCGCCGAGGCGCGCGCTGAACTGTGCCGGCACCGGACCGTCGTCGCGCTCGATGACGCCGCCGAGGTTCAATACGAGCTGATAGCCGCTGGCATCTCGGCTCAAGACCAGGTCGAACACCGCACCATCGACCGCCGGATCGGCGAACGCGAAACGCTGCGGCGCGCTCTCGCAACGCGCCGGCACCGGCTCCTCGCGCCGACCCGGCGGGCTGCGCGACGGGTCATTGCCATCGACTTCCGGGGGGCTCAAGCCGTCACCGCAGGGTTGCCCCTGGAACACCCAATGCCCGCTCGCGTCCTGGCAGCGATGCACCCGCGACTGCGTCCAGGCATCGCCTGCCATCGCAGCCGCCAGCATCATCAGGAACGTCTTCAGCCTGCACATGGCCGGAGCATGCGATATTCCGCCGCGTCCGCCTAGCCGTGGAGGTCCGCGTGCCCGCTTTCATCCTCGCCTATCTCGCGCAACTGCGCTTTCGCAACCTGTTCCTGGTCACCGCCGCGATCTTCGCCGTCGATCTGGTGGTTCCGGACCTGATTCCCTTCGTCGACGAACTGCTGTTCGGGGCGCTGACGCTGTTGTTCGCGGCCTGGAAACGCGACAAAAGAACGATGCCGCCCACCGCGCCGTCGAGCGCGCCGCCGCCATTGCCACATGCGCCTGATCGATAGCCACTGCCATCTCGATGCGCCCGAATTCGACGGCGACCGCGATGCGGTGATCGCACGGGCGGCGGCAGCAGGCGTCATCGCACAAGTCGTTCCGGCGGTCTCGTCCGCCACATTTCCGGCGCTCGCGGCACTCTCTCGCGGTCGCAACGACCTGTTCGCCGCCTACGGCCTGCATCCGATGTATCTGGATCGGCATGCGGACAGCGATGTCGACATGGTGCGCGCCGCGCTTCAGCGGGAAACCGCCGTGGCCGTCGGCGAATGCGGGCTCGACTTCTTCGTCGAAGGTCTCGATCCGCACCGCCAGCGCGCGTTGTTCGACGCGCAACTGCGCCTCGCCCGCGAATTCGACCTGCCGCTGATCCTGCACGCGCGGCGCGCGGTCGACGAGGTGATCCTGCGTCTGCGCCGCATCGGCGGATTGCGCGGCGTCGTGCACAGTTTCAGCGGCAGCGGCGAACAGGCTCGGCAACTGTTCCAGCTCGGCTTTCATCTCGGCATCGGCGGGCCGGTCACCTACGAGCGCGCACAACGCCTGCGCGGTCTGGTCGCGACCATGCCGATCGACTGCCTGCTGCTCGAATCCGACGCACCGGATCAGCCGAATGCCAGCGCGCGCGGCGCGCGCAACGAGCCCGCAGCCATCGCTGACGTCGCATCAGCCATCGCCGGCTTGCGCGGTGTCGACGTGGCCGACATCGCCGCCGCGACGAGCGCCAATGCGGTTCGCCTGTTCCGGCTCGATCAGTTCGGCGTCGCCGCCTGAGTCTTCGCCGCGAGCAGGCGATCCAGCGCCCGGCCGACCATGGCCATGGCGAAGCCGGCGGTCACATGCATCGCCGCTCCGAGCCCGCCGCCGCAATCGAGCTTGCCGGCGTCGCCGGCTTCCGGGCGAATGCCGCAAACCGAGCCGTCCGCCTGCGGATAACGCACGTTTTCCAGCGAATACACCGCCTGCACGCCGAAATAGCGCTTCGGCCCGCGCGGGAAATTGAATTCCTCGCGCAGCTTCTTGCGGATCAGGGCGAGCATGGCGTCGTGTTCGGTCTTCGACAGGTCGCGCACGGTGATCCTGGTCGGATCGATGCGCCCGCCGGCCGAACCAGAGACGATCAACGGGATCTTCCGACGCCGGCAGAACGCGATCATTTCGACCTTCACGCGAAAGGCGTCGCAGCAGTCCAGCACCAGGTCGTAGCCGCGACCGAGCTGTTCGGCCAGCGTGCCGGGCGTCACGAAGGCGGCTTCGGCGCGAATCGTCATCGTCGGCGAAATCTTCTGCAGCCGTTCCTGCAGGGCCTCGACCTTGAGCCTGCCGAACTCGCCGTCGAGCGCATGCAGTTGCCGATTCGTGTTCGAGACGCAGACTTCGTCGGCATCGAAGAGCGTCAGCGTGCCGACGCCGCTGCGCGCCAGGGCCTCGGCCACCCAGGAACCGACGCCGCCCACGCCGACGACGGCGACATGGGTCTGCGCGAGGCGCACGGCGGCGCCGCGTCCGTAAAGGCGGTCGATGCCGGCGAATCGGGGCGTCTGATCCATGATCATGCGGGAGTTTTCGGGGCGCGAAGGATAGCGGCTGCTGCCCGAGCCGCAACGCGCTGGCCCTTGCCGGCCGCGGCCGCTAGGCTTGGAGTACGAATGCGTCTGCGCCGCGACACTGCAGACCTGCCAAGGATGCCCCGATGAAATTGTTCTCGATGTTCTCCCGACCGGCCTGGGAAAGTGCCGATGCCGACAAGCGCGCGCGTGCGGTCGCCAGCCTGCCCGATGCCGCATTGATCGCCCGCCTGCCCGATATCGCCCGCCACGACGCCGACGCCAAGGTGCGCCTGGCCGCGGTGAAACGCATCGACGACCTGTCGCTGCTCGGCGACCGTGCCCGCCTCGACCTGTCGCCGGACGTGCGCGACGCCGCCGGCGCGCGCCTGCGCCATCTGCTGCTCGACATCAAGGTGCCGCTCGATTCGCGCGTGCGCATCGTGCGCGTCACCGAGAACGCCACGCTGCTGGAACTGATTGCCGTCGAAGGCGTCGAGAGCGACCTTCGTGCCTGTGCGCTCGAGCGCATTCGCCGGGTGCCGTTCCTGGCCGAACGCTGCGTCAAGGACGGCGATGCGCAGTTGCGCCTCGCCCTGCTCGAACGCATCGACGACGCCGCCCAGCTCGAGCGCATCGCCGAACGCGCCCGCAAGACCGACAAGCAGTTGTCGCGTCTCGCCCGCGACCGCTTGCTGGCGGCGAAGCTGGCCGCCGGCGATGCCGAAGCCATCGAGGCGCGCGCGAACGAGTTGTGTGCGGCGCTCGACGCCTTGCTGCGTGCACGCGGCGACGATGCGCAGGTGCGTGTCGCGCAGATCGAAGCCGACTGGGCGCGTCTCGCCATCGCCGACGATGCGGGCGTGGCGAGGCGCTTCCGCGGCCTGCTCGACACCCTGCGCCATGTCCTGAATCCGCCGCCGAAACCCGCACCCGTCGTGGTGGTCGAGGTCGCGCCGACGCCCGCGCCCGAACCGGCCGTCGAGACCGCTGCAGTGCCGACTGCCCCCGATCCACTGGCCGAGGCGGCCAAGGCCGAAGCCGCCGCGGCGCGCGAAGCCGAGCAGGCGCAACGCCGTCTGTGGCGGGATCGGGTGCACGCCGCGATCGCGTCCTACGCTGTGGCGCTCGATGCCGGCAAGTTCGCCGAGGCGCGTGCGGCCCGCGCCGAACTCCAGCAGATCGAATCCGCCTGGCCGAAATCGAGCTGGGACGAAGCCAGGCGCTTCGCGGATCTCGAAGCGCAGTTCTCCAAACTCGAACACTGGCAGCAATGGTCGTCGCGTGACCAGAAGAAGCGCCTCTGCGAGGCCGCCGAAGCCCTGATCGGCAGCGGCATGCATCCGGACGCGCTGATCACCCGCGTGCGCGAACTGCAGGGCGATTGGGACCGCCTGATGGCCGGCGACGCAGCGGACGCCGCCGACGGACTGGCGCGTCGCTTCCGCGCGCTGATCCACCAATCCGTGGCGCCGGCTCGCCCCTATCTCGAAAAACGCAAGGAACTGCGCAGCGAAAAGGGACGCGCCGTCGCCGAATTCCTCGATGCCGCCGAAGCCGCGCTGGCCGACGTCGAACTCGCGCTGCCGCAATTGCTCGAGTGGCGCAGCAAGTTGAATGAAGCGGGTGCGCAGGTCGCGGAGCTGATCGGCAGCGACCGCCGCGACGCCGGTGCGCGCCGCAAGCGCCTGGCCGACGACGTGCATGCACGCATCGAAGCCTTCAACAGCGGTGCGAGCGAGGCGAAACAGAAGCTGATCGCGCAACTGCGCCGCCAGCTTGCCGCCGCGGACGTGCGCGAACAGGTCAATCTCGCCAAGTCCGCGATGCCGCAGTGGAAAGCCTTGCCGCGCGGCCAGCGCAAGACCGAAGACGCGTTGTGGAACGAATTGCGCGCGCTGATCGATCCGGTGTTCGAGCGCGACCGCGCCGAACACGACCGCGAACGCGGCGAACGCCAGGCGCAGCAGCAGGCCGTCGCCGATACGCTGGCCGCGCTCGAGGCACTGGTCGATGCCGACCAGAGTGCCGATGCGCTGCGCCATCAGGCCAGCGATCTGCGCCAGCAGTTCCAGGCACTGCCGCGCAGTCGCGACGACGATCTGGCGTTCGATCGCGTTCACGCGAAGATCGAGCGTCGTGTCGCGATGCTTCGTGCCGATCAGGTACAGGCACAACGGCGACTCGTGCGTGAACAGGCCGGACGATTGGCGCTGATCGAGCAACGGATCGTCGATGCGGCAAACAGAGACGACATCGATGCCGACCTGCAATCGCTGTCGACTGCGACCGAACTGGCGCAGCGCGTGGCGATAGTGCGCTCGGCGCTGGATGATGCAGCGCGACGTGGTGCCCTGGCGGAAGCCCTGGCCGATACGGAACTGCTGGCCGAACTCGCGATCCGCGCCGAACTCGCAGCCGGCCTGCCCTCGCCCGATGCCTGGCGCGACCGGCGGCGCGCATTGCAGATGGCGCGACTGGCCGACAAGCTGGGCGGCGGCGCATCGGGTCGCAACGATGGCGTGGCCGCGCTGTGGCGAGAATGGCTGGCGCTGCCGGGCACCGGTCTCGTGCAACGCAGCGGCTTCGACGCACGCATCGAAGCGGCCCTGACGGCCCTGTGGAACCCGCCTTCCTAACCCGTGGCGATGCGCTGACGTACTGCGGCAGCGCAGCATCGAAATTTCTTGCAACCTCGTGATCCGCTTCGTAGTTTCGATGCCGGCCCGAACAGGCCGCCACGCCAACCACAGGGGATCGACGATGAATTTCAGGAGCGCCTTCGCGCTGGGCACGACCGTGCTTGCTCTCTCCACCACCTCTGCGCTGGCGGCGGCCTCGTCGTTGCAGGTGCAGATGATGCCGATGCAGGCCAAGGCGGCAGGCGAATACGCCGGCTCCGTGCGCTTCACGATGAGCAATCCGACCGACAAGGCGGTGCGCATCCTGAAGTACCAGACCCCGTTCTACGGCATCGATGCCAACCTGTTCTCGATCCAGGTGGGCGGCGACAAGGTGGCCTACACCGGCCGAATGATCAAGCGCGGCGAACCGAACGCACGCGACTACATGACGCTGCGCCCGGGCGAATCGAAGTCCATCGACCTTGATCTGTCGGCCTACTACGACTTCGCGAAGACCGGCCGGTACGAAGTGCGTTATGACGAATTCCTGTTCGACAACACCGGCACGGCCAAACGCGTCAACACCACGCCGACGGTGATGTGGGTCGACGGCAACGACCAGTTCCTGCCGCAACGGGCCGACATGGACCCTTACTTCGGCCTTGGCGTGAAGGCCTTGGGCGTGACGCCGACGTTCACCAAGTGCACCACGACGCAGCAGTCGCAGATCGTGACCGCGCTGAATTCGGCCGATGCCTACGCGGCCAATGCGAAGACGTATTTCGGCTCGCACTCGGCGACCAGCATCTCGGCGCGTTACACCACCTGGTTCGGCGCAGCCACCCCGGCGCGCTACACCACCGGCACCAATCACTTCGACGCCATCCAGGCCGCGTTCGCGACCAAGCCGATCACCGTCGACTGCGGCTGCAAGAAGACCTACTACGCCTACGTCTATCCGACCCAGCCCTACAAGATCTACGTCTGCAAGGCGTTCTGGTCGGCACCGAACACCGGCACCGATTCCCGCGCCGGCACGCTGATCCACGAGATGAGCCACTTCAATGCGGTGGCCGGCACCGACGACCACGTCTATGGTCAGGCCGGCGCCAAGAGCCTCGCCATCAGCAATCCGGACAACGCGCTCGACAACGCCGACAACCACGAGTACTTCTCGGAAAACACGCCGGCGCAGAACTGATCGCGACGGTCCGTTTTCGATCGACCCGACGCCCGGCCCTCGCGCCGGGCGTTTTCCTTGCTTTTCCCCGCGCACAAAAAAAGACACCGGGATCGCTCCCGGTGTCTTTTGCTTCAACCGTTGCGGGTTGAAATCAGGCCGGCATGACCTGATCGGCCTGCAGGCCCTTCTGGCCCTGCACGACCTTGAAGCTGACCTTCTGGCCTTCCTGCAGGGTCTTGAAACCCGTGCCCTGGATGGCGCGGAAGTGCACGAACACGTCCGGGCCGCTGTCGCGGGCGATGAAGCCGAAGCCCTTGGCTTCGTTGAACCACTTGACGGTACCGATCTGACGATCTGCTGACATAACGAAAACTCCAAATCAAAGAAATATAGACCAGGCAATCGAAAGGACTGCCGACTTGCTGGAAATGCCCAAAACCGAGGGCGATTCGTCATGCAGATCGAGGATCAACTAGGCGAAGCGGCCGCTGGGCGGATGCGTTTTCAGGTCATCCGAACACACACAGCGCGCGCACCCTAGCAGAAATCGGCGGCGGCGTGGCAACTGCATCGTTCATCGAACCGACCGGGGCCGCGGCGCGGCGCCGGATCGCGGCCCGTGGCCCCCTTTTCAGAACGCGCGAACCGGCGCACCATCGGGCTTCCCGACAGTGCGGAGACGGACATGGCAAGCGGCTTGTTGAAGGACATCAAACTGGCGCTCGGAGAAATTTTCTCGAGCGGCAAGATCGACGAAAACCAGCAGGTCACCCTGCAGGTGGTCTTCGGCCTGCTCGGTTATCTCGCTCGGGCCGACAGCATCGTCACCGACGACGAAGCCGCCTTCCTGAACAACCTGATGGACGACATGAACCTCTCGCTCGCCGCGCGCAAGATCGCGGTCGACGCGATGAATCGCGGCAAGGCCCGCCAGATCGACATCGCGGTCGAACTCGAGCGCTTCCTGTCGGTGCACCCGGCCGGTTCGGCGGAAGTCGGCCGGCTCTACGAAACCCTGCTCAAGCTGGCCGGCTCCGACGGCCGCGTCCGTCCGCGCGAGCGCGAGTTCCTGGAACAGGTGACGGCCGGCCTCGGCTACACCCAGGACATCCTGGATACCCGCCTGCAAGCGATGGCGCGCCAGCCGATCGCATGAGCGCCGCCGATCTCGCCGCACAGACCCTCGCGGCCAGCACAGCGCTGGCCGCGCGCTTCTACGGCAGCGCCGAGATCGCCGCCGTCGAACGCGAGCAGGTCTTCGCGCGCAGCTGGCAGCTGATCGCGGGGGTATCGCAGCTCTCGGGGGGCGGCGACCACGTCGTCGCCGAAATCGCCGACACGCCGATCCTGATCGTGCGCGGCACCGACGACGTGCTGCGCGGCTTCATCAATGTCTGCAGGCATCGCGCCGGCCCGCTGGCCACCTGCGACGGCCGCGGCGCCAAGGCCCTGCGCTGTCGCTACCACGGCTGGACCTATGGCCTCGACGGCGCGCTCAAGGCGGCGACCGAGATGCAGGATGCGGCGGAATTCGACATCGGCGCAATCCGGCTGACCCCGATCGCGGTCGAGACCTGGCGCGGCCTGGTCTTCGCTGCGCTCGATCCGGCGATGCCCTTGTCCGAACTGCTGGCCGGCACCGAAAGGCATCTCGGCGACCGCGATTTCTCGCACTATCGGTTCGAGAAGAAAACGCCCTATCCGGTGCATTGCAACTGGAAGGTCTACGCCGACAATTACCTTGAGGGCTACCACGTCCCGCACGTGCATCCGGCCCTGAACAAGCTGCTCGACTACCGCAGCTATGTCACGGAAACCGCGGGCTGGCATTCGCTGCAGTACAGCCCGATGGAAGGCGAAGGCAATTTCTACGGCAGCGGCGTCGCACTGTATTTCTACATCTGGCCGAACCTGATGCTGAACATCCTGCCGGACCGGTTGCAGACGAACCGGATCGTTCCGGTCGCGATCGACCAGTGCCGCGTCGACTTCGATTTCTTCTACCCGCCCGGTGCGTCGCCGGAAGCCATTGCGCTGCGCGAACAGGACCAGCGCTTCAGCGACGAAGTCCAGGCCGAGGACGCGGAGATCTGCACCCGCGTGCAACAGGCCCTGACCTGCGGTCGCTACGTGCCGGGGCGGCTGAATCCGAAACGCGAAAACGCGCTGTTCCATTTCCACGAGCAGGTACGCGCCGCATACCGCGCGGCAGGCGTGCGCTGATGTCGGGCGCCGCGCCGGCCCGGGTCATGGGCTTCTGGTCTGCGGTCGCCCTGGTCGTCGGCAGCATGATCGGCTCCGGCGTGTTCCTGTTGCCGGCGAATCTTGCGCCCTACGGTGCGGCCAGCCTGCTCGGCTGGGGCA
>JBGASK010000004.1:0-92921 GCA_044229785.1 Ahniellaceae bacterium
CTGGACAGCCCGTGCCCGGCGTCGCGGCGATAGGCGTAGCGCTGCAACACGCCGCGTTCGGGGTCGATTCGCACCAGCCCGGCGGATTCGCCGAGGGCGATCCACAGGCTGCCGTCCGCTGCAGGTTCGATGGCGACCACGGCGTCGGCCGGCAGGGAACTGCGGTCGCCGTCCTGATGGCGCAGGGTGCGGATCATCGCGGCGCTGGGGTCGTGCGAGGACAGGCCGCCGATCCAGGTGCCGAGCCAGATCACGCCGTCGCGGCCCTGGGCCAGCGTGGTGACGCGACTGCTGCCGAGGCTTTGCCGATCGGCGGCATCGTGATCGAGGCGTTCCACCACCTGCTGGCGTGCGCGGTCGTACAGGAAGGCGCCGCGGCGGGTGCCGATCCACAATCGGTTGGTGCGGTCCAGCAGCAGGCTTTCGATATCCGGGCGGTCGGCGTCCTCGGGCGTGGCGAAGGGCAGATCGATGCGCCGCGTGCCATCGCGGGCGAGACGCCACAAGCCGTCGCCGGCACCGATCCACAAGGTGCCGGACCCGTCTTCGAGCAGGACGCGGGTCTGGCTGGTCGTCACCGGGCCGAGCCGGGCGTCGCGATGGATCTGCGGGGTCGATGTCTCGAAGCGCCACAGGCCGGTCTCCGAGGCCAGCCACAATCCGCCCGCCGGCCCCGGCGCGATCGCACGCACGGCGCCGAGATCGTGGCCATTGATCTCGGGCACCGACACCGCGCGCTGGCGATCGCGATCCAGCCATTGCACGTCGCCGGTGTGGAACAGCACCCAGATGCGGCCGTCGCCGGCGCGTTGCAGGTTGACGATGCGATCGGATGCCAGCCCATGGTCGGCCGCGCGCCAGTGCGTCATCAAGCGGCGGCTGCGATCGAGCACGCTGATGCCGGCGACCGGATGCGCCGCGTACAAGCGGCCCTGGTCGTCCTCGGTGATCGCGACGATGTTGTTCTCGGCCAGGGTGCCCGGGTCGTCGCGACGATGGCGCCAGACCTCGATGTGTTCGCCGTCGTAACGCGCCAGGCCGTCCTGCGTGCCGACCCAGACGAAGCCGTCGCGGTCCGGATAGACCGCGCGTACCGAATTCGCCGGCAGCCCGCGATAGACATCCAGCGTGTCGAGGCGCGTGCGGTTCGTGACCAGGGCTGCCGTCGCCGCACCGGCACACAGCCAAGCCACCAGCCCCAGACCGATCCCGCGCGCCGCGCCCCATTTCATGCCGTCGACTGTCGCGCGCCGGCCCGCGCAGGGCAAGCCGCGGGACGGTTAACATGCGTCATGCCCGAGTTGCCCGAAGTCGAAACCACGCGCCGCGGCATCGCGCCGCATGTCGAAGGTCGCGTCGTGACACGCGCGGTGTTGCGTCGTCCCGACCTGCGCTGGCCGATCGCACGAGAGATCGAACGCGTTCTCGTCGGCCAGCGCGTGTCGCACACGACGCGGCGCGCGAAATACCTGTTGCTGCACAGTGCGCCCGGGGCGGCCGTCGTGCATCTCGGCATGTCCGGGTCGTTGCGCGTGCTCGACGGCGACGTGCCGGTACGGGCGCACGACCATGTCGACCTCGTCCTCGACGACGGCCGCCTGCTGCGCTTCAACGATCCGCGCCGTTTCGGCTGCCTGCTCTGGCAGCCGGCGGACACGACGCACGAACTGCTGCGCGATCTCGGCCCCGAACCCCTGGGCGACGCCTTCGACGGCGACTACCTGTTCGCGCAAAGTCGCGGCCGCAGCGCGCCGGTGAAGGCTTTCCTGATGGACCAGCGCATCGTCGTCGGCGTCGGCAACATCTACGTCGCCGAAGCCCTGTTCGCCGCCGGCGTGCGGCCGATGCGCGCGGCCGGCAAGGTCACGCGCCGCGACTATGCCGAACTGGCCGATGCCATCCGCCGCATCCTCGCCTACGCCATCGAACGCGGCGGCACCACGCTGCGCGATTTCCTCAAACCCGACGGTGAACCCGGCTATTTCGAACAGGAACTGTTCGTCTACGGCCGCGACGGCGAACCCTGCAAGCGCTGCGGCACCGCCATCACCGCCCGCCGCGACGCGCAACGCGCAAGTTTCTACTGCCGGGTCTGCCAGCGCTGAGCAGTCGCGATCATCCAGCGCTTCCCGCGAGCACCGCAAACGCGAGCCCCGCGCCCATTGCGATCGACGCGAGTCCGAGCGGCAGGGTGAATCGCGTGGCCATCGCCACGCTGCGTTGCGCGATGCGGGCGTGCCAGCGCCAGGGCATCAGCGCGAGTACGAGACTGGTGCCGATCAACACCCAGCCGAGTGCGGCAAACAACGTCGGTGTGGCCATCTTTGGCGCATGCGCGATGAAGGCGGCACCGACCAGGATGCGCAAGCCGAGTTCGAGGTAGTGCGCCGATACCGTTTGTGCGAAACCGGCGAGGAAGCGTCGGCCATGTGCGGGCGAGACCAGCAGCAACAGGCCGAGGGCGAGCAGATAGGCAGCCGCGGCCCAGGCCAACGCCGCCGCAACGGCCTCCATCATTCGGAAAATGCGCGCTGCAATGCGCGACCGGATTCGTTGAGGAAGGGTTCGGCCTCGCGCCAGGGCAGCACGATGTCGTCGCCGCAGGCGCGCATGGCGTGGAAGAAACTGGTTGGGAAGACGAGGCCGTCGCGGGTCGGATAGGGCGCGGAAACCGACATCAGGGCGATGACCTCGCGGCATTCGTCGTCGGCCAGGTTGCGCGGGTGGCGGGATTCGAGCGCCTTCCGGAAGGGGCTGTCGTCCAACACCAGATCGTAGTGCCGAGGTCCCTGCATCGCCGACTCGCCGCCGCGGATCCACGACCAGGCATCGATGCGGACACTGCGCTGCAGATCCCAGACCACGTAGTCGGTCGAGAAGCCGCCGTGGGCGCCGCCGCAGTAGGTCTCCGGCAGGCTGTCGCGTTGCACCAGCAGGGTGTCGGTCCATACCACTGGTTCGAGGCTCGCGCCGACGGGTTCGCCGGCCATGCCGCGGCCGGCTTCGCACTGGAATGCGAACACCGCACGATCACGCAGCCAAGCTTCGCTGGCGGCGCGGATCGCGGCGGCACCGGGCGAATCGGGCGCGGGTGCCATCGCGACGGCATCGGCGGTCGACCACAGTTCGTAGGACCGGCCTGCGAACGTCGCCGTGTCACGGGTGATGCGAATGCCGTCGGCGATCGGCGCGTCATAGGCGGCGCCGCATTCGCCGCTGGATGCGTCGGGCCCGGCCACGCGCTGCAGGCGCAGCGGCAACACGCGCTGCCCGGTCGGATCGCTCCACTCGCCGAGCAACGTGTCCGAGCCGTCCGCGTGCAGGGACCAGTGGCCGGTCGGGGGCGTTGGATCGAACGCGGGCCCGCCCACTTCGCTGACGCGAATGCGGCCATCGGCGAGTGCGGCCATCAGCTGGGCGTCGCGTTGTTCGACCTCGTCGCCCTCGCCCTGCAGGCGCAGCGGGCGACGATGACGCAGGTAGTAATACTCGGCCTGGCCATAGCCGTTGAAGCAGGCCCGGATCTCGCTGCGGCCGAGCGTGCCGGCCCAGGTGCCGGCAAACCGTGGCGTCTCGTCGGCGGCCGGGGCCGTGGTCGAGAGCGCGATGCAGAACAACACCGGCAGGCGGCTCAGGGGCGACATGGGTTCACCGTGGTTGCGAGGCGGTCACGATATCGCCGCAGCCACCACCGCCGCGCGTTGCCGCAGCTCCGGAATCGCCGTGGTTTCCCACAGCAGGCCGCGCGCGAGTGCGCCGACGGCGTACAGGCCGGGCACGGCCCGGCCCTGCACATCGAGCACGCGGTTGTGTTCGTCGACTTGAAGACCCAGGCCGAGCGGATGCGCGCGCACGAGCCCCTGTGCGATCAGGCTGTCGACCAGCGGATCGACGCCGCGTTGCAGCGGGCCGTCGATGCCGGTGGCGCGCAGCAGGCGTTGCGCGTTCAGGGTGTCGACTTGCGCCTGGCCTTGGCGGCGCAGGTCGAGCGCGAGCCCGTCGCCCTCGACCCGCACGCGCAGCAGGCGGGCGGCGACGATGCGCAGTTCGCCCGCTTTGATCCAGCGTTGTTGTTCGCGCCAGAGCTCCGGTGCGCAGCGATGGCGATGCACTTCCCAGTAGCTGCGCAGGTGGCGCAGGAAGCGGCTTTGCTCGGCAGCGGACAAGGCGCGCCAGATCTCGGCGATGTGCGGACGGATGGCGTCGAACGCTGCATGCCAGTCGTCGCGTTGCCCGCAAGCGCGGCGCAGCGTGCGCAGCAGCGCGCGCACCGAGCGCTGCGACCAGGCCGAGCGCACGTCGTCGTGCAGCGGTTCGGCCGGCAGCCGCTGGTCCGGATGCGGACGCGGCAGCAGGCCGTGGCGCGAGATCGCCGTGATCGGTGCGCGATGGCCGCGACCGCGCAGGTGCAACACGTGGTCGAGCATGCTCAGGCCGGTGCCGAGCACCACGACCGACGCGTCGGCGGCGAGACCGTCCGACCAGGCGTTGCGCCACGGATCGTCGACGTAGTGCGGACTGCGTCGCGTCGCGTCGTCGAGCATCGGCAGCGGCAAGGCCGGCAGCGGCCCGTTCGCGAGCACGACCTGGTCGACTCCATCGCGGCGCTCGCCGGCGCCGACGATGAAGCCGGCGCCCGCGCGTTGCACCGATTCGGCGCGCCGCGCCACCACTTCGATGGGAAACGGCGACGCCTGCAACAGGTCCGCCCACTGCGCGCGCAGATAGGCGCCGTATTCCACCCGTGTGCGAAACCCGTCGCGATCCGGCCCGCTCAGGCCGAGCCAGTCGGCGAAGGCGCCAACCTGCGACGGACTCAGGCCGAGGTCGGCGGCGCGGGTGTTCAACAGACTCCGTCCGGCCGAATCGGCATAGGCCAGGCCGGTGCAGGCTTCGCGCGCATCGGCATACACGACGATGCCGGCGATGGCCGCACCGCGTTCGCGCCAGAGACTCAGCAGGGACAGGGCACTGAAACCGGCGCCGATGACGGCGACGCGGGGCGACGACCGCCGGGTCACGGTCGCGCCCCGGCATGTCGTTTGGGCATAAGCAGATGGGGCACGGGAATTTCCGACCGAACAGATCGGAATTGTAGCGTTCGCCCATGCTCACGATGAAAGCCAAATACGCGCTGCGCGCGCTTTCCACCCTCGCCCGCCATGGCGGCAAGCCGCTGCCGGCGCATCAACTCGCCGACCAGGCGCAGGTGCCGGAGAGCTTCCTCGAAGTGATCCTGTCCGAACTGCGCCGCGCCGGTTACGTGTCGAGCAAGCGCGGCCTGCAGGGCGGGCACCAGCTCGCCAAGGCGCCGGAACAGATCGGCCTCGGCGATCTCATCCGCACCATCGACGGCCCGCTGGCGCCGATCCGCTGCGCCAGCCTCACCGCCTATCGCGCCTGCAGCGACTGCCCCGATCCTGCGTCCTGCGCCACGCGCCTGCTGATGACCGACGTGCGCAACGCCATTTCCGACGTACTCGACCGCCGCACCCTGCGCGACCAGGTCGAACTCGAATCCATCCGCGGCGATCTTGCCGCCTGAGCCACGACCGAGGAGACCGACCATGACCGCCTCACGCGCACCCGAATTGCTGCCGCCACGCAGCGAGTCGTATCTGCGCCTGATCCCGGAAGAACGCGCCGTGATCGAGGCGCTGCGCGAACTGCCCTACGGCGCGCTCGAAGTCGTGGTGCATCAGTCGCGCATCGTCCAGATCACCAAGACCGAAAAAGTCCGCGTCTGAACCCCTGCCCGAACCACACCGACCGGACGACCGGAGGTGGCCCAAACCGACGCCCTGGAGGCCACATGCCCGTCCGATCCCGATTGAGCCTTGCCCTGATGCTGGTACTGACCGCCACGACTGCCCGCGCCGACGACGCCACAGACATCGCCGATCTGCGCGAACGTCTGCGCCAGCTCGAAACGCGCCTTGGCGAGCGTGCGCCCGATCCCGATGCCCGCACGGCGCTCGGCGATCTGGACCAGCGCCTGCGCATCCTCGAACGCAAACTCGAAATCCAGCAGGAAGACGCCGTCGCGAAGGCGCCGTCCATTCCGGTCGTCGCGATCAACGACAAGGGCCTGTCGATCAGGAATCAGAAAGGCGACTTCGAGCTCAAGCTGCGCGGCGGCCTGCAGTTCGACCATCGCGCCTTCTTCGACGACACGCCCGCGGTCAGCGACAGCTTCCTGTTCCGCCGCATCCGGCCCTCGCTCGAAGGCGCGCTCGGTGCGCTGGTCGGCTTCCGCATCACGCCGGAACTGGCCGAAGACAGCACCAGCCTAATCGACGCCTACATCGACGTGAAGTTCGACCCGCGCGCCTCGTTGCGCGTCGGCAAGATCAAGGGCCCGGTCGGCCTCGAACGCCTGGCCTCGTGGAACGCGCTGACGATGATCGAACGTGGTTTCCCGACCGAACTGGCGCCGAGCCGCGAGCTCGGCGCACAGGTCTTCGGCGAACTCGCCAAGGGCGAGATCAGTTATGCCGTCGGCGCCTTCAACGGCGCGGCGGACGGCCGCAATGCCAATGCGAACGATGTCGACAACAACGCCGAGTTCGAGGGCCGCGTATTCTTCGAGCCGTGGAAAAACGACGCGAATGCACTCTCCGGACTCGGTTTCGGCATCGCCGCCACGGTCGGCGAAAAGGACGGCAGCGGCAATGCGCTGCTGCCGCGCTACCGCACGCCCGGCCAGCAGGTGTTCTTCAACTATCGCGCCGCGGTGTCCGCGGCCGGCGATCACCGGCGCATTTCGCCGCAGGCGTACTACTACCGCAACGCCCTCGGCCTGCAGGCCGAATACATCACGTCGGAACAGGAGCTGCTGCTGCCGAACGCCGCGAATTCGCGCGTCGACCTCAAGCACGAGGCCTGGCAGTTCACCGGAAGTTACGTGCTGACCGGCGAGGACGCGGGCTACAAGGGCATCGTGAAGCCGAACGAACCCTTTGAAATCGGCGGTCCCGGCTGGGGCGCGTTCGAACTGGTCGGGCGTTACGGCGAACTCGATGTCGATGACGACGCCTTCCCGCGCTACGCCGATCCGGCCGTGGTCGCCTCGCAGGCGCGAGCGCTCGGCATCGGCCTGAACTGGCTGCTCACATCGAACCTGAAACTTCAATTCAACCTGACTCGGACACAGTTCGACGGCGGTGCTGCGAACGGCGCCGATCGTCCCGACGAGAACGCGTTCTTCTCGCGCGTCCAGGTCGCGTTCTGATCATCTTGCAAGGAATCCCGCCATGAACCTCCTGATCCGACGCATCGCCTTCGCCGCCCTCGCTCTCGCCTCGTTCTCCGTCGTCGCGAAGGACATCGAGCTGCTCAACGTGTCCTACGACCCGACCCGCGAGTTCTACCGCGAGGTCAACACCGCCTTTGCCGCACAATGGCAACGCGAACACGGCGACGCCGTGCGTGTGCAGACCTCGCACGGCGGCTCCGGCAAGCAGGCACGCGCCGTCATCGACGGGCTTGGTGCCGATGTCGTCACGCTGGCGCTCGCGTTCGACATCGATGCCATCGCCGACAAGGCCAGGTTGCTGCCCCCGGACTGGCAGAAGCGCCTGCCGCGCAACAGCGCGCCGTACACCTCGACCATCGTGCTGCTGGTGCGCAAGGGCAATCCGAAGGGCATCCGCGACTGGGGCGACCTGGTCAAGCCCGGCGTGGCGGTGATCACGCCGAACCCGAAGACCTCGGGCGGCGCGCGCTGGAATCATCTCGCCGCCTACGCATATGCATTGCGCCGGAACGGCGGCGATGTCGAGAAGGCCAAGGCCTTCCTGACGGCGCTGTATCGCAACGTGCCGGTGCTCGACACCGGCGCGCGTGGTTCGACCACGACCTTTGCGCAGCGCGGCATCGGCGACGTGCTGCTGGCCTGGGAAAACGAGGCCTTTCTCGCACAGCAGCAGCTCGGATCGGACCAGTTCGAAATCGTCGTGCCCTCGCTGTCGATCCTGGCCGAACCGCCGGTTGCCATCGTCGACCGCAATGTCGATCGTCGCGGCACGCGTGCCGTCGCCGAGGCCTATCTCGCCTTCCTGTATGCGCCGGAAGGCCAGCGTCTCGCCGCCAGGCACTACTACCGTCCGCGCGAACCACAACACGCCGCCGCGGCCGACATCGCGCGCTTCCCGAAGCTGGCGCTGGTGACGATCGACGGCGAGTTCGGTTCGTGGGCCAAGGCCCAGGCCGAGCATTTCGCCGACGGCGGCATCTTCGACCAGATCTACGCACCGCGATGATGCGACCATGAGCGCCGTGCTGGAACTCGACACGACCACGAATGCGCCGACCCCGGCTTCGCGCGCCCGCCGCGTGATGCCGGGCTTCGGCCTGACGCTCGGCTACAGCGTGGCCTGGCTGAGCCTGATCGTGTTGATCCCGCTGGCCGGCGTGTTCATCAAGACCAGCGAACTCGGCTTCGATGGCCTCGTGCGCGTGTGGACCGACGCGCGCGTGCTTGCCGCGCTGCAGCTGAGCTTCGGCACCGCCTTCGTGGCCGGTGCGTTCAATGCCTTGGCCGGCACCCTGGTCGCTTGGGTCCTGGTGCGTTACGAGTTTCCGGGGCGGCGCATGATCGATGGACTGATCGACCTGCCGTTCGCGTTGCCGACCGCAGTTGCCGGCATCGCCCTGACCGCGCTCTATGCCGGCAACGGCTGGGTCGGACAATGGCTGGCGCCGCTCGGCATCCAGGTCGCCTATGCGCCGCTCGGCATCGTCGTGGCGCTGGTGTTCGTCGGCCTGCCCTTCGTCGTGCGCACGCTGCAGCCGGTGCTGGCCGAAGCGCGCGTCGAACTGGAAGAAGCCGCGGCCACGCTCGGCGCGACCCGGCTGCAGACGCTGCGCAAGGTGCTGTTGCCGACGCTGTATCCGGCCATGCTGACCGGCTTCGCGCTGGCCTTTGCGCGCGGCGTCGGCGAATATGGATCGGTCA
Source organism: Ahniellaceae bacterium (assembly GCA_044229785.1). Classification (GTDB taxonomy): domain Bacteria; phylum Pseudomonadota; class Gammaproteobacteria; order Xanthomonadales; family Ahniellaceae; genus JADKHK01. The sequence goes on from JBGASK010000004.1 coordinate 8,957, forward strand.
TCTTCATTGCCGGCAACCTGCCGCGCGTCACCGAAATCGCGCCGCTGCTGATCGTCATCAAGCTGGAGGAATTCGACTACGCCGGCGCCACCGCCGTCGCCGCGGCGATGTTGCTGCTGTCCTTCGCGTTGTTGTTCGCGATCAACCTGCTGCAGGCCTTCGCGGCACGCCGCGCCGGGCGCACGCGCTGAGATGCAGACCATGACTCGATCGACGTCGTCACCGACCACCGAACCGCGCTGGCTGCGCCGCCTGCTGATCGGCGCCGCGCTCGCCTTCATCGCCTTCTTCCTGCTGCTGCCATTGGCCGCGGTCTTCGTCGAAGCCTTGCGCCACGGGCTCGACGCCTACCTGCGCGCGCTGCGCGAACCCGATGCGCTGGCCGCGCTGAAACTGACCCTGCTGGTCGCGGGCATCGCGGTGCCGCTGAACCTCGTGTTCGGCGTCAGTGCCGCCTGGCTGATCAGCAAACACGACTTCCGCGGCAAGGCCTTTCTGGTCACTCTGATCGACTTGCCGTTCTCGGTGTCGCCGGTGGTGTCGGGCCTGGTCTACGTGCTGATCTTCGGCGCCCAGGGCTGGTTCGGGCCGTGGCTGATCGAACACGACATCCGCATCATCTTCGCGGTGCCGGGCCTGGTGCTCGCCACCGTGTTCGTGACCTTTCCCTTCGTCGCGCGCGAACTCATCCCGTTGATGCAGGAACAAGGCCGCGACGACGAACTCGCCGCACTCACGCTCGGCGCCTCGGGCTTCCAGACCTTCCTGCGCGTCACGCTGCCGAACATCCGCTTCGGCCTGCTCTACGGCGTGTTGTTGTGCAATGCGCGTGCCATCGGCGAGTTCGGTGCGGTCAGCGTGGTCTCGGGCCACATCCGCGGCCTGACCAACACGCTGCCGCTGCACGTCGAGATCCTCTACAACGAATACGACTTCGTCTCGGCCTTCGCGGTGGCGACGTTGCTCGCCTTCCTCGCGCTGATCACCCTCGGCCTGAAGGCCTTGCTCGAGTGGCGTCATGGCCACCAGCTTGCGGCGCGCACGCGCCACTGATCCGGAACCTTCCATGCAGATCCGCATCCAGCACCTCGACAAACACTACGGCCGATATCCCGCGCTGCGCGGCGTCGATCTCGACATCCGTTCCGGCGAGCTGATCGCCCTGCTCGGGCCGTCCGGTTCCGGCAAGACGACCTTGCTGCGCGCCATCGCCGGACTGGAAACGGTTAATGGCGGCCGCATCCGCTTCGGCGAGCGCGACGCCACCACGCTCAGCGTGCAGGAACGCCGGGTCGGCTTCGTGTTCCAGCACTACGCCTTGTTCCGGCACATGTCGGTGCTCGACAACGTCGCCTTCGGACTGAATTGCCGACCGCGCCGCGACCGTCCGGCGCGTGCCGACATCGAACGCCGTGCGCTGGACTTGCTGGCGCGCGTGCAGCTCGCGGACCTGCGCGATCGTTTGCCCGACCAGTTGTCCGGCGGACAGCGGCAGCGCGTGGCGCTGGCGCGCGCGATGGCGATCGATCCGACCGTGCTGCTGCTCGACGAACCTTTCGGTGCGCTCGATGCGAAAGTGCGCGTCGAGCTGCGGCGCTGGCTGCGCGAAATTCACGACGCCACCGGCTACACCACGGTCTTCGTCACCCACGACCAGGACGAAGCGCTGGAACTGGCCGACCGCGTCGTCGTGATGAATGGCGGACGCATCGAACAGATCGGCACGCCGGACGAGATCTACGCACAGCCGGCCACACCGTTCGTGTTCGATTTCGTCGGACGTTCGAACCGCTTGCGCGGTCGCGTCGACCAGGGCCGCTTCCGGCCCCACGGCCAATCGCGGTCCTGGGCCTTGCCGGAACCGCTCGCGGATGGCCCGGCGCAGCTGTTCGTGCGTCCGGTAGTGGGTCAGTTTGAAATCTTCCGGGTCTGATGCTCGTCGATGATCCTCACCATGTCCTCCAATGAGAGGAGATACGGGGTCACTCCAGCCGCCATCGCCGGTGTCACACGCAGCGATTGGTGAATGCGGACGAAGTTGTAATGCATCATGTAGATCGCGATTGCGTACACATGGTTCTCCAGTTTCTTGGAGAACGCGTTTGTCAACCGCGTGAAGCGGCGGATCGACATGCGCATCGTCAGGTTCTGCCGCTCGACGAAGCTCGTCGATAGGTGCGCCATGTCCGGAGCGCCGGTGACGACTTGTTTCAGGACGCCCGTGCATTCGGCGGGGCTGTACCGCCGATCGTTGTCGCGTCCATCAGGGGCGCCGTACACCTTTATAAGTACCCCGTAATCGATGCCCGCGCCGAACACATCCTCGACGGCCTGCAGATACGCCTTATTGCCGTCAGTCGTGAGTTGTACTCGGCTGGCGAGCCGCGCAGCCAGGTCCGTCATGAATGCTTGTGCTGCGTCGGCATCGCGCGTGCCCACGTGCCAGCACGGAATCACCTTGGTGTCGGCGCAGATGGCAGTCCAAGTCCACACATCGCCGGCCTCGCCGGCGGCCTTCATCAAGGCAGGTGCGTTCTTGGCCTTGGCATACACGAAAGACCAGATTTCGTCGCATTGGATCCGCTTGCAAGGCAGGTTTCTCAGCATTCGATCCTGGTAGTCCAGGAACGCATTCCCGGCCTCGACCAAGAGCTTGACGATCGTGTTCTTGCTCGCGCCCGTGGTGCGCGAGATCGACCGAATCGACATGCCCTCAACCATGAGGCCAAGAACCGCAGCGCGTTTTTGAATGGACAGTTTGTTCATGCCAGCCGGACATGACCCTTATGCTTGAGAACAGTTTCAACTCGGACTTCATTGCCAATGAACATCGCAGGCACGAAGAAACGATGCCATTGACTTCAGGCTGGCGAAGTTGAACAAGAAAGGGATTTATGCGAGGCTGTCACCCGGTGGTTCAGCGCCACCGGGTGAGGCCTCTTACGCTATGCAGCAGTAGTGGCTGTTCACCGAAGATATCCTCCTTTCGCAGGCATTCCCGCTGCGCTCGGGTTGGGTGGTTGGACGCCCCCTCTTTCTCAAGACATCGTCGCTGATCGAAGCCCAGCCCCATTGCCGTGGGGCTGGGCGTTCACTTTTTGGAACTGGTCAACGACCAGCCAAGCTTGCGATCCGGAGTGAACAGCGGATTACCGCTCAAAATCCGCGCAATTGTCTGCTGTCGATCCTTCCCACCGACGTCGACCTGACGCCGTGTCAGTTCTGCCAAGAGATCCGCAGTGCGGTGCGGTCGGCCGTCCTTCAGGACATCGATCACGGCTTGAAGAATCTGCTTCCGCGCCGAATCCGGGCGGCCGCCCGACGCTGCTGCAGTAGCGGAAAAGGTTGTCGGACTCAGCGATGCAGATGATCTGGATTTCTGCTGCCCTGTTTGGCCACCCACCGCAGGCTCTTCCTGTAGAGCAGCGTAGGCGGCAAGGAACTGCCGCAACGCATCTCGCCGACCATTCAGACGCTGGAATTCATTCTCGATGGCATCCAGTTCCTTGCGATAGCGCTCAATATCCACCAAATCGGTCATGCCCGCCCTCATTGAATTCATGGGGATCGTAACAGTCCATCGAACTCGTGGATAGAGGAAACAGAGAGGAAATGCCCATGATTCATTGCCAATGAATATGGGAGGAATGCTTGAGAAGCTCAAGCATTCGGATCGAATCGCGCCGCAGGTTCGACATCATTTCTCTCCATGACGAGCAAGATGTCAGAACTGACAGGGCTCGATTGAACATGGGGGAATTTGGGCGGAACGTGCCTGTGCTAGGGTGGATCGAACATCGAAAGGAGGCGGTGATGGTCAAGTCGTCGGCACGGAACTTATTGCTTGCCGTGGTTGCGGCTCTTGCCCCATCCAGCGAGCTGTTCGCCTCTGAGTCCTGTGGCATCACGCTCACGCTTCTCAAATCCGGTTTCGAGACCGGAGAGCAGCCGCAGTATGCGGAAGTGCCGCCCGACAACACGCCCCTGTCCGTCGTCGTCGATTATCCTCCGGATGGCCTGGTCACCGCAGCGCCGAACGTACAGGTCTATGGCAGCCTTACCGGGCCGCCAAATACGGGCGTCGTGGTGAATGGCAAGGTTGTCGTCAACAACGCGACGAAGTACACCAGCCAACTGATCCCGTTGACGCTGGGCGCGAACACGATCACGGTGACGGCGACCACCCAGGACGGTGCGATCCAATCGGTCTCGCGAACCGTCCATTACAACCCGAGTGCGGCGAACCCGGTCCGATTCGTCGGCGTAACCGCAGCCGATTTCGCGCCGCTGCGAATTCCGTTCACGCTCCAAGCCGCGCCACCGCCCGGACAACCGACGATCACCCGCGTTCAAATCGACTTGGACGGCGACGCCACCTTCGATTCGGACAGCGCGAGCATCCCGTCCAACATCGCCCGCGACTATGCTGTTCCGGGCGTCTATCTTGCTCGTGCACGCGTGACCTTCGACGATGGCGACGGGATGACGCCGCCCGTCGTCCACGAATCGACCTTCCGCGTCCAGATGCACCAACTCGCCTACACGCGTGAGGTGCTGTGCACGGTGTACTACGCGATGAAACATCGGCTTCAGGCCAACAACATCGCGAGCGCGTTGAACACCATCGCCACCGACAAGCGGAACCAGTACCAGACCATGTGGACCGCGGCCGGCGGCAACCTGCCAACGATTGCGACAGGGCTCGGCGACATCGCGCTGGGCAGAATCGCGGACATCAGCGCCGAATTGACCATGGCGGTGCCCGACGACGCAAATCCCGGCGAGTACCTGGGCTTCCCAGTGATGTTGGCAAGGGATGCGACCGGCGTCTGGCGCATCACCGGCATGTAAACGGAGAGTCCCATGCGTTACTGGTTCTGGTTGATCGCCCTGCTGCTACCGGCGCTTGCCGCCTGCAGCAACAGCGACTGCAAACTGCGCGTCAACGGCATCTGCTACGACAAGCAGCGGGAATCGGATCCGCCATTGAAGGCTCGCTGGCAGATTTTTGATGCCGACAGCGGCAAGCCGCTGGAAGGCGTGTGGATCAATTTCCTGTGGTACGGCAAGTCCGATTCGCGCGGCATGAGGCGTTGTGTCGGGGCCGTACTCGGTCGCACGGATGCCGACGGTATTTTCGAAGCCACGGCCAAGGACGGCAGCTGGCGCTTCGGTGGCCAGCCGCCCACGCTGTTCAAGCGCGACTATCAGCCGTTGCAGTACAAGTTCTGGGGTATGCAAACCGATGTCGCGACCGCGAACGTCGATGTTCAGTACTACGAACGCGATGCCTACCCTGCCTGGTTCAAGCGACTGGAAGCGCTCGGCTACAAGCATGTCGATGAAGGCGGAACGACGACGCACTACGACAAGAAGTACTCGACAGCGCTGATCAAGGACGGCATGGGACAGCACCCGTATGCCGAAGGTGGCCGCAAAGAGTTCTGGGTGACGCGACGAACCCTTCCGGCATACGCATCGGCGCCCGGGGTTGGCGCCATGTGCAAGTACGCGACCACCGACAATGTGGGATTCGACGAAGCGACGCTGCGGCTGCTGAGCTATGAGCGCGCAATGCACGCCTATACCTACCTATGCGATCCGCAGTGGGACACGATTCCTGCCGACTACAAGCGCACCTCGTCTCGCATTTTCGTACATCAGTCGCTGTGGCTTCTGAACGACGAGGAGCATTCATTCAATCGCGCATTGAAGATCATTCCCGACTACCTCGGCGGGCCCTACAAGGCGTTGGACAGTGAAGACAGAGCACTTCGGCCCGAAGAACGGATTGCACTGTGTGACTGGCTTGCCCCGTACACGCAGGCACCCACCAAGAGCATGGAGCCGTGATATGAGGACATGGATATTGCTGCTTGCGGCGGTTACCTCGGCGCACGCCTATGAAGTCGATACGCATGGCCGCATGACACAGACCGTCTACGAACGCTCTGTGCTGACCACCGACGCAGATCTATTGCGGCGACTGGGCTTCGATCGGCTCGAACTACAGAAACCGTTCCGGATGCCTTGGGAGCAGACGCCATGTTTACCGGGAATCGGTTCGCCGCTAATCGATTCCTATCCAGATGCCGCTGGCGATTGGCAGGGGCAAGCATTCGATGCGGATGTCTACTCGCGATGCCCAGACAGCTATGAAAAGCGGCTGATGCCCCCGGAATACTCCGGGAGAATCGGGCCGCCGCCTTCGTTGGGTAACACGCCTGAGCTGCGAATAGCGGCTTGGTTGATGCGCGGCGCAATCCGAGAGGACGATCTGGTTAGCGGGAACTACTACGACCCGGCCGATGCGCCTGATGCCAGTCCTTGGGGCGAAATCGATCGTCCTACGCACCACTTCTACAGCCCCGTCACGAACACATCGGACGGTGCATTTACCCAAAGTGCATTGCCTTGGGCATTGGGGCAAGCCGACCCTTTCGCTGCCAGCCCTGCGCCAGATCCAGATCGGGACAATCACTTCTCCTATGCCGACGCCGTGCGCAACTATGACCTGGCGCTGCGATTCAAAAGTAGCGGACCCGTCACTCGGAGCGTTTCCGAATCCGATGCCCGCGCTCGAGCGTCGTTGTGGGCTGGTGCGCTTATCTCGCTCGGCCACACGGCGCATCTGCTTCAGGACATGGCCCAGCCCCAGCATGTGCGTGGCGAAGCCCACAACTACCTGTGCCGCGGCTTTCTGAGCAACTTCAATCAGGACGTGGCCAACCGCACTTACGAGAACTTCTCGAACTTCCGGGTCACTGACGTCTATAACCGAACTGTCGTGCAGGCAGGCGGTACGGATACCTATATCGCGACCAATGCTTGCGAAGAACAGGAATGGCTGGACTTGTTCGCCGAAGCCGGATACTCCCCGCCGCCGGCACCTACGCCATTCACCAGCAGCAGCTACCCGATTCCATCGTTCACACTGGCTCGGAAGTTCTTCACGACGCGAAACGCCGGCGACCCAACGACATCAGCCGGACTCGGCGGTGCAATCAATAGTCGCGCAGGATTGGCCGACTACACCAATCGCGGTTTCTATTCGCAGGACTACGGTGCTGGCGCCTATCTCAGTCCGCCAGTACCGGGAGGTCCCGAACTCGTTCAGGGCGACATGGCTGCAACCATCGTTCCTGGACTCGGCACGCTGCATTTGCGCGCCTTGTACTGGCCTGTGCCCGATGTCGTCGCGCCGGGTTACGCAGATACCGGTCGCGATGCACAGGGACGCGCGCCGATCGCTTCGATGAGTTACTGGTCCTATCGTGGAATCCCCACATCAAGCGTGGTGCTATCTCTCGCCAACTACACCCAGATGGCCGACATGCTGGGCCCAAGAGCCATTGCCTACAGCGCCGGTCTGGTCAACTACTTCTTCCGCGGAAAGCTCGACGTTGAGGTTCCCGACATGACGCTGATTGCCGTCGTGAATCAAGGCGAGACGCACAGCGTCGATGTTGACGGCTATCCGCGCCGCCCAGACCAATCCATCTTTGGATTCACAAAGGTGCGATTGAAGGTGCGCAATGCGACTGCCGAGATCATCGAATCCGGCAGCGCCGCGCATTCGGTGCAGAACGCCAGCAACGGTCAACTGGTTGCCGTCGCCCGATACCACCGAAACGCTTGCTACAAGACCGATCTCAGCGGACAACGCACTCAGGGTTACGCTGCGATGCCGCCGGCACCGATCACGGTTCCGACGTGTACTGCCGCACTGCCCGAGCGTACCGATTACGAAGAGATCTCGGTCTCGACGCCGATCGCGATCTCGGGCGGCAACGCGTTGCCTGGCATGGTCGGCGCAACGTCTCCAGCATGGGTCGACAAGGTTTTCGATTTTGGTGCCGATCCCATCCCGATCAACGCGACCGACCTGTTCATCCAAGTCGTCTATCGCGGCCAGTTGGGTGATGAACCTGATGGCGTTGCAGTCGGACGCCTGGACGTGCGTGAACCGACGTTTATCGCTGCGTACAACGGCAGCGATCATCGCTGGACGGGAACAGCTTGGGCACCAGGCAGCATCGGCACCACCACACGAGCTGCCGACATCTTCCACCTGTGCGGCGGAAGCCCAACGACAAAGCTGCTATATCGCAATGCGAATGCTCCTGCTCTGCGCTATTCAGTCGGCGCGTCGCCGCCAGATGCCGTTCGACTCGGAATCATTACGACGGCGCCAGCCGGCAATCGCGTTTTTCGTGCACAACCAGTAATGATTCCGTCGCCGAGCGCCGAATATCGTATCTTCACGACCAAGGGAGCGATTCGCCAGGCGGGTCGCGAAGCGATTTCGCTGTCGACAACAGCCACGGACTGCACCGGCGAGCCCGTTGCTGGTGCGGATGTGTGGTGCAACACGCCGTCGCAACGGCGACGTGGGCAGATTCTTGGTGATGCACAACAAGCGGTCTATTACGCGCCGATCGGGTCGAATGCGTCCATCGATGTCGATGCAGCCGGGCTACCCGCATATTCGTCGCTCGTCGTTCGCAACGATGGCGAGAACCGGTTCCATGACGAAACGCTGGTCAACTGCCCATCGCCACCCGCACTGACTCAAGAGCAAGAGGAATTGATCAAGTTGCTTGAAGAGGCAGCTGCATTGGATCTCGGCGTGAACTGAATCAGGGTCACGACTCGGCGAAATGGAAGGCAGAGGAAAGCGATGTCCGTCGACCAATCTGGGATGCTGAACTACTTACGCTTCGTCCATCGAGCTAGGGCAGCCTTTTTGGCGATCTCGCTACGTCGCTTTGCGGACAAGCTTTCTGCGCGTGCAGGGCCACCTAATTGACCGCCAAGCTTGCCTCTGTCGACGGCCTTGGGATCCTTCCCGTCGTCCACAGAGTCCACGACTTGCCCAGTAGCGATGTCGCCTATCAACTTGGCCAAGGCAACAGAATCTCTCGGTCGTTGGATGCGCTTTCCCATGAATCAAGCTTGGCACATGGGGCATTCCGAGGCCAGACCAGGGAGGGATTTGAAACTGACCCACTACCGTGCGTCCGCACGACTTGCGCCTCGACCCGCGCGACGACGGGCTCGACGCCGTCGTGCAACAGGTGCGCCGACGCGCGGACCGACACGTGCTGAGCGTGCAGGTCGCCGGCCAGGACGCGCCCTTCGATCTCGATCTCCCGGTCCATGCCGACGCAATCGTGCCTGCACCCGGTGCGCAGCTGCAGGTCGGCGCCACGCGGTATCGCGTCTTCGCGAGCGCCTGATTCGTCTTGACTGAAATAGCGGCTTGCCAAACCGTGTCCGCTCCAATAGTGTCGGAACGTCACGCAATGTGACACGGGCGGAGTGGTGCCGGGGGGCACTCCATTAGTTTTCCGCTCCAGTTGAGGTTCAACCAATGGAACTGAACGAAGTAAGCTCCCTCGCTCCCTCGCTCCCTCGCTCCCTCGCTCCCTCTAGTTCGTGATGAGAGTCTGGATTCGGACGCGATTCTTGGTAACGATGTTCTGAATGCAGCTGCTGGCGGATTTTCCGTTTCGCGGGGATTGAGTTTGGCAACGGCACTGGCACTGTTGATCAGCGCCTGGTCCCCGACAGTCGGCGCGTCGGATTCAACGACAGCCTGCGATGGCATTCCTGCTGGCGACGTTTGTGCCCAAGGACCACAAGTCCCGGTATCGCCTATTGATCGAGACCAATGGGTGCCGAGGGTCTTCCCAGACTTCCCGGATATTGGGTTCGACGACGACGAGAGCAGCTTCACTCCCGATGGATATGCTTCTTCATACCAGCAACTGACATGTGCGGAATGGACAAGCACAAATCTGAATTCGCTCCCCGACGGGTGCTCATCTTCGAATCCGCCACTCGCGGTCTCCCCCTCCGATCCACCTTGTGGTCCCGACGGGAGCTGGGTCTCGCAATATCTACCGCAAACGGTCGCGGATGCTTGTGTGGCTCACGATGTTTGCTACAGCCAGTTGAATGGCGACAAAGATCGGTGCGACGACGCATTTGATGGAAACTTGCTGCTCACCTGTGAGCGACAGTTTCCGTACCATTGGATTGTCCCATTGGATGCCGGATATCTCGCTTGCGTCAGTCAGGTCACAAGCTACTCGGCCGCTGTCCGACTGCCCTGGGCTAGCTCGCGATTCCAGGAGCTTCAGCGAGAAGCGCAGTGTAGGCAATGGCATCAGCGACGAGAGAACGAATCCGATTGCTCGTGATCGATTTGGACTGTCTGTGCGCGATCGCGCGTGACGTGGTCGCGTACTTCACCAAGGAGAAACTCCAATGAAACGAGCCATGACATTGCTCGGCGTGTCGGCATTTGTGCTGGTCGTGTATCTGGCAAGTCAACAATCGACTCGGCAAGTCGATATCAGCGATAGTGCTCCGGGCCACTCGGACGAAGGTGAGCAATCGGATGCCAATAGCGAAGCGATGAACACGCATGCGCTGCAAGCCGGGGGCGAAACACTCGCGGTGCGCGATGGAGGACGAACAAATCCCTCCTATTACCTGAAGCCTCGACCCATCGAAGCGGTACATCTTGGTTTCCGGCCCGAGCCTGGTTCATTGCCGCTGGCACTACCACCCACCTCCCAGAAGAAGCGCTATCCGGGCGAACTGGAAGCTCGTACTCCGGAAGAGGCGGCCTGGCTGGACAGGCATGGATATCCAACGCAGGAAGAGCTTGACGCGCTTGATGCAATGACGGAACTGGAACTGGCGGAGAGGGCGGCGAGAGGCGATCTCGCAGCGATGGCATTGCTGGGCGAGAAGCAATTGCGCCAAGGCAAGATCGTCGAAGGCCAAAGCAACCTCAATGAATCGGCAATGCTTGGTTCGATCTGGGCAATATTGGCGCTGGCCGATTCGCAGAAAGCGCGCGGAAACACGATAGGCGCCATAGAGTTGTACCAACTTGCCGCGTTGCGTGGTGATTGGCTTTCACCGTCGTTGCACATGCAAACTGGACTTCGCAAGGAAATCAAGACAGCGGAGTTGCTCTTCACGCCCGGAAACGTGGCGACCTTGTTCGCCAATATGCAGCGGCTGCGGGCACTGAGAGGCCTCCCTCCGTTGGGAGTGGAGACTCGGCCCAACCCATTCAATCGCCCGGGTGGGGACGATCCAGTCGGCGTATACCCGCGGAGTCGTGCGAACGCCAATTGAATCGCTCGAGGTGTTCGCATGACGCTAACCTTTTTCGGCGGACTGCCAGGTGCACCGTGTCGGGTCACCGTATTGCCAAGTCCGATCAAGAATGCCTGGCTACCCGATCACCGCGCGGCCTGGAGGGAATTGGCGGGCGAATTCACAAGTCTGCCTGACATTGCCCAGCGAACATGTTGGTGGTTCGCTCTGTCGATATTGTCAAAGTCCGACTGCGCGTCGAGTTGTATGGTCCGTCTGTCTCCCGCTCGCCGCCGCGCAGACCCGTCGAAGCAGCATTGGATCGACTCGATCGATCGGATCGCATCAGCTGACGGCATTGTCGATGGTCAGACGATGTTGCAATGGCGCGAAACCCTTCTCGGTCGGACACGAGCAGCATGGCGAACCGGCGGCGTCAGGTTCGGCGTGGCAGCGGACGGCGTCAACGATCTCTGCTTCTGTGTTGACGCCGACGCTGTTCCAGACCTGATTGCGGATTGGAGTGCATTCGTAGCGCAGCACAAGGGAGATCCTGGCGCAGCCTTGGTCGCCTTTCGGCAACTCGTGCTCATTCATCCGTTTCCCGATGGAAATGGGCGAATGGCCCGAGTGGTCGTCGCCCATTTGACAGCGGCTTGCGGATTGCCGAGATTGCTGATGATGCCTGCGCTAGCGTTGTTTCGTGCGCGAAACGACGGCGACCGTGCGGACTACAGCACGGCCTTCGCTTCGGGCGACGCATCGTTGTTCAGCCGCTTCGTCCTCGACCGAACCAAGCGCCTCTTGTCTACAGCTCGACAGCTCGCGCCTCGAATCGAGCGCGCTGTCGCCGATAATCTCCCGCCGGCCGCTCCCGGCTCATTTCCGTCGTTGCTGAATCGGCGACTGTCGGAGTGGCCCGTGGTTGCTGTGGAAGAACTGTCGAGGATCGGACGATGTAGCGCGCGTAACGTGCATCGGTGGTGCGAAACCTATGCAGGCAGCGGCGGATTTTCATACGACGGCTCGCAACTGGTGTGGCGCTCGCTGTTGGAAGATCTCGATCGAATTGAACCGGAGTTCTGGGCTCCAGTCAGGGATTCGTTCTGAACGATCTTGAAGTCGGGAGGGCGGCTACCTGCGCGAAAGGCTGGCGACTGCAGAACCGATCACGACCACGGCGGCGCCGGCGTAGCCGAGTGCGGTGATGGTTTCCGGCGGAACGAGCGCCGGATTCAAACGGTGCGCGATCTCGACCGAGACGACGGTGAGCAGCGGCGTCAGCGCCAGCACCACGCCGACGCGCGACGCTTCCCAGTGCGCCAGCGCTTCCGCGAAGGCGCCGTAGGCGGCGACGGTATTGATCAGGCAGTAACCGAGCGCGATCGTGTGCACGGTGTCGAGCCCGACGAGCTGCGCGGGCGATGCGAACGGCGTCAGCAGCACGGCGGAGATCGCATAGATCGCCATCATCACCGCGCCCGAGCCGAGGTGCTGCAGCATCTGCTTTTGCGCCAGCGCGTACACCGCCCAGACCACGGCCGCGACCAGCACGATGGCGGCGCCGAGCAGATAACGATCCGTCGGCACCGCGGAATGGCGGGATTGATCGAGCGCGAACAGGCCGAGTCCGATCGCCACCGCGGCGACGCCCGCCCACTGCAACGCATTGAAGCGCTCGCGGAAGACGACGATGCCGCCGATCGACATCAGCAGCGGCGCGGCCTGAATCAGCAGCTGCGCATTCGCCGGCGTGGTGTAGTGCAAGCCGATGGTGTAACCCACGAAGTTGCCGATCAGCATCACCGCGGCGAGCAGCAGCAACCACCCGCCGCTGCGCGGCAGCCCGCGGAACTGGGCGAAACCGCCGCGCCATGCGGTCCACAGCGCCAGCATCAGCGCCGCCGCGACGAAGCGCGACCAGATCAGCGTCCACACGTCGATGTGTTCGATGACGAGGCGAATCGCGATCGGCAAGGTGGCCCAGAACACGGCGGTGGTGATGGCCAGCGGCAGACCGATCTGCCAGCGGCCGGTGGCTTGGTGCAAGGCCATGGTCGTTCCCGTGAAGGCGGCGACGCTAACACGCGCCGCGATGGCAAACCGTGGGCGTCACGATGTCTTGCGCAACGCGACGCGCAATTTCGTTTGCAGGCCGCCGGAGCGCGCCAGCGGGCGCGCCAGTGCGGCCTCGATCGCGTCGTCGTTCGCCCACAACGACAACGACCGCTTCGCGCGCGAGGCTGCGGTATAGAGCAATTGCCGCGACAGGATCGGCGCATCCGGGGACGGCGGGAGCAGGACCGCCACATGTGCGTACTCCGAACCCTGGCTTTTGTGGATGGTGATGGCGTATGCGGTTTCGTGCGCCGGCAGCAGGGCGGGCACGAAGGCACGTGCCGGCACCGTAGCGTCGCCGTCGAACCAGACCTTGAGCCGACCCTGTTGATCCGGCAGCGCGATGCCGACATCGCCGTTGAAAAGGCCATGCGCATCGTCGTTGCGCGTGATCATGACGATGCGGCCGGGAAACCAGGCGCGCTCGCCGATGCCGAATTCGCGACCCAGCGCCGACTGCAACACGGCATTGACGGCAACGACACCGAATGCGGACTCGCGCAATGCGCACAACAGTTGACGCTGTCGCATCGTTTGCAAGGTCTTGGCCGCGCGCCCGGCGTCGTGACGGCCTTGCACATCGCAACCGCGCAACAACTCGACAAGCGTTTCGGACCAGCGCAGCAACCGCTGCCGCAACGCCCGCGCATCGCGCAACGGCTGTTGATCGACGACGCCCGAGCGGTAGGTGGCGCGCAACGCATCCGCATCGCCCTGCCGGATCGCGGCATGGGCGGCGCCGAGTTCCGGCGTGGCGCGGAACACGTGTTCGAGACGAACGAGTGCGGGCGAACTCGATGCTGCCAGGGCCTGCACCGCGTCGGTCAACACCGCGCCGGCCGCGATCGATGCGAGCTGGTCGGCATCGCCGACGAGGATCAGGCGCGCATGCGCGGGCAAGGCCGCGAGCAAGGCGCGCATCTGGTCCAGATCGAGCATCGAGGCTTCGTCGACGACGACGACATCGCTCGCCAGCGGCTGCTCGACGTTGCGACGCCAGCGTCCGTGGCGCGGGTCGAATTCGAGCAGTCGATGCAGGGTGCTCGCCGACAGCGTCGCCGCCCCGTCGAGCGCCGGACGCCACGACGCATCGAGCCGCGCCGCCAATTCGACCTGACCCTGCACGATGGCCTGATGCAGTCGCTGCGCCGCCTTGCCGGTGGGTGCGGCGAGATGGATGGCAAGGGGCGCATCGCTGCGATGTTGCAAGGCCAGCAGCATGCGCAACACCGCCGTGGTCTTGCCGGTGCCGGGGCCGCCGGTCAGCACGATCAGCCGTTGCGACAGTGCCGTCGCGACCGCCTGCCGTTGTGCGGCGCTGCGCAGGTCGCCGTCGAACAGCACGTCGACGAAGGCGACATCGACCGCGCGGGAGCGCGTCCCTTGGCCGATGCGTGCGGCCAGCGCATCGGCCACGGCGACTTCGGCCGCATGCGTGCGCCAGAAGTAGAAGCGGTCGTCGCCGTCGAGCACGAAGGGCGTGACCGCGACGCCGTCGCCGACCAGGATCGAGGCGCGACAGGCGTCGAGCTCGGCGCTGTCGAGCAGCAACGCGGTATGTCCCCGGCTTTCGGCCAGGCTCAGCCGGGCAGCGCAGCGTGCGAGTTCGTGCGTGCCGCCGATCGCCCTTGTCCAGCGATAAAGCAGATGATCGACATCGCGCCATTCGGGTTCATGGATGCCGGTGGGTGGAGAGGCGAAGTCGAAGCGCATCAGCCTGCCTCCGCCGCCGAGGTCGCGAACAGGGCATCCACCGCGTCCAGAAAATCAGGTGCGAACCGGTGCCGCCACACGCCGCTGCCGGGCGCGAGGCCGACGGCACGCACGAACAGATAGATGACGTCGCCGAGCCGCAACGGCTGCGCATCGGCACGTTGTCGGCGCGCCAGATATCGCCGCACCGCGACGGCATACAGCAGCGCCTGCCAGCGATAGGCGTGATCGCCCATCGCGCGTTGCAATGCCTCGTTGTCGTAGTCCGCCAGGGTATTGCCGAGATGGTTGCTCTTGTAGTCGAGCACATGCACCGCCGCGTCGTGCACGAGCACCAGATCGATCTTGCCGCTGAGGAATCCGCGCAGTTCGGTCTCTCCCAGCCCGTCGGGAACGAGTCCGGCTTCGCCGGAACGTTCGCACAACGCGCGCAGGCGGCCGATATCCAGCGCGTCGAGACGAAACTGGAAATCCATCTCGGCGCGTTGCGCGCCTTCGTCGAGATCGCCGAGGCGCAGGCCGCGACCGAGGTCGGCATCGAGCGTGGCCTGCACGCGTTCGATCAGCGCATCGACCAGCGCCGTCTGCGTCGACGCGTCGACACGCAACCCCGAGCGTGCGAGCTGCTCGTGCACGAGGGCGCGTTGTTCGCGCATCGGCCGGCCGATCGAGCGATGTTCGAACACGGCGTGCACTACATTGCCGAACTCGGTGCCGCGCCAGTCGGACAATGCGCCGAGGCGCGGCTCGCTGGCGTCGCGATCGTCACCGACCGGCGCGATCCCGGAGGCCTGTTCGTCGCGTGCCGCATCGTCGTCGCGCCAGGCATGTGCGCGCGCCATCAGCGATGAAAAACTGTAAGCGGCATCGATCCGCCGTCGTGCTGGCCAGCTGCGCGCCTGTCGCTGCGACTGCAGATCGGCGACCGGCAGCGGCGCCATGACGCGCTCGCGGACATCGATCACGGCCACCTGCGGACAGCGGACGCCGAGTTGGGCCAGGTCGATGCCCTGCAGCAGACCGGCCCAGGCCGATCCTTCGGCGCCGGCCGACGCGTCGTCCTCCGGCAACAGCAGATGGCAGGCGTGTTGCGCCCGGGTCAGCGCCACATACAGCACGCGCGCCCGTTCCCGGGCCGACTCGCGGGCGGCGCATGCGCGATGCGCGGCGCGGCGCGCACTGCCGAGGTCGACGCAACGCGTGCCGCGTGCCGGATCGGTCCAAACCGGAAACTCGTCGCGTCGCCCGCGGTGCATGTCCATCAACGGCAGCAGCACGACCGGAAACTCCAGGCCCTTGCTGGCGTGCAGGGTCATGAGCTGAACGCGACCGGCATCGGATTCGATGCGCAGTTCGCGTTCGCCGCCGCGCGCATCCTGCGCGTCGCCGGCACTCGCGCACTGGTTCGCGAACCACGCCAGCAACTGCTGCCGGCCAGGCCGGACGTGTGCCTCGGCCTGGGCCAGTTCGCCGAGGTGGCGCAGGTCGGTGAGCGCTCGCTCGCCGTCGACGCGCGCGAGCAGGTGCGGCGCGTTCGCGGCGATGATGCGGTCGATGGCATGCAGCACGCCATGCCGTTGCCAATGCTCCGACCACTGCGCGAAGCGGTCGATCTGCGCGCGCCAATCCGCGTCGTCGACTGCGTACCGGCGCAGGTCGGCGTCGGTCGCAGCGAACAACCGTGTCGCCAGCGCGGCACGCAAGGCGCCGGCGTCGGCAGGGTCGGCGAGGGCGTGCAGCACGACGCGCAACTCGTTCGCCCAGATCGAGGCGAACACGTCGTTGCGCCCGGCGCCGACGCAGGGAATGCGAAGGCGCTGCAGGCGCTCGCGCAGATCGACGATATCGTCGCGGCGCGGCAGCAACACGGCGATGTCGCCAGGCGCCAGTGCGCGGTCGCCAAGCTTCCAGCGGCCAGGCGCCAGTTGGGCCGCGATCAGGTCGGCGCAATGTTCGAGCGCGTCGCCATCGCGCACATGCAGCTGCAGCGCGGCCGTCCTGCCTGCATCGGTGCGATGCAGGGGTTTGCGATCGGCACGGCCTGCGGCCCGCACCGGCACGTAGCGGATGGTGTCGTCGTCCATCGCGAACGGATTCGTGCTGGCGGCGTACAGCGCATTGGTCGCCGCGACCAGATCGTGCGTGGCGCGCTGGTTCACGGCCAAGGTCAGGCGCTGGGTCGTGGTGGCCGCCGCCCGCAGATAGGTGGCGATGTCGCCGCCGCGGAAGCCGTAGACCGCCTGCTTCGGATCCCCGATCAGGAGCAGCAGGCCGCGCGCGGCGCCGTCGCGGTCGCGATGCAGGGCGTCGAAGATTGCCCATTGCCGTGCGTCGGTGTCCTGGAACTCGTCGATCAGCGCGACCGGCCATTGTGCGTGCAGGCGATCGGCCAGCGCATCGCCGTCGTCGCGCGGCGCCGTGGTCTCCACATGCACGCGCGCGATCAGCTCGTCGAAGGTGAATTGTTCGCGCTCGGCCAGCCGCGACGCGCGCCACTCCGCAAGCATCGGCAACACGCGACGCGCACCCTGCGCGCACAGGATGGCGTCGCGTTCCGTCAGCACGCTCGCGGCGTGGCGTGCGAAGGCCGCGACCGGATCGGCGAGTACGGCATCGACGCCAGCGGGATCGATCTGGTCGCGCCAGTACGTGTCCGACAGCAGGTCGCGCAGCGGCTTGTCGTCGACCTCGCCCGCCAGATTGCGAACAGCGACCCAGTCTGCAAGTTCGCCGAGGCGCTTGCGCAGCGCCGTCTTTCGCGATTGCATCGGCAAGGTCGCGGCGAAGTCGCGCAAGCGCATCGGTGCTTCGGCGTCATCGAACAACGCGAACAGCTCATCGACATCGCCGCCGAGCACGGTCACGCCGGGCTGCAGCGCCGCACGCATCAGTGTCGCGCGTGCGGCCGGCGCCATCCGCGCCAGCGCCGGCAGTCCGCCGCGTTCGTCGTCGCCGGCCGCGTGCGCCAGCCAGCGTGTCAGGTCGTCGAACAATTCGTCGCGCAAGGCCTCGTCGGACACCAGTTCGCCGATGCGCAGCGATGTGCCCGCCGCCAGCGCCTGTTCGCTGAGCACGCGTTTGCACAAGGCATGCAGGGTCGCGATCGGTGCGCGCTCGAGTTCGGCCAGGGCGCATTGCAGCCGCCACTGCACCTCGGCGACGGACACCTGTTCGATCGCGGCGTCGAGCCACGATTGCACGACCACCTCGTCGGGCGACGCGGGCACGGCGCCGGCACTCCAGCGCAGCGCCCACTGCAGGCGCGCGCGAATGCGTTCGCGCAGTTCGGCCGCTGCGGCCTCGGTGAACGTCGACACCACGATGGCTTCAGGCCGCAGGCCCTGTTCCACGATCAGGCGCAGGTACAGCACCGAGATCGTCCAGGTCTTGCCGGTGCCGGCACTCGCTTCGATCAGGATGCGCCGGTGCGCGGCCGCGCGCGGATCGAGTTCGAGGTCGCGCCAATCGGAAGCGGCCCGGGTCATGACGCGGACTCGAAGTCGGCGAAACCGATCAGGTCGCGCAGCATCGTCGCGGTCGCGATCAGGGACTGCGCTTCGGCGCCGTGCGGATCGACCGGATCGATGCCGCGCGCCAGCCATTGCGCGTAGCCCGGTGCGTAGTCGCGCTCGCCGGTGCGATGCGAGCTCGACGTCCAGGCCGAATGCATGGCGGCGACGCGTTTGTCCTCGTCATGCGTGGCGGCGGCCCAGGCCGTCTTCGGCAGATAAGCGAGCGGTTGCCGTTCCGCGGTCTGCCACAGCGCGATCAGCCGCGACAGGCGGCGCTGCAGATCGTCGCGCCGTGCGATGGGATCGACCGCATTCAACAGCGCGTCCCAGCGCGGGGCCTTGTCCTTCTTCGGCATCGTCAGCAGGCAAACGCGCAGCGGCTGTTCGGGATATGCCAGTCGCAGCAATGCCCATTCGATGAACAGCGGCAAGCGCGCGCGAAAGTCGAGATCGGCCATCGCCTTGTCCGGAAAGGCATCGAACAGCAGCCATCCGCGCGCACCGGCGTGGACACGCGCCACCGTGCCCTGCACGCGGTGGGCGCCGATCGTGCGGTCGATGGCAACGGGTGCGCGCGGCGGCAGGCCGCGGGCGAGATCCGGATCGTCGGCGGCGACCTGGAGCAGGGCGTCGACCTTGTCGGCCATCGCCCGATACGCCTGCCGCCCGAGCGCGCCGGCCGGCAACTGTCCGGACAACCGCAGCCAGTCCGGCGCCTGCGCCGGCGCCGCGAATTCGCCGCGGGCCAGCAACATCGTCAGCAGCCGCTGCGGCAATCGTGCCTGCGGGTCGGGCGTCGCCGTCAGCGGTTCGCGCTGCGCCGCCTGATCGGCATCGAGTGCATCCAGACGCAGCTTCAGGCGGTCGCGCAGCAGATCGGCCGCGGGGTCGCGGAAATAACGCAGCAGGCGCGCCAGCGGCACGACATGTGCGTGGTCGCTGCCTGGCGCCGGCCGTTCGCGCGCGACGAAGCGTTCGGCGTCGGTGTCCTGCACGCGCACCATCGCCGCGTATTCGCGACTGAAGCTCGACAGGCGCGGATCGCGACCATCGAAACAGGCGTCGTCGAAGGGTTGCAGCGGGTGTGCGACGAACCACGGCCGTGCGTCGCCGAGGCGCGATGCCAGCCAGGCCAGCAGTTCCGCCAGCGGCGCCGCCGGATTGCGCGGCTTGCCGTCCTGCGCACCTTCGTGGTGGTAGCTCAGGTGCAGGCGGGTGCGCGCCGCCATCACGGTCTCGAGGAACAGGTAGCGATCGTCGTTGCGCGTGTCGCGGTCGCCGATGCGGGCGTGGCGCGGCATCAGGTCGAGGCCGTCGTCGTGGCCGATGCGCGGAAACTCGCCGTCGTTCAGACCGAGCACGGCGATCAGGCGGAACGGGATCGAGCGTTGCGGGACCATGCCGCAGAAGGTGATGCCGCCGAGCAGGAACGGCTGCCGTTCCGGCACGCGCACCAGCGCTTCGTCGACCAGGCTGCAGATGCTGGCGTGAGCAAGTTCCGGATCCGCGCCGGCGGCGCGGAACTGTTCGCGCAAGGCCCGCATCGTGGCCTGCAGGCCGGCCAGGGCCGTGCTCTCGTGCACGTCGCCGGGGTCGGCCTCGAACAGGTTCGCGAGCAAGGCCTCCATGCGCGTGCACCACTGCGTGGCCCTGGACGTGCCGCGCGCGGCGTCGCACCAGGCGGCGATCTGCGACAGCAAACGATCGAGCGCGCCGAGCGCGGCCACCGACACGCCCTGCACTCCGGCCACGGGCCACAATCCGGTGTGCGCGGCGGTCGCCTCGGGCACATCGTCGCCGTAGACGTGACCGGCGACCAATCGCGCCAGACCCCAGGCGAAGCTGTGTTCGGCATAGGCGGGCAGGCCCATGCGTTCGCGCGCGTGGGCGTCCAGACCCCAGGCGACGCGGGCGTCGTCGAGCCAGCGTCGCAGCGCGTCGAAGCCGTCGTCGTCGAGCCGCAGCGCGCGCCGGATCGCATCGACCTGCAACAGATCAAGCACCTGCGCGGCCTCGATGCGCGAGCGCGGCAGTTGCAGCAGCGCCAGGAACGCGTCGAACAGCGGATGCGCGCGCCGCAGGGCCAGATCGGCACAATGCCAGGGCAGGTCGGACTCGGCGTGTCCGGCCGGCCCGAAGATGGCCGGCAGCAGCGGCGCGTAGGCAGCGATGTCGGGCGCCATCACGACGATGTCGCCGGGTTTCAGCGCCGGATCGGCAGCGAGCGCATCGAGCAGGGCGTCGCGCAGCACTTCCAGTTCGCGGACGCGGGTATGACAGCCGTGCACGCGCAGGCTGGCGTCGCGCAGCGGATCAGTGTCGACGGGTGCGGGCAGGTCGTTGCGCAACAGGCGGATGCCCTGCTGCAGCCATGACAGGCGGTCGACGACCGCGGCGGCGGCTTCGTCGTCGTCGCCGTCGCGCACGTCGGCGACGAGGTCCTGCGCCTGCTCCAGCAAGGCCAGTCCGAAGTGCTGGCCAAGTCGTCCCCAGGCGGCGAGCAGCGGATGACCCAGGGTTTGCAGTTCGCGTTCGGCGGCGTCGCCGGCGCCGAGGTGCTGCAAGCGTGCCAGGCGGGCGTGATCGTCGCCGAGGCCGGCCCAGTACTGCACGCAGGGATCGGGGAAGTACAAACAGACCAGGCGATGCCGCGCTTCCGCGCACAACACCGCGAATTCGCCGGCGGGCAGATGGCTGAGCCCGAACACGTGCAGCGGCGCTTCGATGCGCGTTTCGGGTTCGGTCGCGCGGCGTTGCTGTGCGAACCTGGCCAGCAACACGCCGCGGTGCTCGCCCGCGAGTCCGCGTCGCAGCTGTCGCCACAATGGCGCCAGGAAATGGCGCGTCGGCACGCTGTCGCGGCCCTGCTCCCACGCCGACAGCCAATCCGGGCGATAGACCAGATAACGCGAATAGATCGCGGCGATGCGGTCGGCCAGCAGGAAGCGCCGATGCGCGTCGGCGCCGGCGAGGTAACGATGCAGCCGCATGTCGTCGACCGCATCAAGCGCGCCCAGCACCGCCCAGCGCAGGGTGTCGCGGCGATACGGCGTCAAGGTCGCGGCCGGCGTCCCCAGTCGCGCCTGCATCTGTTCGTCCAGCCAGCTGCCCGGCAGTTGCACCGCGAGATTGGCGACGACGTCGCCGGCACCGCGGCGCAGGGCCAGTTCGCGCGTCAGCCAGCGCTGGATGCCGGGATGCGCCGCAAGCACGCGCTGCGGCGCGAGCACGTCGTCCGGCGGCCACGCGTCGAGCAGCGCTTCCAGCGGCGACAGCAAGGCTTCCAGCCGACTGGCGCGATACACGCGCAGACCGCGCAGCACTGCATCCTTGTCGGCCTTGCCTGTGTCCATCGAACCCGATCCGCCGCGATCGCACCCACCATAGGCGCAGACCCGCATCGCGGCAACCGGCGCAGTCTCCCGATGCCGCGTCTCGGGATCTGAGACGCGGATGCGGACACTGCGCGCACCGGTTCTCCGGTTGCTGCTTCGACCGCCACGGTCGACTTGCGCCCGCGCCGGGCAGCCGGCGCGGGCCTTTTTCTTTGGGCGCCTGCCTTTGGGCCATCCCGGAAACATGTGATAACTTTCACAATTGAGGCCATCCGTGCGCCATGACCACGGCGGTTTCTTCAACCAAATCCAACCATTCATCATCGCTTGGGGAAGTGACATGAAGTTCATCACTGCACGGCTTGCCGGGGCCGTCGTCGTCGGTCTGGGTCTGTACGCAGGCGCGGCTTCGGCCGAAATCGACAAACTCGCGACGTACGCCCAGATGCGCGGCATTGCCGGGGAACTGCAGGCGCTGCGCGGCAATACCGCGGAGCAAGGGCGTTACACCCAGCTCCAGTCCCAGTTCGACGCGCTGCAGGCCTCGATGGGCGGCGATGATCCGACCCGCATGTACGAAGCCGGCGCGCGTGCCGCAGCCGCGGCCAAGGCCGTGCGCGCGGCACCCCCGGCGCCGACGGGCATGACGATCGGAACGACCACCTCGACCAACAGCACGCCGACGGCAGTGGCCGATGTGGGCGTGATCACGTCCACGATCACCATCGCCGGCGCCGGCACCTATCTGTGGGATGTGGATGTCACGACGGGCCTGCAGCACACCTTTGCGGCCGACCTCGACGTCACCCTCACCTCGCCCGCCGGCACGGTGGTCACATTGACGACCGACAACGGTGCCGGCAACGACAACATCTTTGACGGGACCGTCTGGGACGACCAGGGCGGCACACCGACCACGGACTTCGTCTACGCAAACCTCACGACCGCCACGCCGCTGGTGCCGGAAGAAGCCCTGGGCGCCTTCCGCGGCGAAGACCCGAACGGCACCTGGACCATCACCATCAGCGATGACTTGTCGGGCGATACCGGTTCGCTGAATTCGTGGACGCTGGATCTGTTCACGCTGCCGATCGCGCCGATCAACACCACGGCGACCTTCAGCAATGCAACGCCGACGACCATCAACGACGTGGCCACGAACACATCGACGATCACCGTTTCCGGCGCCGGGACATCGCTGACCGCGTTGGATCTCACCACGGCCATCCAGCACACCTTTGCCGCCGACATGGACATCACCCTGACCTCGCCGGCCGGGACGGTGGTCACGCTGAGCACGGACAATGGCGCCGGCAACGACAATGTCTTTGACGGCACGAATTGGGACGACGACGCCAACCCGGCTGGCCAGGTGCCCTACACGACCAACAACGGCGTGGCGACCGATAACGCCTACGTCAACCTGACCGCGGCGACGCCGCTGGTCGTGGAAGAAGCCCTGTCCGCGTTCATGGGCGAAGATCCCAACGGCGTATGGACGCTGACCATCGTCGACGATCTGACGGGTGATACCGGAACGTTGAACAGCTGGTCGCTGGACGTCACCACCGGCGTCGGCTGCGCCACCCTGACCTGCCCGGCCAATGTCACGGTCGGCAATGCGGCCGGCACCTGCGGTGCCATCGTGAACTATCCGGCACCGACCGCCGATGCCGCGTGCGGCACCGTCACCTGCGTGGCCGCGAGCGGCTCGACCTTCGGCGTGGGCGCCAACACCGTCACCTGCACGACGGCCGTGGGCAACCTCAGCTGCAATTTCAGCGTGACGGTCAACGATGCCGAGGCGCCGGTCGTGATCTGCCCGGCCGACATCGCGTTGGACCAGATCCCCGGCCAGGCGACCCTGCCGGTGACCTATCCCGCGCCGACGGTGTCGGACAACTGTCCGGGCGCCACCGCCGCCTGCAATCCGGCCAGCGGTTCGCCGTACTCGGTGGGCACCACGGCGACCACCTGCACGGCGACCGACGCTGCGGCCAACACCGCCGCTTGCGCGTTCAACGTGACCGTCGGCGCCTTCATCCCGAACACGCCGATCCCGTCGTTGAGCCTGGCCGGCGTCCTCCTGCTGGCCCTGCTGGTGATTGGTCTGGCGTTCCCGGGCCGTCGCTGAGTCGCGGCGCCTTCATCCATGACCTCGAGGGCGGCCGCAGCGATGCGGCCGCCCTTTGTCTTTGGGCGATGGCCGGAGCGGGCTTGCGTGGCGCGAAGCCGACCCCACACCTGAGGCCATGATCGATCTCACCCCGCCGCCGCCGCCGACTGCGGCCCAATTGCGTGCCGACGCGCAGCGCTTTCATCGCGTGCTGATCGGCGTCGCCCTGTTCGTCGTCGGCTTGGCCGCGTTGTGGTGGGCCGAACATCGCTTCAATCTCGACCTGCGTGGATTCTCGATCCATCCGCGAGATCCCGAATTCCTGGTGGGCGTGCTCACGGCGCCGCTGCTGCACGGCTCGCTGGAACATCTGCTCGGCAACAGCTTCGGCCTGTTCATCCTCGGCACCTTGACGCTCTATCGCTATCCGCAAAGCGCGCGCATTGCGGTGCCGCTGTTGTGGCTGATCGCGGGCCTCGGCACCTGGCTGATCGGGCGCAGCTCCTTCCACATCGGCGCCAGCGGCGTGACCCATGGCCTGATGTTCTTCGTCTTCGTGTCCGGCCTGATCCGCCGCGATCGCACCTCGATCGCTGCCGCCCTGCTCGCCTTCGCCTTCTTCGGCGGCATGCTCGTCACCATCCTGCCGCGCGAACCCGGCGTGTCCTGGGAATACCACCTGAGCGGTGCAATCGGCGGCGTGTTGGCCGCGGTGCTGCTGCGCAAGCGTGACCCGGCTCCGCCACGACGCAAATACTCGTGGGAGATCGAGGAAGAACTCGAACGCGAAGCCGAACGCCTGCGCGCCGAAACCGAACTCCCGAGCCCCGACCACGTCACCCCGATCTGGGACGGCCCCACCCGCCCCGACGACCCGCGCAACGACCCCCGCCGCGGCATCGTCATCGTCTTCCCGCACCGCGAGCGCGGGGCGGATGAGCGCTTGCATTGATCAGGCGCGCCGCGACATCACGCACGAACACCGTCATGCCGTCGACGTTCCAGGCGAACCGCCCGGTCGCGTATTTCGTGAAATGCTGGCTGCATTCGGATGCCGAAGCCGAGCTCGGCGACGCCGCCGAGCACTACGCCAGGCAGGCCAGCCCGGTCATCGCGGAAGCGTTCCTGGCCGAGTTCGAGCGCGTGGTCGGTCTGCTCGTCGAGAATCAGTATCGCTGTCCACATGGCGACGCCGATCTGCGCGTATTTCATTGTATTGACCCCGCCGAGGCACAACGACGAGACTCGGCGCGATCACGGTTTCGGCCCGCATCGTTCGGCCACGCAGTGATCGCCATTCACTCAAGAGCGGAGGATCACCGATGAAGGCTTACGGCGCAGAGTTTTTCGGGACGTTCTGGTTGGTGCTGGGCGGATGCGGCAGCGCGGTGCTGGCCGCGGCGTTTCCCGAGGTCGGCATCGGTTTGCTCGGCGTATCGTTCGCCTTCGGCCTCACCGTCCTGACGATGGCCTACGCGATCGGGCACATTTCCGGCTGTCATCTCAATCCTGCGGTGTCGGTCGGGCTCTGGGCCGGCGGTCGTTTCCCCGCCGACAAGCTGTTGCCCTACATCGTCGCGCAGGTGCTCGGCGGCATCGCCGCGGGCGGCGTGCTCTACGTGATCGCCAGCGGCGCGCCCGGCTTCGACGTATCGGCAGGCTTCGCCTCGAACGGCTTTGCCGAACACTCGCCCGGCGGCTACTCGATGGTGGCGGCGCTCGTCACCGAAGTGGTGATGACGATGTTCTTCCTGCTCGTCATCCTCGGCGCCACCGACAAGCGCGCACCCGCGGGCTTCGCACCCATCGCCATCGGCCTGTGCCTGACCCTGATCCATCTCATCAGCATTCCGGTGACCAACACCTCGGTGAATCCGGCACGCAGCACCGGCGTTGCACTCTTCGTCGGCGACTGGGCATTGGCCCAACTCTGGCTGTTCTGGGTCGCTCCCATCGTCGGCGCCGCACTTGGCGCCTTCGCTTATCGCGCCATCAGCGACGAACCGAACTGAGACTCGCGCGGCGGGGTCATCTTCCTTCGACCGATCCAAGCCGGATGCGCCAAATCATGAGCTTGCGCCATTGATGCACCCATTGACGCCCATTTGCACCCTCGAAGAATGGGTGTAAATGGGCGTACCATTGGGTCATGCTCTGCACCGACAGCCTCCAGATCACCCCTGAGATCCTGGCGCTCATCGCCCGGATCGATGAATTCAAGGGCGCTTGGCGCGCCCTGGGCACGTTGGCGCCGGACCGGCTTTCGGCGCTGCGCCGCGTGGCCACCATCGAAAGCATCGGTTCATCCACACGCATCGAAGGCAGCAAGCTCAGCGACCGGGAGGTCGAACGCCTGCTGTCCAACCTCGCCATCCAGCAGTTCGAGACGCGTGACGCGCAGGAAGTCGCCGGCTACGCCGAACTGATGGACTTGATGTTTCGGGCATGGGCGGACATTCCGCTCAACGAGAATCACATCAAGCAGTTCCACCAGATCCTGCTGCAGCACAGCCGGAAGGATGAACGGCACCGAGGCCACTACAAGGCGGGCTCGAACAGCGTCGCGGCCTTCGACGAGAACGGCGTGCAGATCGGCATCGTGTTCGAGACGGCGACGCCGTTCGACACGCCACGCTTGATGGCCGAGTTAGTCACATGGGTCGACGCCGAGCGCACGAAGGCACACGACCCGACGCAGCTTCATCCTCTGCTGACCATCGCCATCTTCGTCGTCGTATTCCTGGAGATTCATCCGTTCCAGGATGGCAACGGGCGCTTGAGCCGCGTGCTCACGACCATGCTGCTGCTCCAGGCCGGCTATGCCTACGTTCCGTACAGTTCGCTGGAAAGCGTGGTGGAAGCGAACAAGGAGGCCTACTACCTGGCGCTGCGGCAGACGCAGGGAACGATCCGCACCGACACGCCGAACTGGCAACCGTGGCTGCTGTTCTTCCTGCGCTCGCTGGCCGAGCAGGTGCGCCGGCTGGAGAAGAAGATCGAGCGCGAACAGATCGTGTTGGCCGCGTTGCCTGCGCTGTCGTTGCAGATCGTCGAGTTCGCTCGTGAGCACGGCCGCATCACCATGGCCGAGGCCATCAAGCTGACCGGCGCGAGCCGCAACACCTTGAAGCAACATTTCCGCGATCTGGTCGAGCGCAAGCACCTCGACCAGCACGGGCGCGGGCGCGGTGCGTGGTATGGATTCCACCTCACTTCGCCGCCATGAATGCATGAACGCGCAACATCACCGGCGTCGGGCGTTTCATCCGCGAGAAGTCGATGTCGAGGCCGGCTTCAACATCGGCCGGAATGAGATGGGGGCATCCCACTTTCGCGTTTGCGACGCAGACTCCAGTCGGCAAACTTGTATCGCGCGATTACCCTTTCCTTGATCGCCGCAGTTCATGCGAGCAAGATCGGGGCCAGTTCTTCTACAGCTTCGTTAGACGGCATGTCGAAGTCTTCCCACAAGAACGCCGCGCTCGATTCAACACGACCGCTCTCTCACCGCGCATCGCACGCGCGCTCGTTCGGCAATCACGTTGCTGCGAACCTCGGCATTTCCCGAGAGCAACTTTTTCAGCGCGTCGAAACGGACACGGGTGTGGAACTTGAGGCGCCGGGCACTGAAGAAAAGCTGCTCATCGCAATGCACTACATGCAGGCTCAGTGCCGTGCGGCCGTCTAACCACGTGTCTATGGACTCCTCCCCCACGTCAAGCTGATTGATGCTGATTTGCATCATCACGGTTGGATCGGTGCAGTCGTCTATCCGTCCTCGACGTGGCGGGATCAACCGCCGGGACATCATGGGATCCGCAGGTGCATTCGCAAGGGTCACCCGTTGCCGACAATGAACTCGCGAATGCGCGCGGCGATGGGTGCCGGATCTTTCATCCACGAGAAATGCGTGGCCACGGCGGACTCGAAATCCGTCGGGACCAGATGGTGGCGTTGCGTTTTTGCGTTCGGCAGGCGCGCGACGAGGGCGTTGAAGGATGAGGGTGGGGCGAAGCGGTCGTCGCGGAGGTGGATGGCAAGCAGCGGGTGCGTGCGTGTGCGCAGTTCGGCGTCAAGATCGCCTTCGGGCCAGGCGTGGCGGTAACGACCGCGAAGGCCGCTGCGGATCCAGTCGTGGATGACCGAGCGCGCTTCGTTGCCGGCGAAGGCGGTGCGGCGGCCGGGGAAATAGCCGAACACGTCTGCCAGCAATCGAAACCACGTGAACACGAGCAGCAGCAAGGGTTGTTGCCACCACGGAAAACTGCGCCAGTACGGCGTGCCGCTGGCGACGATGACGACACCCGCCAGACTGGGGTCGCGGGCCAGAGCAAGTGCCGCGAATTGGGCGCCCAGGCTGTGTCCGCCGATCCACACGCGTGCATCGGGATGCTTCGCGCGCAACGCGGCGATGCCGTCGCGGATGTCGGCGAGCAGGTCGCGATACCGCCAGTCGATGCCGCGGCGCGCGCGCAGGCTGCTCGATCCGGCGCCGCGCCATTCGTGACGGGCGAGGCCGATGCCTTCGATCGCCAGCAACTCGGCGAAACGCGCGTAGTGGCGTGCGGTCACCCCGAGCGCCGGCAGCCAGTACAGGAACTCGCCCCGCGTCGACCGGTGCACGATCAGTTCCGCCATTGCGCTGTCGCGCGCGGCGACGTGCAGGATTTCCGGCGTCATCGTTTCAGGCCGAGTTCGCGATCATGTTGTCGCGACAGCAGCAGTTGCGACAGCATCGCGCCGCACATCGCCAGGAACATGTCCCACTGCGTGTCCCAGATGTCGCCCTGGGTGGCGAGGAAGGCTTCCGCCTTGCCGCCCATGATCACTGCCGACCACCACTCGATCATCTCGAAGAAGGCGCTGAACGCGAGCGCGCAACTCAGGCACAGGTAGAACAGCCAGCCACCCGGCTTCAGCCCCGTTTTCCGCAACAACAACTCGCGCGCCAGGATGGCCGGCACGAAACCCTGCGCGAAATGACCGAGGCGGTCGTAGTGGTTGCGCGACAGATCGAGCCAGTCGCGCACCCAGTCGCCGAGCGGCACCTTCGCATACGTGTAGTGCCCGCCAAGCACAAGGATGCCGGCATGGATCACGAGCAGCACGCACAGCAATCGCGTCAGCGGGAACCGCGACCACGCCAGCAGCACCAGCGGCAGGCCGAGCACGACCCAGATCACTTCCATCCACCAGGTCAGGCGATCGGTCGGATGGATGCCGGATGCGACCAGCATGGCCAGCGTGACGGCAATGAGGGCCGGACCGAGCGTGCGGCCGGGCGTCTTGCGGGGTGAACCGAGCAGCATCGAACTCTCCAGCGGGACGCGCGATTGTGCAGCCGGCGCGCGCGTCGTCCAAGGGTGGCGGCGCCGCTACACTGCAACGCAACGCGTCCGCCCGGACGTGACCGAATGCACGAAGCCGCGATGTCGCACAGCACGCCCTACGGACTCGACGCTGCCGAACTCGACGAGTTGCACGACTATCTGGTCGCGCACCCGGGACCGGACGGCCTGATGCTGGACGGCGTGCACGGGTTGTTGTCGGCCGTCGTCGCCGGGCCGGAGCCGGTGCCGGCCAGCGAATGGCTGCCGCATGTGATCGACGAGGAAACCGGCTTCGACGATGCCGATCAGGCCAACCGCATCCTCAGCCTGCTGGTGCGTCTGTACAACTCGGTGGTGCAGGAACTGGAAGCGCTGACCTACGAACCGATCTTCGGCGAATACGAGGACGAGGACGGCGGCGCCGACCTGGCCGCGGTCGGCTGGTGCGAAGGTTTCAGCATCGGCATCGACCTGCGCGGCCCGGTCTGGGAAGCGCGCATGAGCGGCGATCCGCGGCTGATGGACCTGCTCGATCCGATCATCCGCATCTCCGCCGACGAAGGCCTGTTCGAATCCGACACCACCGAACAGCTCGCCGAACTCGACGACGACGAACGCGAACAGCTGCTGCGCGCCGTTGGCGGCGCCGTCGCCGACGTCCAGCAATATTGGCGCGAACAACCACCCACCCCCGACGAGGGCACCAACCCCGACCCGCAACCCAAACCCGTCCTCCGCCGCCGCGCCGGGCGCTGGGTGCATTGAGCCGTGACCATGCATCGAAGCCAGCTTGCCGGATTCATCATCGATTGCCGTACCGACGACCTGCCGCAGGCCGCGGCATTCTGGGGCGCGGCCTTGGGCATGGCGGTGCGGGCGCTGCCGGGCGAGGAAGGCGAGAAGTACGTGCGTCTGATCGATCCGGCCGAGCGCTTGCATGTCGAGGTGCAGAAGGTCGAGCACGACAGCCGCGTGCATCTCGACATCGAGACCGACGATGTCGACGCGGAAGTGAAGCGGCTCGAAGCGCTCGGTGCGGGCGTCGTGAAGCGCGTGCATACCTGGTGCGTGATGCAGGCGCCGACCGGCCAGCGCTTCTGCGTGGTGCGCGCCGGCTCGAAGGAATTCGCCGAGCGCGCCAATCGCTGGCCGTCGCCCTGACCGAAGGACGCCGGCTCAGGCGAGTGCGATGCGTTCGCGCTTGAACGGCACCGCGTCGAGGTCGACCTCGGGTTCGTCGAAGGCGCGTGCGGCCTTGTGGCCGGAATACACGGCAGCGGCCACCGTGCCGGGCGCGAACACATCGCCGACACAGTGCACTTCGCGCACGCCGGCATCGGCCCATTCCGGCGCGCGCGTCATCAGCGCCTGATACAGCGCATCGTCGGGATCGCGCATCGTCACCGGCAACAGCGTCTTCGCTTCGATGATCGTGCTCGGCCCACCGTAGATGCCGTCGAGTTCGATGCGCAGATCGCCGCCTCCGGCGCTTGCCGCCGCGATCTCGCATTGCGCATGGATTTGCACGCCGAGCTCGATCAGGCGGCGCTGAACGCGCGACTGTTCCATCGTCTGTTCGGTCCACTCCGAGACCTTCGCCGCGGGCGTCACGTAATGCACGGTCACGCCGTCGCGGGCATATCGCTCGGCCAGCGCGCCGGCGAGCACATAGTGGTCGTCGTCGTAGATCACCAGCGGTCCGGTCGCCGCGGCGCCGCGCAAGGCGGCGTCGGGCGACAGCACCTGCGATTGCACCTCGGCCAGGATCGATCGCCGATGCGTGCGCCCGACGCCGTCCGTGCGCCAATGCGCGCCGGTGGCGAGGAAGATCGCGGATGCGCCGAAGGCGAGGGCATCGTCGGCCGACACCGCACCGCCGCGCAAGAGCTGCACGTTCGGCATCTTCGCGATCGCGAGCAGGCGATGGTCGGCGACCCGTTGCCAGGTCGCGAGGCCGGGCAGTTTCGCTTCGAAGCGCAGTCGTCCGCCTGCGGTATCGGCCGCATCGCAGAGCATCACCTCGTAACCACGCTGGCCGAGCGCGCGCGTCAGTTCCAGTCCGGCCGGGCCGGCACCGACGACGAGCACGCTGCGCTGGCTGCGCTTCGGCGCGATGCGTTCCGGATGCCAGTCGCGCCGCCATTCCTCGCCCATGGTGGGGTTTTGGGTGCAGCGAATCGGCACGCTGTAGTTGTCGCCGGTGACGCAGATGTTGCAGCCGATGCATTCGCGGATCGCGTCGAGTTGTCCGGTCTCGATCTTCTTCGGCAGGAACGGGTCGGCGATCGACGGACGCGCGGCACCGATCAGGTCCATCAGGCCCGACTTGATCACCCGCACCATTGCATCCGGCGAGGTGTAGCGACCGACACCGACCACCGGCTTCGTCGTCAGCACCTTCAGTTCGCGCAGATAAGGTTCCTGGAAACCTTCGGCCGAGAAGCGTG
Source organism: Ahniellaceae bacterium (assembly GCA_044229785.1). Classification (GTDB taxonomy): domain Bacteria; phylum Pseudomonadota; class Gammaproteobacteria; order Xanthomonadales; family Ahniellaceae; genus JADKHK01. The sequence goes on from JBGASK010000004.1 coordinate 40,646, forward strand.
CAGTCTGGCTGTCGTTGCTCCAGTCGGCGATGTTCACGTCCCAGAGGTCGGGCAGTTCGGCGAGCAGGGCGATCGCGTCGCGGCCTTCGTTCTCCGCGGTCAGGCCGTCGGGACCAAGCAGTTGATCGACGGCGAGTCGGACCACGACGCCGCAGCGATCGCCGACCGCATCCTTGGTGTCCTCGATCAGCTCGCGCAGCAGGCGTGCGCGGTTTTCCAGCGAACCGCCGTATTCGTCGCTGCGCTGGTTCGTGCGCCGCGACAGGAAATGCAGGGGCATGCCGAGGTCGTGGCCGGCGTAGACGTAGACGAGATCGAAGCCGGCATCACGCGCGCGCAACGCGGCATTGCGATGCCAGCGGCGCACATTGGCGATGTCGCGTTTGGTCGCTGTGCGGGCCTGGATCGGATCGTAGGCGCGCACCGGGATGTGCGAGGGCGCGATCGGAATCTCGCGGCTGTAGCGGTTCGGCGTGGCATGGCCGTTGAACATCAGTTCGATCGCGGCCAGCGCGCCGTGTTCGTGCACGGCGTCGGTCATGCGCCGCAGGGCCGGGATGTCGGTCTCGTCCCAGAGCCGGCCTTCGTGATGGGGCGCGATTTCCGACAGCGGCGAAATCTCGACTTCCTCGGTCGCGACCACGCCCCAACCGCCCTCGGCCTTGATGCCGCGCATGCGCGCCAGCGTCTGCGGATAGGCATGGCCCATGCCGTTGCAATGCGGCACCTGATAGAACCGATTCTTCGTCCGCACCGGACCGATCCGCACCGGCTCGAACAACAGGTCGTAACGGGGATCGCGCATGCGGCACCTTCAATCGGGGTGCCGCATTGTAGGAGCGCCGCGTGCGGCGCGATGCGTTCAATCGGCCGGCGGCGGCCCATCCCAACCGCCGCCGAGCGCCTTGAACACGGCGATCAGGCTGGTGGCGGCTTCGGTATGCGCCTGGATCAGGCTGTCTTCGGCGGCGAGGCGGGCGCGGTCGGCGTCGAGCACGCTGAGGAAGTCGGTCAGGCCGTTCTCGTAACGCAGGCGTGCGAGCCGCGCGGCTTCCGCGGATGCGGCCGCCGCACGTTCGAGATGATCGCGCGCAATCGCACTCTGTTCGTACGCACGCAATGCACCGTCGGCGTCTTCCAGCGCGAGCAGCACGGCCTGTTCGTAACCCGCGATCGCCGCTTCGTGGCGCGCGCGTTCGACGCCGACGTTCGCGAGTACCCGCGGCAGGTCGAAGGCCGCCCACTGCAGTTGCGGCGCGAAGCTCCAGCGACCGGTGCCGCTGTCGCCGAGATCGCCGCTGCCGGTTGCCGCGGTGCCGACGCCGCCAAGGAAGAAGACGCGCGGGAACAGTTCGGCCAATCGATAGCCGATCATCGCGCTGCGCCCGGCGAGTTCGCGTTCGGCCGCAAGGATGTCGGGACGACGACGCAGCAGATCGGCCGGCGTGCCGACCGGCACCAGATCCGGCAGCGTGTGCAAGGCTTCGACGGCGGCGAGACGCTCTTGCAGCGCCTGCGGGGTGCGTCCGGTCAGCACCGCGATGCGATAGGACGTGCGCGTGATCGCGGTGTCGATGCGCGGCACCGCTGCCTGCGTGCTTTCGTATTGCGCGATCGCGCGCTGCAAGTCGAGTTCGCTGCTGCGACCGGCATCGACGCTGGCCCGGGCGATGTCGAGCGCGGCCTTCTGGCCGTCGGCATTCTTCAGCACCACGTCGCGGCGCGCCTGCAAGCCGCGCAGTTCGAAATAGTTGCGCGCCACTTCCGCGGTGACCGCAACCTGCGTGCCCCACAGATTGGCGATGGCGGCGTCGCGGAACGCGTTCTGGGCCTGCACGCCGCGCATGCCGCGACCGAACAGACTGACCTCCCAGCTGGCGTCGAAACCGACGTCGTAGAAATCGCCGCGCAACTGGTCGGCCGGCGCGCCCGGCATTTCCTCGGGCGAGCGCTTGGAGCGATCGCGCTTGCCGGTGGCGGTGACGACCGGGAACAGATCGCTCAACGCGGCGCGGCGGCTGGCGCGGGTTTCGCCAAGCCGCGCCTGGGCGATGCGCAGATCGTGGTTCGCGGCCAGCGCGTCGTCGATGAGCGCCTTCAGCGTCGCGTCCGGGAACGCGTCCCAGTAGTGCGCGAGCACCTCGCCTTGTTGCAGGCCGGCGGCATCTGCATGCGCGAACTGTTCCGGCACGACCGAATCCGGGCGCACGTAATCGGGGCCGAGCATGCAGCCGCTCAGCGCGAACGCGACGGCGAGACCGAGCAGGGCGTTACGCATGAGTGGTCTCCGGCGGTGTCGAGTCGTGGCGGGTCGCGAACTTGCGGATCACGACGTAGAACACCGGCGTGAAGAACAGGCCGAAGAAGGTCACGCCGAGCATGCCGGCGAACACGGTCACGCCCATCACATGGCGCACTTCCTCGCCCGCGCCGTGCGCGAACACCAGCGGCAGCACGCCGGCGATGAAGGCGAAGCTGGTCATCAGGATCGGACGCAGGCGCAGGCGGCAGGCTTCGATCGCCGCATCGACGATGCCAAGGCCCTGTTCCTCGAGATCGCGGGCGAACTCGACGATCAGGATGGCGTTCTTGCAGGCGAGGCCCATCAGCACCACCAGACCGATCTGGGTGAAGATGTTGTTGTCGATCATGACCAACCCCAGCGACGCGCCCAGCGCGGTGCCGCCGAGTGCATTCAACAACCAGATGCCGCCGACCGCCGACAGCATGCACATCGGCACGATCAGAATGACCGAAAGCGGCAACGACCAGCTTTCGTACAAGGCCGCGAGCACCAGATAGACCAGCAGCACGCAGATCGGGAACACCAGCAGGCCCATCCGCCCCTGCGTCACCTCCTGGTAGGTCAGGCCGGTCCATTCGACCTGCATGCCCTGGGGCAGGACGGACGCGGCGAGGCCGCGCATCGCCTCGATCGCCTGATGGCTCGACAACACGGCCGGATTGATGCCGGCGGTGAGGTCGGCCGCCGGATAACCGTTGTAGCGAACGACCGGATCGGGTCCGAAGCTCGACGTGATGTCGACGACCGAACCGATCGGCACCATGCCGCCGGCGGCATTGCGCACCTTGATGCGGGCGATGTCGGCGACATCGTCGCGGAAAGGCGCATCGGCCTGCGCGTAGACGCTGTAGGTGCGTCCGAACAGATTGAAGTCGTTCACGTAGGCCGAGCCGAGATAGACCTGCAGCGCCGCGTAGATGTCGGTCAACGCGAGTCCCTGCTCCTTTGCGCGGACGCGATCGACGTGGGCGTCGAGTTGCGGCACGTTCGCCTGGAAGCTGGAATAGGTCGTCATCGGATCGAATCCGGCGGCACCCCGCAAGGCATTGGCGAGCGCCTGCGTCTGCTGGTCGAGATCGCCGTAGCCGGCCCCGGCGCGATCCTGCACATAGGCTTCGACGCCGGACGAGTTGCCGAGGCCGAGCACCGGCGGCGGCGTGGCCGAGAACGCAAGGCCATCCTGGATCGACGCGAATTTCCCGTTCAACATGTTGTTGATTTCGATCGCGGTGATATCGCGTTCGTGCTGCGGCTTGAGGCCCACGAACATCAGGCCGGTATTGCTGGTGTTGACGAAGTGCGCGCCATTGAGGCCCGGGAACTGCACGACGTCGGCGACACCCGGAGTCGCCAGCGCCATCTCGCCCATGCGCTCTATCGCCGCTTCGGTCCGCGGCAGGGTCGCGCCTTCGGGCAGGAACACCACGGCGAACAGGTACTGCTTGTCCTGCTGCGGGATGAAACCGGCCTGTACCCGCGAGAACGCGAGCACGGTCAGTCCGATCAGGAACACGTACAGCACGATCAATCGCGGCGCGCGCGCGATCGTGCCGCCGATGCGATTCGAATAACGCGCGCTGGCGCGGCCGAAGCGGCGATTGAAGCCGTCGAAGAACGGTCCGAACAGGCGATGCAACACGCGTCCGGGGGCATCGCGCGGGGCACCATGCGGTTGCAGCAAGACCGCGGCAAGCGCCGGCGACAACGTCAACGAATTGAACGCCGAGATCAGCACCGACGCCGCGATCGTCACCGCGAACTGGCTGTAGAACTGCCCCGACACGCCGCCGATGAAGGCGAGCGGGATGAACACGCTGGCCAGCACCAGCGAGATCGCGATGATCGGTCCGGACACTTCCTGCATCGCCTTGTGCGCGGCCTCGCGCGGCGTCATGCCGTCCTGGATGTGGCGTTCGACGTTCTCGACGACGACGATGGCGTCGTCGACGACGATGCCGATCGCGAGCACCAGTGCGAACAGGGTCAGCACATTGATCGAGTAGCCGAGCAGCCACAGCACCGCAAACGTGCCGACGATCGATACCGGCACGGCGAGCAGCGGAATGATCGACGCACGCCAGGTCTGCAGAAACACGACGACGACGAGCACGACCAGCGCGACCGCTTCAAGCAAGGTCGTCACGACCGAGTCGATCGACTGGCGCACGAACACCGTCGGATCGTAGGCCACTTCCCATTCGACCCCTTCCGGGAACCCGCGTTCGAGTTCGGCCATCTTCGCGCGCACGGCGTTCGACAGCTCGATCGTGTTCGCTCCGGGCGCCTGGAAGATCACGATCGCGGCCGCTTCCTTGTTGTTCAGCAGCGAATTGATCGTGTACGTGTTCGCGCCGAGCTCGACGCGCGCCACGTCCTTGAGCCGCGTGATGTCGCCCTGGCCGCCGCTTTTCAGCACGATGTCGCCGAATTCTTCGGGGCTGCTCAGGCGGCCTTGGGCGTTGATCGAGAACTGCATCGGGCTGTCCGGATGCGGCGCCCCGCCGATGGTGCCGGCCGAGACCTGGACGTTCTGTTCGCGGATGGCGTTGACCACGTCGGTCGCGGTCAGTTCGCGTGCCGCGACCTTGTCCGGATCGATCCAGACGCGCATCGCATAGGCGCCGGCGCCGAACGCCTGGGCCTGGCCGACGCCCTGCAGGCGCGCGAGTTCGTCGCGGACGCGCAGGTTGGCGAAGTTGCTCAGATACAGCCCGTCGTAGCGGCCGTCCTTGGAGACGAGGTGCACGACCATGGTGATGTTCGGCGACGACTTCACCGTCGTCACGCCGAGCTGGCGCACCGCTTCGGGCAGTCGTGGCACTGCCTGCGCGACGCGATTCTGCACCTGCATCGCGGCCAGGTCGATGTCGACGCCGCTGCGGAAGGTCACCGTGAGCATCATCGTGCCGTCGGAACCGGCCGACGACTTCATGTAGATCATGCCTTCGACGCCGTTGACCGCTTCTTCGATCGGGGCCGCGACGGTGTCGGCAATCGTTTTCGGATTCGCGCCCGGATAGATCGCCGTCACTTGCACCGAGGGCGGCACCACGTCCGGGTATTCGCTGATCGGCAGGTTCGGGATCGCCACCGTGCCGGCCAGGAACACCAGCAGCGACAACACCGCTGCCAGGATCGGCCGGTCGACGAAGATCTTGGAGAAATCGGAGTGCGCCATGGGCTCAGCCCTTGCCCTTGGCCGCCGCGGCCGGCGCCTCGACGATGGTGTTCGGGGCGTCCATCGGCACGTCGACGGGCTGCAGCGGCGCACCCGGGAAGAAGATCTTCTTCATGCCGTTGACGACGACGCGGTCGCCGCTCTTGAGTCCGGATTCGACGATGCGCAGGCCTTCGACCGCGGCCCCGAGGGTCACGTCGCGACGTTCGGCCGCGTTCTTGGCGCCGACCACGTAGACGAACTTGCGGTCCTGATCGGTCAACACCGCCTGGTCGTGGATCAGCAGGGCCGCGCGCTGGCCGGAACCGAGCAGTTGCACGCGCGCGAACAGGCCGGGCGTGAACACGCCGCCCGGATTCGCGAGCACCGCGCGCGCACGGATGGTGCCGGTGGCCGGATCGAGCGCGTTGTCGAGGAAGTCCATGTGGCCCTCGTGCGGGAAGCCGGTTTCGTTTGCCAGACCGACACGCACCGGATTCTGCGCCTCGCGCGAACTCGGGCGGGTGCCGGCACGCGCCATCGCCTGATAACGCAGGTAGGCGCGTTCATCGCCCTGGAACACCACGTGCACCGGATCGATCGACACGACCGTGGTCAGCAGCGATTCGCCCGGCGCGACCAGGTTGCCGGGCTTGATCAAGGCCGCGCCGGCGCGGCCGCCGATCGGCGCCGTGACCCGCGTGAACGACAGGTTGAGGCTGGCCTGGTCCAGGCGCGCCGCGGCCGAGAGCTGGTCGGCCTTGGCCTGCTTCAATTCGGCGTGGCGGGCTTCGGCTTCGCCCTGCGAGATCGCCTTGGCCTTGACCAGGCGGTCGGCGCGGGCGGCTTCCTGCTGCGCCAGCTGCACGCGCGAATCGGCACGGGCCACATCGGCGCGCGCAGTCGCCTCGGCAGCGCGGTATTCGCGATCGTCGATGGTGAACAGCAGGTCGCCCTTCGCGACCGAACCGCCTTCAGCGAAATGCACGCCGGCCAGATAACCGGTGACGCGCGGACGGATCTCGACGGCGTCGATGGCTTCGGTGCGGCCGGTGTATTCGTCCCATTCGGCGACATCGCGTTCGACCACGGCCGCGACGTTCACCGGCGTCGGCGGCATCTGCATGCCCGCACCGCCGCCCTTGCCGCCGCCACACGCCGCCAGGCCGAGCACGGCCAGCACCATCCATCCACGCCAATTCATTCGTCGCTCCCTGGCCGCCGCCGATCGGGCGGGCAATTGTTCGACGAGTATCGAACAAAGGATGTACTGGTTGCAAGCACGGAGAGCATGGAACAATGCAGTCGCACATCGCCATTGCCTGTCGTCATGCCACCGATCATCCGCGCCAAGCCGACCCGCCGATCTGCCGCCCGCCCGCGTGTGGCGGCCGAGCCGAAGCGACGCGAGCTGGTGCTGGAAAAGGTCCTGGCGGCGCTGGCCGATCCGACCCGGCTCGGCATCGTGCAGTATCTGGAACGCGTCGACGACGAGGTCAACTGCGCCGCCTGCAGTTGCCCCGAGCGCTCCAAGAGCACGATGGCGCACCACTTCAAGGTGCTGCGCGAGGCCGGCGTGCTTGGCACGCGCGAAGTCGGCACGCAGATCATGAACCACGTCCGCCGCGACGATCTCGACGCCCGTTTTCCGGGCCTGCTGGACGCGGTGCTGAACGCCGCGCCGCCTTTGCGCCTCTAGGCATTCGATGCCATCGCGCTTTCACTGCAGGCGCGAACGGCCTTTGGCCGAGGTCTGCCGATGTTCCGGCACCGGCGCGGCGACGACAGGTCAGGTGCCCGGCTCCCATCCGACCAGCCAGCAGCCCTGCTCGGCGGCCGCATGCACGAAGGCACTGGTCGCGTTCACGTCGTAGGCCGACAGCCGCAGCACGCCCTTCTCCGCCAAAGCGGCGAGCAACACATCGACGCGACGCGCCAGCGCACGAACGTCATGCGGCGCCAGCAGCCCGATCGCGTTGTCGGTCTGCGCGCCGCAGGTGCGCAGCCACCACGGCAGCAGTTCGCGGCGCCGGCCGCCGACGTCGACCACGGCGAGCCACAGTGGCCATGCCGTCGCAACCGCGGTCGTCCATGCCGATACCTCGACGCGGGTTGCGGCGAGGTCGGAGAACAGCGTGTCGATCGATCCGATCGTGATCGCGCGTGCATCACAACGTGCGAGACAGTGCATCCACAACAGCGGTGCCGCCGCACGCCTGAACTGCTCGCTGTCCACGCCCAGGGTCAGCGTGCCCGGCGGCAATTCGTCGCAGTGCTCCTGCATCGCTGCGTTGCCCGGGATCGTGGCCAGCACGCCATCCCACACCGCCTGCGCGATGGGTTCCGGCAGATACAGGAATTCGTCTTCGAACACGCCGGCCGCAAGCGCGAACAGGCGCGTGCGTGATGCGCGCCAATGCGGGACTCCGGACGCCGGCACGGGCGACGATGGCCGCGGAAGCAGCGCCGCGAGTCGGTCACGCAGGGCCGCGGCGACGCCGTCATCGCATGCAAAGTCGGCACCCGGCAACTCGCGCTGGCCCGCGAGCGCCGCTTCGACTTCGGGAAGTTCCAGGCTGCATCCGTTCAGTTGGTGGCCCCAATGGCCGACCTCGACCGGAAACACGCCCAGTTCGAACCGCAGCACCGGCTCGCGCTGGAACAGCACCAGCACGCAGATGTCGCCGGACCGATTGCGCCAGTGTCCGACCAGCTCGCCGCGACGCGCGTGGCCGCTGACGAGGTAGCGCCGCACGCGTTCCCCGTCGCCCTGCCGTTCATCCGCCGCCCCGATCTCCTGCCCTTGCTCGTCGCTCGGTTGCACGCCGGGTCTCCATCGGACGCCGCGCCGATGGCGGCGGCAAGGGCGATCCTATCCCGCGCCGATCCCGTCGCCCAAGCCGAGTCCGCGCATCTGTCGCTCGCGCCGGCCCGGTTGGAAGTTGATGCGTTCGGGGTCGCGGCCGACCATCGCGACCAGGCGCGGGTCCATCACCCGGAACCACAGCGGCGGCACGTAGGACAGCAGGAACATGCCGAAGTAGCCGGTCGGCAATTGCGGCGCTTCGTCGAAATGGCGCAGGCACTGGTAGCGCCGGGTCGCGTTGGCGTGATGGTCGGAATGCCGTTGCAGATGGAACAGTGCCCAGTTCGAGACCAGATGGTTGCTGTTCCAGGAATGTTCGGGTCTGCAGGGTTCGTGGCGACCATTCGGCAGGCGCTTGCGGGCGATCCCGTAGTGTTCGATGTAGTTGGCGCTCGTCAGCTGGAAGTTGGCCCAGAACGAGGCCGCGATCAGGAAGGGCAGCACGCCCGCGCCCAGCCATGCGATCAGCGCCGACCACAGGGCGAGCGTGATCAGCGCGGTCTGCACGATGTCGTTGTGCAGGCTGAAGCGCGAGCGGCCCAGCGCCTGCATGCGTTCGCGTTCGAGCCGCCACGCGCGCCGCCAGGCACCGGGCATTTCCCGCAGCAGGAATGCGTAGATCGATTCGCCCATGCGCGACGAGGCCGGGTCGTCCGGCGTGGCGACATCGCGGTGATGGCCGCGGTTGTGTTCGACGTGGAAGTGGCCGTAGCCCGTCGGCGCGAGCACCAGTTTCGCCAGCCGGCGCTCGAAGGCACCGCGCTTGTGCCCGAGTTCGTGGCCGATGTTGATGCAGAAGCCGCCGACCACCCCGGTCGCGACCGTCACCGCGAGCACGCCATGCCAGGGCAATGCATGACGCGCGACGAACCAGGCCGCAAACACGAACGCGATCCACAGCAGCGGCACCATCATCCAGGCGATGACGCGGTAATACGGGTCGGCGTCGAGCTCGGCCATCGCCGCTTCCGGCGGATTGCTGCGGTCCTCGCCGACGATCAGATCGGCGACGGGCAGGCCGATGTAGACCAGCAGCACCGGCCACCACAGGGTCCAGACCTCCGCGCTCGCGAGGTACAGCAGCGGGCCGGCCGCGGCGAGCAGGGGCACCGCCATCGACAACAGCCAGGTGCTGCGCTTGCGATCGCGATAGGGAACGGACTCGACAATGGCGTTCATGGCGGACTCGCAGTGCGGGATGCCCCCAGTGTGCGTGGAACGAGGGCGACGGAACACCGATGCATTCGCCAGGAATTCGTCATTTCCTGCCAATGGCGCTTGCCGATCGCGCACCTGCCGCGCATCATCCACCGCGGTTCTTCAGCGGAGTGCGGACGATGGACATGAGCAACGGTTCCTATGTCGTCGGCTGGGGCACCTTGTCCCTGGTCAACGCCGGACTGGCCCAGGGCAAGGGTCGCAGCGGCCTGAACTGGTGGCTGATCTCGCTGCTGCTCGGACCGGTGGCAACCTTCCTGATCGTGTTCCTGGATCCGGTCGTGAAGAAAGCGGACTGAGCACGATGCGCGCAGACCGCGCGCGTCGCGATCCGTCGACCGGCGGCGCTGCACCCGCGTTCCATCCGGTCTATCTGCGCGTGCTGGGCGCGGTGCTCGCGCGGCGCGGCGTCGATGCGCCGGCGTTGACGCATGCCCATGCCATTGCGGGCGACGAGGACGAGATGGTGCCCCTGGCGCCCGCGCGCGAACTGATGACGGCGGCGATGGCCGCGACGGCAACGCCCTGGCTCGGTCTCGAACTCGGCGCCGCGGCGCAGACCCATACACACGGCCTGGTCGGCAGCGCGGCGTTCGCAAGCGAGACGCTGGAGGCGGCCCTGAAGACGATCGCCCGATACGCGCCGTTGCGCACGCGCGCCCTCGACTTCGAATGGCGCACGCGCCGCGACGGCGGCGAACTCGTCATCACGACGGCGCTCGATCTGGGTCCGGCGCGCGGGTTCGTCTTCGACGCGATGCTGGTGATCGTCGAACGTGTCCTGCAATCGCTGTCCGGGCAGTCGCTGGCACGCGCCCGGTATCGCCTGCCCGGCCCTGCGCCGCCGTGGTGCGAGCGCTATCGCGACCATCTCGAAGGCGAGGTCGGGTTCGAACGCGGCGAACGCCTGCGCCTGCAATTTCCTGCGGTCTTGTTGTCCGCGTCCTGCCTGACCGCCGATGCCGCGGGCCACGCCCGCGCCGCCGAAGCCTGCACGCGCCTGCTCGATGCGCAACAGCAGGGGCGCGGCATCGGCGAACGCGTGCGCATGCTGCTGGCCGCCAGTGCCGACCGTTTGCCCGACGCCGCGGAGATCGCGACGCGACTGAATCTGTCGCCGCGCAGCCTGCACCGCCATCTCGCCGACGAAGGCCTCGGCTTGCGCGCCTTGCACGACGAACTGCGCAGCGAACGTGCCCGCTTCTGGCTCGCCGAAACCGACCTGCCGGTGGAACGCATCGCCGAACGCCTCGGCTACGCCGACGCCAGCAACTTCGCGCGGTGTTTCCGGCGCTGGGTCGGCCAGACGCCACGTGAATATCGGCGTGAGCGCCCGAGCACTTGAATGGCGTTCAAGAGGGCCGTGATATCGTTCATCCATCGCAATCGATGTTCAGAGCAATCGCCATGGCCATTCACAGCAGCCTGTTCGGATCTGTCACGGTTTCCGGCAAGGAAGCCAAGGCTTTTCGTCGCGCGATGAAGAATCCGGCGGCCTCGCCCGCGGCGGTAGATGCTGTTTTGCGTGGTCGTGAGATGGCGAGAGCGATCATGGAGACGGGCGTGGCTGTGTCGAACCTTCGGCCCAAGGAATCGACCAAGCGTCGAAGCAAAGACGTCGCTCGGTGAGCAATTCGCCCTCCGGCCTCCACTATCGGGCCATCCAGGCTGAAGATGTCGTTGATCGCCGGTTGCCGTTACCTGCTTGTCGATGCCAAAGAATCTTCCGTTCGTTTCTACGAGCGACATGGCTTCGCCAGATTGGGCGAATTGCCGGACGCCGAGAGCGACTTGACGTCGATGTATGTCGACTTGCTTCCCGTCGCCCGGGCTGTGTCCGGCGGCAACAGACCCTAGACTACGCCCATGCTCAGTTTCTCCAATCTCCGCCTGCGGCGCGGGCCGCGGGTGCTTATCGATGGCTTGTCCGCGACCATCCACCGCGGCCAGCGGGTCGGTTTCGTCGGCCGCAACGGCACCGGCAAGTCCAGCCTGTTCGCGATGATCCTCGGCGATCTGCAGCCCGATCAGGGCGACGTATCCATGCCGAAGAACCTGACGATCGCGACGGTGGCGCAGGAAATGCCGCACACCGACCAGCCGGCGATCGAGTACGTGCTCGACGGCGACGCCGAACTGCGTGCGGTCGAGGCCGCGCTGGTCGAAGCCGAGATCGTGCACGACGCCGACGCCATCGCCCACGGCCACGAGCGCCTGCATGCGATCGGCGGTTATGCCGCCTCGGCGCGTGCGGCGCGCATGCTCGACGGCCTCGGCTTCAAGCCGGACCAGATCAACAACCCGGTCGATTCGTTCTCGGGCGGCTGGCGCATGCGCCTGAACCTGGCGCGGGTGCTGATGACCCGCGCCGATCTGATGCTGCTCGACGAACCGACCAACCATCTCGACATCGATGCCGTGGTCTGGCTGCAGAACTGGCTGCTGGCCTACGAGGGCACCTTGCTGACGATTTCGCACGACCGCGAATTCCTCGACGCGATCTGTACCCACACCCTGCATCTGGCCGAGCTGAAGGCGACGCTGTACACCGGCAACTACTCGCAGTTCGAACGCTTGCGCGCCGAACGCATGGCCCAGCAGGCTGCGATCTCGGCGGCGCAGCAGCGCACCATCGCGCACTTGCAGAGCTTCGTCGACCGCTTCAAGGCGAGTGCGGCGAAGGCGCGCCTGGCGCAGTCGCGCGTGAAGATGATCGAACGCATCAAGCTGGTTGCGCCGGTCGTCGCCGACAGCGAATTCAGCTTCGACTTCCCGGCGCCGGACAAGCTGCCGTCGCCGCTGATCCGCCTGCACGACGCCGCCGTCGGCTACGGCGAGCGCACGGTGTTGTCGGGCATCAAGCTCAGTCTCGAGCCGGGCCAGCGCATCGGCCTGGTCGGACCGAACGGCGAAGGCAAGTCGACCCTGGTGAAACTGCTCGCCGGAGAACTCGACATCCGCAACGGCGAAATGACGCGCCATCCGGACCTGCGGGTCGGCTACTTCGCGCAGCATCAGCTCGAACAGTTGAACCCGGACGCGTCGCCGCTCGACCACTTCAAGGAACTCGATCCGAAGAAGGGCGAGCAGGAATTGCGCGGGGTGCTCGGCGGCTTCAATTTCGTCGGCGACCGCGTGTTCGAAAAGGTCGGGCCGTTCTCGGGCGGCGAGAAGGCGCGTCTGGCGCTGGCCATGGTGGTGTATCGCAAGCCGAACCTGCTGCTGCTCGACGAACCGACCAACCATCTCGACCTGGACATGCGCCAGGCCCTGGAGATCGCGCTGTCGGACTTCGACGGCGCCGTGGTGCTGGTCTCGCATGATCGCCATCTCGTCGGCGCCACCTGCGACCAGCTCGTGCGTGTCTGCGACGGCGTGGTCGGCGAGTTCGACGGCGATCTCGACGCCTATGCGAAGTGGCTGAGCTCGCGCGGCAACACGCCGCGCAACGAGGGCGGCGGCAAGTCGTCGGAGCGGTCGCCGCGCCAGAACGACAAGGCCGCGAAGAAGCAGGAGCGTGCCCTGCGCGAGACATTGAAGCAGGCCGAGGCCGAGATGGAACAGTTGCAGAAGGCGATGCAGCAGGCCGACGCCGAAGTGGCCGCGCCCGGCTTCTTCAACCAGGACAAGTTCAAGGTGCTGGCCGCCACCCAACGCCAGAGCGAAGCACGACGCAAGCTCGACGAAGCCGAAGCACGCTGGCTCGCCGCGGCGGAAGCGGTCGAGGCGCTCGCGAACTAGGGTGTCGCGAGGAACGGGTGCGTGGCCCGCCAGTGCCGCGCGATGTCGATGCGGCGGCATACCCAGACGCGCTCGTGTTTCGCGATGTGGTCGAGGAAGCGTTGCAGGGCGACGATGCGACCGGGCCGCCCGAGCAGGCGGCAATGCATGCCGATCGACAGCATCCGCGGCGTCTCCGCACCTTCCGCATACAGCGCATCGAAGCTGTCGCGCAGGTATTCGAAGAAGTGGCCGGCGGTGTTGAACCCCTGCGGCGTCGCGAAGCGCATGTCGTTGGTGTCCAGCGTGTAGGGCACGACCAGGTGCGGCTTGCGCGAGCCGTCGGACAACGCGACCTCGGTCCAGAACGGCAGGTCGTCGCCGTAGTAGTCGCTGTCGTACTCGAAGCCGCCGTGTTCGACGACGAGGCGACGCGTGTTCGGCGAATCGCGGCCGGTGTACCAGCCGAGCGGCGCGGCGCCGGCGAGCTCGCGCTGGATGGCGATTGCGCGCAGCAGATGTTCGCGCTCCACGTCCTCGGGGATGTTCTGGTAATGGATCCAGCGCCAGCCGTGCGAGGCGATCTCGTGGCCGAGCTCGATGCAGGCGTGCACGAATTCCGGATGACGCTGCATCGCCATCGCGACGCCGAACACGGTGAGCGGCAGGCCGCGGCGTTCGAACTCGCGCAGGATGCGCCAGCCGCCGACCCGCGAGCCGTATTCGTAGATCGATTCCATGCTCAGGTGGCGATCCGGATAACTCGCGGCACCGATGATCTCGGACAGGAACTGCTCCGAGCCGCCGTCGCCGTGCAGCACGCAGTTCTCGCCGCCCTCTTCGTAGTTCAGCACGAATTGCACGGCGATGCGGGCGTCGCCCGGCCATTGCGCCTGCGGCGGGTTGCGGCCGTAGCCGATCAGGTCGCGGGGATAACGGGTGGTGTCCATCGTCCTAGTGTCGCGATCCCGACGGGTTCAGTCGAGCGCGACCGGATCGACGTCGATCGACCAGCGCAGCTTGCGCGCCAGCGCATGCCGGTACAGCGCCGGCAGCAGCGTCTCGAGTGCGGCGTGCAGGTCACTGCGCGCGGTCGATTCGAGCAGCAATTGCGCACGTTCGTAACCGGCGCGGCGCGCATGCGGGGCCGGCAGCGGGCCGGCGACGGTCACGCCCGCGTGCACGACGCCGGCGGCGGCGTCGCGCAGGAACTGTTCGACCTGCGCCCGTTCGCGCGCCTCGGCACGCAGCAGCGCCTGCGACGCGAACGGCGGCAGCGACAGCGCCTCGCGCAGGCGCAGTTCCTCGCGCGCAAAGGCCGGATAACCGCCATCGAGCAGGGTGCGGAACAACGCATGTTCGGGATGGTGGGTCTGGATCAGCACCCGGCCACGCCGGGCGCCACGACCGGCACGACCGGCGACCTGCACGATCAGTTGCGCCAGGCGTTCGCCGGCCCGCGGGTCGGCGCTGTACAGGCCGCCGTCGGCGTCGGCGATCACGGCCAGGGTGACGCCGTGCAGATCGTGGCCCTTGGCCAGCATCTGCGTGCCGACGAGGATGCAGGCGCCACCGTCGTGGGCGCGGGCCAGCGCGCGCTCGAACTGATCGGCGGAACGTGCGGCGTCGCGATCGATGCGCAGCACCGGCACGTCCGCGAAGCGTTGCGACAGCGATGTCTCCAGGCGTTCGGTGCCGACGCCGACCGGCGTCAGGCTGTCGCCGCCGCAGGCCGGGCATTGTTGCGGCAGCGGGCGTTCGCGATGGCAGTGGTGGCAGACGAGACGGGCGCGTCCGCGATGCAGGGTGTACGGGCGCTCGCAGCGTTCGCAGTCGCCGTGCCAGCCGCAGTCGATGCAATGCAGGACCGGCGCGAAGCCGCGCCGATTGCGGAACACCAGCGCCTGTTCGCCGCGTGCGAGCACATCGCGGATCGCGTCGAGCGCACGCGCGCCGAGACCGTCCTGCAGGCGTTCGCGGCGCACATCGACCACGTCGACCGACGGCGGTCGTGCCGCTCCGGCGCGGGCATCGAGGCGCAGCTGCCGATAACGGCCGCGCTCGACATTGGCCAGGCTCTCCAGTGCCGGCGTGGCGCTGCCGAGCACGACCGGGATGCCGGCGTGTTTCGCACGCACCAGGGCCACGTCGCGGGCGTGGTAGCGAAAGCCTTCGTGCTGCTTGAACGAGGCGTCGTGTTCCTCGTCGATGACGATGAGGCCGAGTTTCGGCAGCGGCGCGAACACCGCCGACCGCGTGCCGAGCACGACGATGGGTTCCGGGCCGCGGGCGCGTTCGAAGGCGCGGGCGCGGGCACCGTCGGCGAGGCCGGAATGCCAGGCCAGCACCGGCGCGCTCAGGCGTTCGCGGAAGCGCGCCAGCGTCTGCGGCGTCAGCCCGATTTCCGGCACCAGCACCAGGGCCTGTTCGCCGCGCGCCAGCGTCTGTTCGATCGCGGCCAGATAGACCTCGGTCTTGCCGCTGCCGGTGATGCCGTCGAGCAGGGTCGTCGCAAACCCGCCGAGTGTCGCGACGATCTGCGTCACCGCCGCGTGCTGCCCCGGATTCAATGGCGGCGCCGTCGTGGTGATGGCGCGCGGCGCATCGTCGAGCGACAAGGTGTCGATCAGTCCGAGTTGCTGCAGCCGGCGCCGGGCCGTCGCCGCCTGCGGCATCTGAGCACGCAGCGCGGACCACGGACGCGGACCGTCGCGCAAGGCGTCGTACAGGGCCGCGGGCGTGCTGCCGGCGCGCAGGGACAGTCGCAGCGCGTCGTCCGGCCGCAGGCGCAGCACCAGATCCCGCTGCGCGGGCGCCGCTTCCGCGCGATCGCGCACCGGTGCCGGCAATGCACTCGCCAATGCCTCGCCGAGCGGATAGGCGTAGTACCGCGCCGCCCACAGCAGGCTGCGCCACAAGGATTCCGGAAACACCGGCGTCGCGTCGAACACGGCGTTCGCGTTGCGCAGTCGCGAAGCCGGCGCGACCTGCCCGCGTTCGACGACGACGCCAATCAGTTCGCGCGGCCCGAACGGCACCCGCAGACGCGCACCGACGGCGATGTCGGCGACCGCACATCCCGGGGGCGGCAGGTAGTCGAACAGTTCGGGCAGCGGCGCGGGCACGGCCACGCGCAGGACATCGGGCATCGGGAAGTCTTTCGGAGCCGGGGCGGCAGTCTAGCGGCGTGTTCCACAGGCCGATTCGTCGGCGGAAACTTCGTGGCCGGGCGGGTCTCGGGGCCGATTTTGAGCCCGGGTCGAGAAAATGGCGTCAACCAATTGATTCGGATCGATAATCACCCTTATCCACATCTTCTGTGGATAACTGTGTGGATCGAGCATCCAACAAACCCGGCCGAGCGCGCCACGACGCGGCCTGCGGCCAGCCCGGTCAAAAACTAGCCATATCGCTATGTATTTGCAAATCAATAACTTGCGAAGGCGTCGTTGGCAACGGAAGGTCACGTCCCGGCCACGTGACAGCGACTTGACAAGCTTTCCGGCGCCTGCGAACTACGCCGCAAACGGGGGCCGTGCAGAAATGCGGCGGAGCGGCTGATTCGGACCCTGTCAACCGTTTTTCCGCAGCCGCGTTTCCCGGTTTCGAGTTCCCCAACCGCGCCTACAATGACCCTGACCCTGGCGATGCACTGGATGGACAGCGACCGCCCCGCGACCCCGCGTGCCGGTACGCCGGCCGCCCGCAACCACGATGCGCTCGAGGCCTTCCTGCGCGGCATCGAGCGACGCGCATTGCGCATGGCCGAGTTGTCGGTGGGCGGACGCGAGGACGCGCTCGATATCGTCCAGGATTGCATGCTGGCCTTCGTGCGCAACTATCGCGACAAACCCGCCGCCGACTGGGCGCCGCTGTTCCATCGCGTGCTCGACAGCCGCGTGCTCGACTTCCATCGTCGCCACCAGGTGCGTTCGCGCTGGCTGGGCTGGATCGATCGGCTGGTCGGGCGCGACGAGGTCGACGAGGACCCGCTCGCGAACATCGCCGACGCCCACGCGCCGCAACCCTGGCAGGCGGTGGCCGATGGCGAGACCGCCAAGGCCCTCGACGCCGCATTGCGGGCGCTGCCGAACCGGCAACGCCAGGCCTTCCTGCTGCGCGTCTGGGAAGGGCTCGACGTCGCCGACACGGCGCGCGCGATGGCCTGCAGCGAAGGCAGCGTCAAGACCCACCTGTCGCGCGCGATGACGGCATTGCGCGCGCAACTGGAGCATCATCATGGCTGAGCACGACGAGGACCCGTGGACCGAACGCATCCGCCAGCAGCTCGATCACACCGCCCGCGATCTGGATGCGGCGACCTTGTCGCGGCTGAACCAGGCGCGGCAGACGGCCCTGCAGGCGGCCCGATCGCCGAGACCGCGTCCGTGGCTGTGGCCGGCGGCCTGCGCGACCGCGGGCTCGCTGGCGCTGGCCGTCGCGATCTGGCCGCATGTCGTTCCGCCGACCGTGCCGGTGCCCGCAGCCACGACGCAGCCCGAGGATTTCACGATGCTGGCCGGCGACGAACAGCTCGATCTCTACCAGGAGCTCGATTTCTATGCCTGGCTGGATGCGCAGCCGCAATCGGGTTGATGCTGCCGGCGCGGGCCGCCGAAACGACGCCCAGCGCGGAGATGCTGCTGTACCTTGCCGAATTCGCCGACGACAGCGGCCAGCCCGAAGACCCTGTCGCGTTGACCACCGATCGACCCGCCCCGAATCCCGCCCCCACCAACCGCGAAGTTCCCGCTCCCGACGATGCGCCCGCCCGAACCCCGCCCGAGCCCCAAGCCGATGACTAGCCTGCGTGCGCTGTGTTGCGCGTTGCTGCTGGTCGTGGGCGCCGTATCCGCGGGCGATCGCATCGGTTTCGAGGACCTGACCCCGGCCGAGCAGGGCGTGCTGATGCCGTTCTCGGAACAATGGGCGAGCCTGCCGCCGGAAACGCAGCAGAACCTGCGCCTCGGCGCGCAGCGCTGGAATGGCATGAATCCGCAGCAGAAGCGCGATGCGGCGCGCCGTTTCGGCGACTGGCAGAAATTGCCGGACACCGAGAAGCGCCGCGTGCGCGAGCGCTACCGTGCGTTCCGGCAACTGCCGCCGGACCAGCAGCAACGCCTGCGCGGGGCCTACCAGCGTTTCCAGCAGTTGCCGCCCGAACAGCGCGCGCAGATGCGGCGCAAGTTCGAACGCATGTCGCCGGGTGAGCGTCGTGCCTGGCTCGAAGGCATGCGTGCCGAACAGCAGATGGGTGCGCGCGAGCGCATGCTGCAGCAGATTCCGGCCGGGCAACGCGCCGCGATGCAGGAGATGGTGGCGCGGTTCACGCCGGCGGAACGCCAGCGCGTGCTCGCACGCCTGCGGGAACTGGGGCCCGAAGAACGGCGCGCTTTTCACGACAAGCTGCTGGCGATGGCGCAATGGCGGGTGCTGCAGACGCGGCAATTCCACGAAGAAGGTGGCGCCGCGGCCGATGCCCTCGGATTCCGCGCGCACGCTGCCGCCGTGCAGTTCGATCAGGTCCTTGACGATGGCCAGACCGAGCCCGGTCGAACTTTCGCCGGCAGTCGGGCGCGCCGACAGCCGCTGGAAGCGCTTGAACAGTTGTCGCCGATCATCGGCCGAAAGGCCCGGTCCGTAGTCGCGGATGGCGACGCGCGCGCGCTCGGCGTCGAGTTCGATCCAGACTTCGATCAGGCCCTTCAGCGGCGAGAATTTCAGTGCATTGGTCAGCAGATTCTCGAAGACCTGGTCGAGACGTTCGACGTCGGCCAGCACGATGGCGCCGCTGGCGGCGCGGAAATCGATCTGCTGCTGCTTCGCCTGGGCGCGCGCGCCGACACGGCCGATGGCATCCGCCAGCAGCACGGACAGATCGCACGGCACCGGCTGCAGCTTGATCTGGCCGGCGTCGAGCACGGCCGATTCGAGCAGATCGCTGACCAGCTTGAGCGTGCGTTCGGCGGCCGCGCCGATGATGCCGGCATGGCGGCGGGCATCGTCGATGGATTCGCGTTCGCTGCGGATCAGCTCGGCGAAACCGATGATCGAGCCGAGCGGATTGCGCAAGTCGTGCGCAGCGATGCCGAGCATTTCCGTCTTGATGCGGTCCGCTTCTTCGGCGCGGGCGCGGGCGAGCTCTGCGGCCTGCAGCGCCACGCCGAGGCGAGCGTTCGCTTCGGCGCGTTCGCGCGCGGCGCGGCGGCTTTCGACGAAGCGCACCGTCAGCAGCACGGCGATGCCGGCGAGCAGGATCACGGCTGCGGCCAATGCCCGCTTGAGCAACGTCTCCTGCGCCAGGATCTCGGCCTGCTGTTCGCTGGCTGCACGCAGGGCCAGCAGTTCGCGCTCGCGTTCGCGCATGTTCGCCGCGTTCGCGAGCAGTGCGTAACGCGCGTCGCTCTGCTCCTGGAACTGGCGCTCGCGCAGTTCGTGCGCGGTCTTCAGGTCGGTCAGCGCCTGGGCCGTGTCGCCCTGCAGTTCGTGGATGTCGGCCAGTTGCCGATGCAGGCCGATCTGCAGCGAACGATCGCTCTCGCCCTGGCGTCCCAGTTGCAGCGCGCGCCGGGTGAAATCGAGCGCGCGCTGCAGGCGGTCGCGGCGGCGCGTGCCCGACAATTCGTCGCCGGCTCGGCTGAAGTGCCAGCGCCCGAGTTCCGCCAGCGCATCGATCATCTCGGCGCGGGCGCCGACGCGGGTGGCCAGGGTCAGCGCCTGTTCGAGTCGCGAGACCGCGGCGGTTTCGTCGCCGCGCGCCGCCGCGACGCGCGCCAGTCCTGCCCGCGCCGCGCTTTCGCCGACCACGTCGCGATGTTCGGTCTGCAGGTCGAGCGCGCGCGTGAAGGCGTATTCGGCCTGATCGACGAGGCCGCGCGCCAGCGCGATCCGACCCTGCCCGAGCCAGATTGCGGCGACGTCCTGGGGCGGCACCAATGCCTTGTTCGCATAGGTGTCGTATTGGCTGAGCGCGGCCTCGTAGTGGCGTTGCGCGTCGTTCCAGGCCTGGCGACGCTCGAATACGCGGGCGATGTTGATCGAGGAGGCGATCAGGCCGGGCAGGTCGTCGAGGTCGCGCCACAGATTCTGTACGCGCTGGTGCCGATCCAGGGCCTCCGCATCGAGTCCCTGGCGCTCGAGCACCGTGCCATAACTGTTGCCCACCTTGGCGATCAGGCGCGGGTCGCCGAGGGCTTCGGCGGCGGACAGGGCCTCCAGCAGATACCCGCTCGCCGCCTGCAGCTGGCCGCGCAGGCGGGCGATCCGGCCGAGGTTGTGCAGCGCCTCGATGCGACCGCTCTCGTAGCCGCTGTCGCGCGCGCCGACGAATGCATCCGATGCCAGCTGTTCGGCACGGGTCGGGTCCGTGCGCGCCAGATTTTCGGCCGCGAGATTGATCTGGTCGATGCGGGTTTCGGCCAGCACCCGCTCGGCATCGGCGCGGGCGACCGACTCGTCGACCGCAGCATCGACGGCCGGGACCAGGAACAGCCACAACAGCAGCCATCCGAACCGACGGAACAGCGGGCGCGAGGGGCGGTGGCGGCAACGCGGGGCGGGCATCGGAAACCTGGAACACGGCGCAGCGGGCGCGGCGTCAAGGATAACCGACGTGACGGATCGTCACAGACCGGCGTTGCGCGCCTGTGCCTGCCGTTCAGCCCGGCAACATCCGCTTACAACCGCGATGCGCGACCGGCTTGAGCCACCTGTCCCGACCGCGCATGCTGTGCGCATGGACGCTCCCATGATCCTGCTCGTCGACGACGACCACCGCCTGCGCGAACTGACCGCGCGCTATCTCGAAGGCCAGGGCTTTCGGGTGGCGCCGGTGGCGCACCTCGCCGGCATGCGCCGCGAGCTGGAAAAGCGCCATGTCGACCTGATCGTGCTCGACCTGATGCTGCCGGACGGCGACGGCCTGACCGCATGCCGGGACCTGCGTGGCGCCGGCACGACGACGCCGGTGATCATGCTGACGGCGCGCGGCGAGGACATCGACCGCATCGTCGGGCTGGAAATCGGCGCCGACGACTATCTCGGCAAACCCTGCAATCCGCGCGAGCTGCTGGCGCGCATCCGCGCCGTGCTGCGCCGCCAGGCCGCGGCACCCGGCGCGGCGCCGCAGGTGCAGGCGGAGACGATCCGCTTCGGCCCCTTCGTGCTCGAGCTGCACACGCGCGTGTTGCGCCGCGGGGGTGTTCCGGAACTGCTGAGCAGCGGCGAATTCGCCGTGCTGGCGGCCCTTGTGCGACACCCGCGCCAGACCCTGAGCCGCGACCGCTTGATGAACCTGACGCGCGGTCTCGACCATCAGGCCAGCGACCGCTCCGTCGATGTGATGCTGTCGCGGTTGCGCAAGCTGATCGAGCCCGATCCGCGGCGTCCGCGCTGGCTGCAGACAGTGCGTCAGGTCGGCTACGTGTTCGTGCCCGATGCGGCAGATTCGCCATGAGCCGACGCAGTCTGCGTTCGCGCCTGCTGCTGCTGCTCGCGGTCGTGGTCGGTGCGGTACTGCTGATCGCCGCCGCGGTGATGTCGCAGCAAACGCTGGGCGAAGGCGCGACGCGTCTGGCGCGCATGGTTACCGCGGCCGTCGCGGCGCTGGACCGCGCCCTGCCCCAGAACACCGGCGAGGCCGAGCGCGCCTCGCTGGCGCGTCTCGGTGTGCAGCTGAGCGTCGGCCCGCCCGCGCACGAAACGCCGAACGCCCTGCTTGGCCTCGAAGTCCTGCGGCGACTGCAGGCCGAGCGATCGATTCCCGACGAGCTGCGGTTCTCGGGCGGCCCGCCGGTGCGCTTGTGGTTCCGCTCGCGCACCGTGCCGGACCTGTGGATCGGGCTGCCGCTGGAGCATCTGCGCGAACCGGTGGCGCGGGCCTCGGTCTGGATCCTGGTGCTGGCCGGTGTCGTGGTCTGGATCGCCGCCGGCGTGCTGGCGCGGCAGCTGTTGCGTCCGCTGGAACGGGTCGCGGCGGCGGCCGATGCGGTGCTGGCCGGTCGTCCGCCCGTCGATCTGCTCGACGGCGCCAGTCTCGAAGTCGCACGCCTGGTCGATGCCCTGACCGCGGCGGCCACCGTGCTGCACGATCAGAATGCGGCGCGCGAACGCATGCTCGTCGGTCTCTCGCATGACCTGCGCACGCCGTTGGCGCGCCTGCGTTTCGCGCTGGAACTGGGCGACGACGCCGATGCGCGGCAGCGCACCGGCATGATCGCGGATATCGACGAGATGGATGCCCTGATCGGGGAGGCGTTGACCTTGGCGCGCGGGGGCGGCGACGAAGCACGCCGGAGCGTCGATCTGGTCCCCCTGCTGCAGGACCTGGCACGACGCGTCGGGGTGCAGGCGGATGTCCGTTGCGGGTCGCTGCCGGAGCGCTGCTTGGCAACGGTCCAGCCGCTGGGCTTGCGCCGCGCCCTGGGCAACCTGGTGCAAAACGCGCTGCGGCACGGCACGGCGCCGGTGCTGCTCGACCTCGACTGCAGCGACGCGGGGGTCGAGATCCGGGTGCAGGACGCCGGCCCCGGGCCGGAGCACGCCGATGCCGGCACCCGCGGTTTCGGCATCGGCTTGTCGGTGGTGCGCGCCGTTGCGGCCGCGCACGGCGGCGAACTCGTCCTGCGGACGCTGGATTCGGGGTTCGCAGCGATCCTGCGCTTGCCGGCTACGGTGCCCGCAGCTTCGCGATCCCGCTGACCAGCCACCAGCGCCGGGCGTCGGCGTCGAAACGCCAGCGGAAGCGCTCGATGGTCGACCTGCCTTCCTGGGTATGGCGGTTCACGAAGTCGATCTGCGCCACCTGCTCGACTTCGGTCGGCGACAGCTGCACCGGCGGTTGTTCGCGGTAGCCGGCGATCTGCAGCTGCCGGAGTCGCTCGATGTCGAAGGCGCTGGGTCGGGGCGCTTCCGGCGCAAGGAAGCCGAGCGCGTCTTCGATGCTGCCCCAGCGCACCGCGGCTGCGTATTGGTCGAGCGTGGCGTCGAGCAGCTTGTCCTCGTCGCGGGTCGAACTGCAGGCGGCGAGGAACAGGGCCAGGACGGCGACGATACGCGGCAGCAGATGCATGTCAGGGACTCCGTTTGGCGACGAACTTTCCGAACATGCGGCAGGCGACGCCGCCGCCTTCGGCGACCGCGACCTCGGCCATCATGGTGATGCGGGCCTTGCCGCGCGCGCGCAGATCGGCCATGAACTGGTCCCAGTCCTGTCCGGGCTCGGCTGCGGCTTCGGCCGTGAGCGCGTCCCAGACCGGATTCAGGTAACTGATGGCGCTGTCGGCGACGAAGACTTCGGCCTGTTCGCCGGCCTCGGCCAGTTTCAGGTTCACGAGGCCCCAGGCGGCGAGCGTCATCAGGCTGGCGAGACTGCCGCCGAACGCGCAGCCCTTGTCGTTGACGTTCGGGGCCAGCGGCGCCTGCAGCGCGATGCGATGGCCGTCGTAGTCGAGCACGCCGATGCCCATGGCGCGCGCCATCGGAATGGTTTCGAGGATGGTGCGTTCGAGCGAGAACGTGTCGTGAATCATGCCCCAGTCTGCCGACTCGGTTGCGTGCAGCGCAAGCGCCGGACGATGACGGCGGTCGCCAAGCGGATTACCCTTTGCGCCATGGACGCGCATCTTGAGGAAAGCGGGCGCTTGCGCGGATTCGGTTTCGTGCTGACGCGGCCCGCCGGCGAGAACCGTGCCTTCGCCGCCGAACTGCGCCGGCGGGGCGCCGACGTGGTGAGCCTGGCGCCGTTCCGGGTGGTGCCGCGCAAGGACAAGGACGTGCTCGCGCTGGCCCTGCGCGCCGCCGCCAATGCCGATGTCGTGGTGTTCGCGAGCACGCTGGCGGTGCGCCACGCGTTCGCCGTCGTGCCCGACTGGTTGCCGCGCGGCGGGGTCATCGCGCAAGGGCCGTCGACCGCGCAGGCGCTGGTCGCGCACGGCATCCGCGCCGAGTTGCCCGAATCCGGCTATCGCAGCGAGGAGGTGTTGCAGCACCCATGGCTGAACCAGGCGCGACGCGTCGTGCGCGTCACCGGCGCCGGCGGCCGCGACTGGCTGGTGCGGCAGCTGCGCGAACGCGGCATCGACGCCGCCGATCTGCCGGTTTACGACCGCATTCCCTGCACGGCGCGCGCCGACCGGCTGCGTCGCATCGACGCGATGGCGCATCCGCGCTTGATCGTCAGCAGTCGCGAGGCCTTGCTGGTCCTGCCGGCGTTGCTCGGCGAGGCGCGCTGGCTCAGGCTGGCGCAGGACACCCTGTATGTCAGCAGCGAGCGGCTGGCGGCACTCGCGCGCGGCATGCACTGCGCCGATGTCGTGGTCGCGGACTCGGCGCGCAGCATCGACCTGATCGCCGCGATCGAACGGCGGCGCTGATAGCATGACCATGGAAGGCGAAGACGACGCATGAACGAGACGAACGACGCCGCTGCGGTCCGACCTGGCCGCGGCGCATGGTGGCTGGCTCTGGTCGCGCTGGGGGTGGCGACCGCGACGGCGGCCGCCCTGTGGTATCTGGCGAGCGCCATCGACCGCGCGATGCAGGAGCGCGAGGCGATCGCGCGCCGGGTCGTGCTGACCGAGGAAGAAAACGCGCAGCTGCGCCGTCAGATGTCGGCGCTGACGCGCCGTTTCGATGACGACGACGCGCTCGACCGCAGCCTGCGCGAAGAATTGCTGGGCATCAGCGAACGCGCGACCCTGCTCGAACAGGCGATCAAGCGCGTCTCCGAAAACCGCATGGACAGCGTGTCCGAGCTGCGCCTGAATCAGGCCGAGCTGCTGCTGTCGGCCGGCATCGAACGCCTGCGCCTGTTCCGCGACGCGCAGGCGGCGCTGACCGCGCTGCACCTGGCCGACAACGAACTGGCGCGGCTGGAAGACCCGCGTTACGCCGGCGTGCGGCAGACGCTGGCGCAGGAAATCGCGGCGCTGGAAGCGGTACCGCAGCAGTCCTATGCCGACACCCTGGTGGCGCTGGCCGACGTGCGTGCGCGCCTGCCGCTGCTGCCCCTGCGCGGCGACGCGGCGGAAACCGCGCCTGCCGTCGCCGCGGGCCGCTTCGAGACCCTGCTGCGCGGACTGGTGCGGGTGCGTCGGGTCAGTCCGCGCGAGGCCGGGCTGCTCGGCCCGCTCGGTGCCGACACCTTGCGCAGCGTCGTCGCACTCGACCTGCTGCATGCCGAAGAAGCCCTGCGTCAGCAGGATCTGCCGCGCTACCAGCGGCTGGTCGCCGAAGCCCGTGAAGCCCTGGCCTTCGGTTTCGATCTGGATGCCGCCAGCACCCGCGATGTGCGGCTGAAGCTGACCCAGCTCGCCGCCTACAAGCCGGCGCCGTGGCCGGACCTCGGCCTGGCGCTGGAGCAACTGGTGAATCTGCGCCACACCCACGACGTGGCGCGCGGAGTCGAACGATGACGTTGTACCGCCTGCTGCTGCTGTTGCTGGTGGCGGCGGTGCTGGGCGCGCTGGCGGTGCACGGCCTGCGCGGCGATACCGGTTACGTGCTGATCCAGCGCGGCGATCTCGCCATCGAGACCACGCTGGTCAACGCGATCTTCCTGCTGCTCGCGGCGCTGGCCCTGTTGTACGTCGTGTTCTGGCTGCTGCGTTGGCCGTTCCGGCTGTGGCGTTCGGGTGCACGCCGCGGTGCGCGCCGACGTTTCCTCGACGGCATGATCGCGCTCGTCGCCGGTCGTCCGAATCGCGCCGGCCAGCAACTGCTCAAGGCGAGCAAGCAGCCGGTGCTGAAACTGCCGGCGCTGATCGCGGCGCACGCAGCCGCACATGCCCGCGGCGACCGCGGCGAAGAAACGCGCCTGCTCGATCTGCTCACCGAGGCCGCGGAAACCCATGATCTCGCCACCGAACTGCGTGCCCGCAACGAACTGCTCGACGGTCGCGCCGGTGCCGCCATCGAGATGCTGGTGCCGCTGTCGCAGGCCTCGCGGCTGTCGCCGATGGGTGCGCGCTGGCTGATCGAAGCGCTGGCCGCGCGCAAGCGCGCGCGCGAGGCGCTGGCGCATCTGCCGCGCATCCGCCAGAGCCAGCAGCTGCCGCCCGACGACCTCGCGCGCTTCGTCAGTCGCGTGCTCGTCGCGGCGCTCGAACAGACCACCGACGCGATCAACCTGCACGCGCTCTGGGCCGACCTGAATCGCGACGAGAAACGCATCGCCGAGGTCGCCATCGCCTATGCGAAGCGTTCGGTGCAGTTGAATCTGATCGGCCAGGCGGCGCAGGAAATCGAAGCGACGCTGAAGCATGGCTGGGCGCCCGCCTTGGTGCTGGCCTACGGCGCATTGCCGCCGGACGCGAAAGTCGCGCCGCGCTTGAAGACGGCCGAAGGCTGGCTTGAAGCGCATGCCAGCGACGCGGCCTTGCTGCTCACGCTCGGCCGTCTCAGTCGCCAGGAACACGCCTGGATCAAGGCCGAGGATTATCTGCGTCGTGCCATCGCCTTCGGTGCCGGTAGCGAGGCCTGGGAAGAACTCGGCCGCTGTTACGCCGAGCAGGGCGATGCCGAGCGTGCCGCCAAGGCGCTGGCGAATGCGCTCGCGGTCCAGCATGGGGAGGCACCGGCATCGCTGATTGCCAAGCACGGCGTCGACGACCTGCTCGCGCCCTTGCCGGTGGCAGAAGAACGCGACGATATGGGCATTCCGCGCTTGCCGCGTTGATCGGGATGTTCAGGATCGCGATCCCTAGCCGCGATCCCAAGCTCAGGCCTTCAATCCCGCCCGCGCCGCCAGGATCGCCGCGATGACCTCGGGCGCGTATTCGAACGAGTCGTAATACAGCCGATCGTCGGGCAGGCCGGCGGCGAGGAAGCGATGCCGCGCCGCCTCGATCATCGCCGGCGGTCCGCTCATGTAGACGTCGAACGGCGACAGATCGGGAAAATCGGCGAGCACGACCTCGTGCACGATGCCGCGGCGGAAGCGTCGTGCTTCCTCGGTATCGGCATCCGACAACACCGCCGTGTAGTTGAAGGCGGGATGCCGCGCCGACCACGCTGCCGGCAGATCGGGCAAATACAGATCGGACACGTGGCGCGCGCCCCAGTAGAGATGAATCGGCCGCGCGCTGCCAAGGTGCAGGAAGTGTTCGACGATGGCCTTGACCGGCGCGAACCCGGTGCCGCCGGCCATGAAGATCATCGGCCGTTCGGAATCTTCGCGCGCGACGAAGGTGCCGAGCGGACCCTCGATGCGCAGCAGCGCACCGATCGGATACGCGTCGAACAGCTGCTGGGTGAAGCCGCCGCCGGGCACCTTGCGCACGTGCAGTTCGATCAGCCCGGCATCTTCCGGCGCATTCGCGATCGAGAACGCGCGGCGCCTGCCTTCGGGCAGCAACACGTCGAGGTACTGCCCGGCCAGCCAGCAGAACGGTTCGCCCTTCGGCCGCTTCAGGCGCACGCGCAGCACGTCGGGCGCGAGCAGATCCTTGGCGACGATCTTCACCGCGATCATGCGCCGCGGCAGGTCGGCCACGCTCGGCACTTCGCGCACCGCGATGGTCAGGTCCGACTGCGGATGCGCCTGGCACAGCAACACGTCGCCGCGTTCGCGCTCGTCCGCACTCAGCGCGCGCGCCGAACTCGACTGGGTGCAGTCGCCCTCGATCACCCGCGCCCGGCAACTGCCGCAGGACCCGCTCAGGCAGGAATACGGCAACGCATACCCCGCGCGCCGCGCTGCCGCCAGCACCGACTCGTCCCCGGCCACGTCGAACTGATGCCCGCTGGGCAGGATGGTGATGTGATGGTTCACGCGGACGGCTCGCTGCTGATACGGTGAGATCTTCGACGGGATTTCTCATCGTGGCAATGTCGAATGGAACTGGCGATGCGCATCGGCGGCGACGTGGGCGAACATGGAAGCTCGCGGCGGTGATCGGATTGGCGCCGTTGCTGGTGTTGTTCGCCGTCCTGCATCCGCGCAGCCCCGGTGGCGAAAGCACTTGTTTCGGCACGCCTGCGGCCGGTCACATCGAGAACGCGACCAGCCTTCCGCATCACGACGACAACTTCTCGACCTACAGCACGCTCGGCTGGATGCTCGGGCGCCAGCATGTGCACAGTCGTGTCCACGCCACATTGATCGATGCGATGAACGCGCTGGACACATCGCAGCCCGGGTTGCGCACCGTTTTTGGCGAAACCGGCTGGCCCTGGGGCGAGCGTTTCCGTCCGCATCGGACGCATCGCAACGGCACTTCGGTCGACATCATGGTGCCGGTTCGGCGTGACGGCGAATCGGCACCGTTCCCGTCCGCACCATGGAACGGGTTCGGATATTCGGTCGAATTCGATGCGCAGAGCCGCTACGGCAGCTATCGCATCGACTACGACGCCATGGCTGCACAGTTGCTGGCCATCCACGCCGCGGCGCGAAGCAATGGCATCGGCATCGACGTCGTGATCTTCGACAACGGCTTCCAGAAATCCCTCTGGACCGCCAAGAATGGTTCGCGGCTCAAGCAAGCGATGGGCTTCTCGAAGACACCGGCCTGGATCCGTCACGACGAGCACTATCACATCAACTTCAGCGTGCCTTGTCAGGTTGGACGGCGATGAATCCCGCACTGCGGGGCGGCGCGGCCTATTTCGCGATCGTGTTTGCGTTCGGCTTCGTGCTCGGGATCGTGCGCGTGCTGTGGCTGGCGCCGAGACTCGGCGCGTTGTTCGCCGTGGCGATCGAGTTGCCGATCATGCTCGCGGCATCGTGGCTGATCTGTGCGGCGTTGCTGCGACGCTTTGCCGTGCCGTACGCCATGGGCGCCCGCATCGCGATGGGCGGACTGGCCTTCGTGTTGCTGATGTTCGCGGAATTCTCGCTCGCCACGCTCGCATTCGGACAATCACCCGCGGCCTTCATCGCCGGATTTCGCGAACCGCATGCCGTGCTCGGGCTTCTCGGCCAGATCGGCTTCGCGCTGATGCCTTGGTTGCAGCGCGAACGCGCGAACGACCGGTAGCGCTGAGGCTCGGCATTGCCGCGGTTTCGCCCGATGCGTGAGCCTGGGGATTTCGGGTCGCGTCCATTT
Organism: Ahniellaceae bacterium; assembly: GCA_044229785.1. Taxonomy (GTDB): domain Bacteria; phylum Pseudomonadota; class Gammaproteobacteria; order Xanthomonadales; family Ahniellaceae; genus JADKHK01. The sequence goes on from JBGASK010000004.1 coordinate 69,958, forward strand.
GCTGGACGCCGCCGACCGCCCGTGCGCCGTTGTCGACTCAGTGTTCGCGGCTCGCCTCGGAACTCGCGCTCGGCAGAGAATCCGCTTGCGTCGCCGCGCCCGGATTCGCCGGCGCTTCCACCGCGAGCCGGCGCAGGAGCGGCAGCACGGTGCCCAGGTACTTCAATGGACCGCTGCCGCCGCACTGGTACAGGCCGTAAGGTTCGTTGCGTTCGAGGTAGAGCAGGTGCGCATCGCCCTTGCTGATACGTCCGTAGCCGCAGGCTGCGCCGTCGATCGAGCTTGTCGTCCTGAAGCGCTGTCCGACGCCATGTGCGCCTTTGAATGACTCGTCGACTTTCCAGGTCACATACTGGTTGCCCAGCAGCCGCACGCCACCCGGCGTCATGTCGCCGTCAACCACCTTGATCGCATGCGCCGAAACGACCGCCTTGGCTGTCGAGTATTCGCGCCGAATGGCATCTTCGGGTTCCTCCATTCTTGCGGCGCAACTGCAGGCGCTCGCGACGGAGGCCGCGATCAGCGACATGCCCACGACCCACAACCCACGAACAACGCTGTTCATGCACGAACTCCACGACGCATGGCAAGCGTAACGGCATTTGGCGCGCTCACTGCCTGGGCTTCGCCCGATGCGTGGGCGTGGCGGTCCAGGGGTCGTCGGGCCAGGGGTGTTTGGGATATCGGCCCTTGAGTTCCTTCTTGACCTCGGGATAGGTCCGTTCCCAGAAGCCCTTGAGGTCCTGGGTGACCTGCAGCGGGCGCTGCGCGGGCGAGAGCAGGTGCAGCACGACGGCGATCTTGTTCTTCGCGATGCGCGGCGTATCGGCGAGGCCGAACAGTTCCTGCAGCTTGACCGCGAGCACGGGCGCGTCGCCTTGATACGTCAGCTTGCGGGTCATGCCGCTCGGCACCGTGAGTTCGCGTGGCGCGTACTCGTCGAGCTGTTTGCGTTGGGTGTAGTCGAGGCGCGAGCGCAGCGCTTCGCCGAGGGTTTCGCCGTCGAGATCGGACAGTCGCCACTTGCCGTCGACATAAGGCAGCAGCCAGTCGTCGAGCGTGGCGACGAGTCCGGCGTCGCTGCAATCGGGCAGACCGAGTTCCGGACACCAGACGCGCAGCGATTCGACCCGCGCCTGCCACTCGCGCAGGCCTTCGCTCCAGGGCAACACGTCGAGACCGAGCTGGCGCAGGCCTTCGCACAACATCGCCGCCGTCGCGCCATCGCGCGTGGCCGGCACGGTCTTGCGTTCGAGCACGAGGTCGGCGAAGCAACGCTCTTCACTCGCCTCGACCGCGCGTTTGTCGCGATTGAAGCCGATGGCGCGACGCACGTGGAAATGCGAGGCGTACAGTCGATCCAGAGTCGACGCATCGAGCGGCGCGGCGCGCTGGATCAGGCTGTCGCGGTCCTCGAAACGCAGTTCGCTGACCACCAGCCAGGGTTCGCCGTACAACAGCGCGTTGTCGTGCAGGCGGGCACCGCGACCATTCGACAGCTGGTAGCGCCGCGGTTGCGCCGCATCCATCTTGGCGATGCGATCCGGATAGGCAAGGGCGAGCAGGTCGCCGAGCTGATGATGCGAATCGAGGCGCGCGACCGCATCGCGCTCCAGATGCAGCCTGCGCCGCCACTGCTTCGCGGTCTGGTCGATCAGAGCCAGGGTGCCGCGATCGGCGGCGTCGACGCGACGCCCGCTGCGGAAGTCGTGCAATGCGTTCAAGCGATCACGCAGGTCTTCCGAGCGCCTCGCCTCGCCGCGCAGCGGATCGCGGCCGTCGAGCAGGGCGGCGACATCGCACGCCAATGCGCGTTCGTCGCTGCGCGCGCGCACCAGCAGGTTGGCGATGCGTGGATGCGTGCCGAACGCGAGCAGCTTCTTGCCATGCGGGGTGATGCGGCCGTCGCCGTCGAGGGCATCCAGCGCCTGCAGCAGCGCCACGGCTGCGGCCTGCGCAGCCGGCGGCGGTGCGTCGAGCAAGCGTAATCCGTCCGCGCCCCACTGCTTCAGTTCGAGCACGAAGGCGGCGAGTTCGGTGCGCGCGATCTCCGGGCGCGTGCCCGGTTCCAGACGCTGGCTCTCCGGCCACAGCCGATAACACCAGCCTTCGGCGACACGTCCGGCACGACCGGTGCGTTGTGTCGCCGAGGACTGCGCGATGTTCACCGTCTCCAGACGACTCATGCCGCTGCCGCCGTCCAGTCGCGGCTCGCGTGCGAGTCCGGAATCGATGACCACGCGCACGCCGGGCAAGGTCACGCTGGACTCGGCGACATTGGTCGCGAGCACGACGCGGCGGCCGTCGCCCGGGCGCAACACGCGCGCTTGTTCGTCCACCGACAACTCGCCGTGCAGGGACAACACCTCGGCATCGAGGTCGGTCAGCACGCGTGCGCATTGGTCGAGTTCGTGTTTGCCGGGCAGGAAACACAACACGTCGCCCGTGTGTTGTGCGATTGCCTGCTGCACGCAGCGCTTGAGCTGGAACGGCACGGTTTCCTGCGGTCGCGCCGGGAAATGCGCGACGGTGACCGGGAAGCTCCGACCTGCGCTGGTCAGGCGCGGGCAGTCGAGGAAGCGCGCGAGCTTCTCGCCGTCGAGCGTGGCCGACATCACCACCAGGCGCAGGTCTTCGCGCAGGCCGGCCTGTACATCGAGGCAGAGCGCGAGGCCGAGGTCGCTGTGCAGATGACGCTCGTGGAATTCGTCGAACAGGATGGCGCCGATGCCCTCAAGCATCGGATCGTCCTGCAGCATGCGGGTCAGGATGCCTTCGGTGACCACTTCGACGCGCGTCTGCGCCGACACTTTCGATTCGAAACGGATGCGGTAGCCGACGGTGGCGCCGACCGCTTCGCCAAGCGACTCGGCCATGAAGCCGGCGGCCGCGCGCGCGGCGATGCGGCGCGGTTCCAGCATCAGGATCTTGCCGTTGCACCAGGACGCATCCAGCAGCGCGAGTGGCACCTGGGTGGTCTTGCCGGCGCCGGGTGGTGCTTCCAGCACGAGCCGCGGATGACCGCCGAAAAGCATGGCGACGACGATCAGTGGTGCTTCTTCTCGCGCATCGTGCTGACCAGGTCCGGCGTGTGCCAGTGGTAGCGCAGCGCATGCATGGCCGCCCGCGGTGAGCCGCGGCCCGATGCCACAACGCGCGCCTGCGGGTCGAGGCCGAGCGGCTTGGCCTCGCGCTCGATCAGGCGCGCGAAATCGGCTTCGACTTCCCCGAGTTCCTTCTCCAGCGCGTCGGCGCGGGCCAGGTGATACGGCCCCGGACGACCCTCCCAGTTCACGATGGCGGCGTACAGCGCATCCATGTGTTCGCGCAGGCGTTCTTCGCCGGTGATGGCGCCGCCTTCCTTGGTCGCGACGATCTGCCGGCGTACGCCCTCGATGCGTTCGACCAGGGCCGCGAGCTTGGACTTCATCTTGTCGCCGTCCGGCAGCGTCGCCGCTTTCGCCTTGGCGGCTTCACGCAGGCCGACGATGCGGTCGCTCAGGTCGGCCATGCGCTCGAACAGCCCGTGCACACGCATCGCCGCATCGAACTGCGCCTTGCGCTCGTCGAGCGAGTAGGTCGCGCGCGGGTCGAGGCCGATCTCCAGCGGCGCCTCGTAGACCTGGCCGTTCTTGGTCAGGCGCACCGTGTAGCGGCCGGGCAGCACGCGCGGCCCGTACGTGGCGGCACCGGCCAGCGTGGCGCCTTGCGGCGTGCGCGGCGGTTTCACCGTCATCGCCCATTCGACGCGATTGATGCCGCGCCGCTTGGAGGCTGGCAGCGTGTCGATGACCTTGCCCGCACTGTCGACGATCTCGAGCTTGAGCTTCCCGAACAGGTGGCGCGTCTTCTGGTGGTAGGTGATGACGGCGCTGCCCGGTGCATTGGCGCCGACGAACACCGCATCGCCGCGCGACCAGCCGCCGTAGCCCTGCAGGCGTTGCTGTTGCGGGCGATTCGGCAACAGCGACAGCTCGGCGTCGAGCGCGGTGGAGTCGAGATGCCGCAGCGGCGTGATGTCGTCGATGATCCAGATGCCGCGGCCATGCGTGGCGATGACGAGATCGTGGTCACGCGGCTGGATCGCCAGGTCGCGCACCGCCACGGCCGGGAACTTCCCGCCCTTGAACGCAGCCCAGTGCGCGCCGCCGTCGATCGAGATCCACAGGCCGAACTCGGTGCCGAGGAAGAGCAGGTCGCGGTCGACCACGTCCTCCTTGATGACATGCGCGTAACCACGCACGCCCTGCGCCGGGTTGGCGATGCGGGTCCAGCTACGCCCGTAGTCGCGGGTCACGTAGACGTGCGGATCGAGGTCGCCGAAGGTGTGGCGGTCGAACGTGGCGTAGGCGGTCGCGGCGTCGAAGCGGCTGGCTTCGACCCAGCTCACCCACGAGGCCTTCGGCAGGCCGCGGATGTTGCGCACGGTATTGGTCCAGGTCTTGCCGCCATCGCGGGTGAGCTGCACGTTGCCGTCATCGGTGCCGACCCAGATGACATTGCCGTCCTGGGGCGAGGCGCTGATCGAATAGATCGTCGTGTGCATCTCGGCGGCGGAATTGTCGACGGTGATGCCGCCGGACTTTTCCTGCTGCTGCTTGGCCGGATCGTTCGTGGTCAGGTCGGGCGAGATGCGTTCCCAGGTCTGGCCCTGGTCGCGCGAACGGTGCAGGAACTGCGAGCCGATGTAGAGCGTGCCGCGTTCGGTCGAGCTCAGGTGGATCGGCGCATTCCAGTTGAAACGCAGTTTCTCCTTGTAGCCGGCCTTGGGCTGGATGTCGCGCTGCTGCAGCGTGTGCCGGTTGGCGCGGACGATGCTGCCGCCCTGCGATTCGAAGTAGACGTAGTCGCGCGGCGCGATCGGGTCCGGGAACATCCAGAAGCCGTCGCCGCCGGCGAACGGTTCCCATTGCGCATTGGTGATGCCGCCGGGATAACTCGAGGGCGCGATCCAGCTGGTGTTGTCCTGCAGGCCGCCGTAGACCTCGTACGGGTCCTGGTCGTCGACGGCGACGTGATAGAACTGGGACACCGGCAAGTTCTCGTTCTTGTGCCACAGCGAGCCGCCGTTGAAGCTGGTCCACAGGCCGCCGTCGTCGCCACCGACCAGATGCTTCGGGTTCGCGGGATCGATCCACAGGTCGTGCCAGTCGCCATGGGCGCCGCCGCCACTGCCCGAGAAACTCTTGCCGCCGTCTTCGGAAGCGATCAGGCCGAGGTTGGTCTTGAACACGCGATCCGGATTGGTTGGGTCGACGATCAGGTTCGAGAAGTAGAACGGGCGCCACACCATCATCTGGCTGCGGTCGCGTTCTTCCCAGGTAGCGCCGCCGTCATTGCTGCGGAACAGGGCGCTGCGTGTGCCTTCGACGACCGCATAGACGATCTTCGGATCGCTGGGTGCGATCGCGATGCCGATGCGGCCATAGGGTTTGGCGGGAAAGCCCTTGTTCGCGGCCGGCGTGTATTCGGTCCAGGTCTTGCCGCCGTCCTGGCTTCTGAACAGGCCGCTGCCGCTGAACACGGTCTCGCTGGCGCCGCCGGAACGGAAGGTCCAGCCCTGGCGGCGGAAGTCCCACATCGCGGCGAGCACGCCGTCCGGATTCTGCGGGTCGAGCTCAAGGTCGGAGCAGCCGGTCGAGCGGTTCGCGCCAGCCAGCACCTTGGTCCAGGTTTGGCCGGCATCCGTGGTCTTGAACAGGCCGCGTTCGTCGGAGTCGCTCCACAGCTTGCCGGGCGCGCAGACCCAGGCGGTGTTGCCGTCCTTCGGATGCACGATGATTTTGGCGATGCGTTCGCTCTCGGGCAGGCCGAGGTGGGTCCAGGTTTCGCCGCCGTCGGTGCTGCGGTAGACGCCGTTGCCGACCGAGACCGAGTTGCGCGTCCAGCTTTCGCCGGTGCCGACCCAGACGTTTTTCGGATTGGACGGATCGACCGCGATGGCGCCGATCGACTGCACCGGCTGGTCGTCGAACTTGGGTGCGAAGGTGGTGCCACCGTCCAGCGACTTCCAGACGCCGCCGCTCGCCGCACCGACGTAGAGGACGGTCTTGCCGTCGTCGTTGTAGGCGGCGATGGCGCTGATGCGGCCGCTCATCGCGGCCGAGCCGATGTTGCGGACGCCGAGGCCGGAGAAGGTGGCGCTGTCGACCGCGAACGTGTCGTGTGATGCCGCGCCCAGCGCGGCGGCCAGCACCACCGGCCCGACGGCCCGATGCAGGAACAGGTTCCGGCGATTCATGGCTTCGCTCCTTGCGGGAAGGCGAACAGGCTGTCGGCCAGGTCGCCGTTGGCCTCGGTGCGGTCGTAGGTGACCGTGGATTTCTGCGCCGAACCCTTGGCGCCCGACGCCACCGAGAACGGCAGGTAGACGCCGTTCACGCGTTCGTAGTCGCCGAGGTCGGTTTCGCCTTCGAAGGCGCTGCCGCGATACCAGCTCTTGCTGACGATGCGGATCTCGAGGAAATAGTCCGGATCGAAGTAGTAGACCGCTTCGTTGCCGTTCGCATAGGTCACGCGCAGCTTGTGCGCGGCGGTACCGTCGATGTCCTCGGTGCCGAGGTATTCGACCTTGTGTCCCTTCTTCGCGTAGTCGACCAGCGGCCCTTCGAGGTCGGCCTCGATGCCGAGGTCCTTGATGTCGTCGGCCGAGAGCTTCTGCGGGTCCTTGCGGCCGCCGAACGGCGAGATCGTCCAGGCATCCTGGCCGTCGTAGGCGCGAACCTGGGTCATGCCCTGGATCGAGAATTCGCTGCGCACCTTGCCCGGTCGCTTGAATTCCGCCACGTCCGCTTCGAAGCCGCCGGCCTGCAGGCGGCCGCCGCGTTCCAGTGAATGAATGGCCCGGATCGCGTCGAGACCGCCGCGCGCCTCGATGTTCTTTGCGATCAATTCGTCGGCGTTCATCGCCGACACCCAGCACGGCAGGGCGACCAGCAGCCCGCCGAGGATTCCCCACTTGCGCATAACGCCTCCCATCACGAAGTGCGTCGAGCCTAGGCAGGACGCGCCGCCGCGACAACGCCGGAAGTCACGGCTGTGACGAGACGTGGCGGGGGCGAGGCGGGTCAGCTGCCGCGCGCGGCCATCTTGCGCGCGAATTTCATCAACTCGCGGAAATACAGCTCGGGCAGCCAGCGTTTCAGGCGCCAGCGGGTGCGCTCGGGACCGGTCGGGATGATCATGAAGTCGCCGCGTTGCTGGGCCTTGAACACGTAGTCGGCGATGTCGTCGGCCGATTCCTTCGCGTTGTCCATCAGTTTCGACGCGACACCGGCGAACTGCGCGTTCGGGCCGCGCGCGGTTTCGAGCAGGTTGGTCTTGAAGAAGCTCGGACAGATCACCGACACCTTCACGCCGAACGGTTCCATCTCCGCCCGCAGGGCTTCCGACAAGGCGATCACGCCGGCCTTGGCGACCCCGTAACTCGCGATGCCCGGCGCCCCGGCGATGCCGGCGAACGAGGCGGTGCTGAGCACATGGCCGCGGCGCTGCTTCTGGAACATCGGCGCGAACGCCTTCATGCCGCGGACCACGCCGAACAGGTCGATGTTGGTGACCCAGCGCCAGTCGTCCAGCGAGGAATCGGCGATCGATCCGGCACTGGCGACGCCGGCGTTGTTGATCAGCACGTCGAAGCCGTCCCAGTGCGCGCGCACGGCGTCGCGCATCGTCTCGACCGAGGCGTCGTCGCCGACGTCGACGCGCACCGCGAAGTGTTCGCCGCCATGGGCCGCGAGTTCGCCGACCACGGTCTCCGCGCGTTCCGGCAGCAGTTCGGCGACGCCGATGTCGTAACCGGCGCGCGCGTAACGATGCGCCAGCGCACGGCCGAGGCCGCTGCCGGCGCCGGTGATCAAGGCTCGGGGTCGGGTCATGAAACTGCTCCGCGGAAAGGCGCCGAGACTAGCAGTCTCGACCATACGCTTTCGGCGCAACCGGGGTGCAGGCCTACAATCGCGGCCTCCACCGATGCGAGCCCGACATGACCGACGCCCTGTTCGACCTGACCGGCAAGACCGCACTGATCACCGGCGCCAGCCGCGGCATCGGCGAAGCGACCGCGCATCTGCTCGCGAAACATGGCGCGCACGTGATCGTGTCGAGTCGCAAGCTCGACGCCTGCGAGGAAGTCGTGACCGCGATCCGCCAGGCTGGCGGCGTCGCCAGCGCCATCGAGGCGCACATCGGCGACGTCGCCTCGATGGACCGGCTGTTCCAGAAAGTCCAGGACCGCGGCTTCGGCCTCGACATCCTGGTCAACAACGCCGCCGCGAATCCGTATTTCGGGCCGATGCTCGACATGGGCCTCGACGCCTTCGAGAAGACCGCTTCGGTGAACCTGCGCGGCTATTTCTACTGCTCGCAGCAGGGCGCGAAGCTGATGCGCGAGCGCGGTGGCGGCTGCATCATCAACGTCGCCTCGGTGAATGCGCGTCGCGCCGCGGCCGGGCAGGGCGTGTACTCGGCGACCAAGGCCGCGATCGTGTCGCTGACCGAAGGCTACGCGAAGGAATTGGCACCATTGAAGATCCGCGTCAACGCGGTGTTGCCCGGACTCACCGACACCAAGTTCGCCTCGGCGCTGACCCAGAACGCGCAGATCATGAACCTGCTGCTGCGCCAGATCCCGCTCGGCCGCGCCGCCGAACCGGCCGAAATCGCGCCGATGCTGCTGTTCCTCGCCTCACCCGCCGCGAGTTACATCACCGGCGCCAGTTTTCCGGTGGATGGGGGTTATCTGGCCTAGGCGCGTCGTGACGCGGGTAACTGGACGGGTCGGCGCGCGCGCTGAGAGCATCCTGTCCGTCCTTGCCGATCGCCGATGCCATTGACCGAAGCGCCTTCCATCGCCGGATCCGAACCCTTGCCCGTCGCGCCGCGGGCAGGCGTCAGCCTGCGTTTCGTGATCGGGCTCGGCGTGTCGCTGGTGTTGCACGGCTGTCTGCTTGGCCTGCTGATGATGCAGGCGGGTCCTGCAGGTGCGCCGACGACGACACCCGCGTCCGCCCTGCTGATCGAATGGCGTGAGGCCGCATCGGTGGCGCCGGCACCGCCGCCACCGGCGCCCTCGCGGCCTGCGGCCACGGTGGCGACGTCGGCAAAGACCACGCCCGACCCGGCGGCGGTGATGGCGGTGCACAGCGAAGCGGCCGAGGCGCGGGTCGAACCCGAGGCGGCCGCGGCGGCGGCCTCGGCCGTCGAATCGACGAATGCGACATCGACGGTCGCGACGGCATCGATGCCGCCTGCCGCCGCCGATGCCTATCTCTGGGACGTGCTCGCGCATCTGCGCCGCTTCCAGCATTACCCCGAACGTGCGCGTCGGGACGGTGTCGAAGGCACGGTCTGGTTGCGCGCCCGCGTCTCGCGTCGCGGCGAGGTGTTGCGGGCCGAGATCGAGCACAGCTCCGGCGACGATCTGCTGGATGGCGCCGCGGCGCGGCTGATCGCGCGCGCTTCGCCCTTGCCGCCACCGCCCACGGGTGCGTTCGCCATCACCGACCTGCGGCTGCCGGTCGAATATCGGCTGAGCCGCGAATGAGTGCATGGACGCCGGTATTCGCCGCGCATGCGACGGAATTGCGCGCGGTGCTGACCCGCGTGCTCGGTGACGCCGCGTTGGCCGAGGACTGCGTGCAGGACACCGCGTTGCGTCTGCTTGACGCCGATTTCGGCGCGGTGCGCGACGCGCGCGCCTTCATGTTCCAGGTCGGCTACAACCTGGCGCGCGACATGCTGCGCCGGCGCAGCGTGCGCGGCCCGGCGGTCGACGATGCCGATGCCGCGATTGAGGCCAGCGCCAGCGACGAAGCCAGTCCCGAAGTGCATCTGCTGGCACGCGAACAGCTGGCGACCGTGCAGCAGGCCCTGTCGCAGCTGTCCGAGCAGCGTCGCCGCGTATTGTGGCTGGTGCGCGTCGAGGGCCTGAGCCTGAAGGAGGCCGCGGAGGCCATGGGCATCACCGCCAAAACGGTCGAGAACCACATGACCCAGGCTTTGCGCCAGCTCATGCGCCTGCTGCCCGGCGGTGCATCGTGAGCGGCGTCGTGCGGGTCGATGCTGGGGGATGGACGGGCTTGCCGCGTCTTTTCCGCATGAGGGGTGTCCGGTGAGCGATGTGATGCAACAGGCGGCGATGCAATGGTGGTTGCAGGTGCGCGACGCGCCGGCGGACGCCAGTGTGCAACGCGCCTTCGATGCCTGGCTGGCAGCGGACGACCGCCATCGCCTCGCCTATCTCGATGTGCTGATGGCGCTGAATGCCGCCGCCGAGTCGACGCAGCCGGCGCGTGCCCCGCAGACTGCGGGCTGGATGCGACGCCATGCCGGCTGGGTCGGCGCCGCGTTCGCGAGCCTGGCCTTCTGTGCCGTGCTGCTCGGTCCGCGCTGGTCCGAGCAGTGGCGCGCGGATGCGGTCGCTCCGCCGGGCTCGGAACGCGAGCTGGTGCTCGACGACGGCACCCGGCTCGTACTCGGCGCCGACAGCGCGGTCGCCTACGCGGTCGATGCCGACCGCCGCGACATCACGCTGTTGCGCGGCACGGTGACGGTCGCGGTCGCCGTCGATCCGCGACCGTTGACGCTGCACTGGCGCGATGCCGAGGTGCGCGACATCGGCACCCGCTTCACCGTGCAGGCCGCGGCCGATGTCTTGCGCGTTGGCGTCGAGGAAGGACGCGTCGACGTCCGGCGCGGCGGTGCAGCGCCGGTGTCGATCGGCGCCGGCGAGCGGGTCGACTGGGACGACGCGAGTCCGACACGCGGCGTCTGGCACGCGGTCGTGGCCACGCCGGATCTGCTGCTGCTGGATCAGGCTCCGGCCGCGTTGGCGGTGGCGCAATGGGCGGCGCACCGCGGCACCCGGGTCGTCTGGATCGGATCGCCGCCGTCCGGCCTGCCGCTCGATGCGGCGCTGCCGATGCGCACCCGCGACGATCAGCAGGCCGCGCTCGCCACGCTGGCGCGGCACTACCGGTTCGACGTCGTGTTGGATGGTGGCGGCGTCCTGGTCCTGCGTTCGTCGCGCTGACGCGCTAGGGTGGGCCGCATTCCGACGCAAGGAAGCCGATCATCGATGCGTTCGCCACGAATTCTGCCGCTGTGCACGTCGCTCGCGCTGGCCATGGCGACGCCCGTGCGCGCCTGCGATCTCGAACGCGTGCTGGGCGCCCCGACATCAGCGGGTGCGTTGTTGCAGACGACACGCGCCCTCGCGGACGCCAGCGGCTGCCGCATCCTGCTCGGCACGGATCTGGCCGGGCGCGAGGCGCCCGCGTTGTCCGCCGGCACGGCGACAGGCGACGCCCTCGATCGCATCGCCATCGCGCTCGATCTCAATTGGACCCAGGATGACAGCGGCACGCTGCATGTCGTGGCGTTGGCCGATGGCGCTCCGGCCACCGCCAGTGCCACCTTGACCATCGCCGCGACACGGGTGCCGGCCCCGCTGCCGACACCGGTCGAGCAGGCACGTCTGCCCGGCGAGCGCGGTCCGGCGACCCCGCGCACAGCGCTGGGTGATGCGCAGTTCGACGACGACGCCCTGCACGACTACACGACCGCGGTGGCGCGTGCGCCTGGCGTGTACGGGATGGCCTCGAGCGACGTGATCCGCGGCATCGGCGCGTCACGTCTTTCGCCGAGTCAGCGCGCCAGCCTGCTCACCCTCGACGGTATCCCCTTGCCCGCCGAAGCCTGGCTGTTCAACCGGCCGGGGCTGGGCCTGGTGCGCGGCCTCGACATCACCCGCGCCGGTACCGGACTCGCCAGTGCCTATGGCGCCGGGGCCGGCGATCTGGCCATGAGCACGCGCGCACCGTCGTCCGAGCCCCAGGCCAGTCTGGCCACGACGTATGCGTCAAGCCAGGCGCCACAAGTCTTCGCCAGCGCCACCGGCGGCTTCGGTGTGCCTGGCCTGCGCACCGCGGTCGGCGCCGGTCGCCAGATCGGCAGCGAAGCGATGGCGGCGGCGGCCGAGCCGGATGTGTTCCGCCAACATCAATATTCGGCCCGTCTCGCCTGGCAAAGCCCGGCCGGCGCGCATGTGCTGCAGGCCAGCGCGATCGATTTCCGGCGCGCCGATTTCGGCGGCGGCGAAGCGCCTTGCGGCGGTGGCCAGCCGCATTGCGTGCTCGGCGCCGACATCGGCATCGACGGCGCCGCGGCCAGCTGGCAATGGCAGATCGACGAAGCCTGGCGGCTGCTGGTTCTCGCCGGCAGTTCCGACACGCGCGCCACGGTGTTGCGCGCGGATCTCGGCGAACTGCAGCCGGCACAACCCGCCTTCATCGGCATGATGCATGCGGAAGCGCGCGTGGAAGTCGCCATGTCGCCGCACAGCACGCTCAGTGCCGGCCTGATGCAGGCGCGCCGCGACTACCGCCTGCATGGCGAGCGTCGCTTCACGATCAACAACAGCACCGCGGGACCGCTCGGCATGGTGCCCGCCGGTCCCGGTGCGGGCAGCCTCGTGTATGCGAATACCGAAACGGCGCGCACCGATCTGCCGCAGGTGTATGCCGAGTGGGCGTTCGACGATGGCCAGCACTGGGACGGCCACATCGGCCTGCGTGCCGTCGACACCGAATCGGCGTCGCGCATCGACGTGCGCGATGTCGTCCATGAGAACTGCGCCATCGCGCCGGGCCGTCATCCCGGACTGACGACCTGCGCCGAAGCGCTGGTCGCGCTGGTACAGGCGCGCAACGACCGCATCCGCCATCGCGATGGCCTGTGGCTGCCGAACGCCACACTGCGTTGGCGTGACGAAGAGGGCCAGTGGTTCGCCCTGCAGTGGCGAGAGGGATTCCTCGGTTCCGACGTCAACACGCTGGCGCTCAGTCCCGATTCGGCGCTCGAGCGCGTGCGAACGGGCGAACTGGCCTGGCTGCGGCCGCTCGGACCGTCGCTGCAACTGGAATGGCGGGTCTTCCACCACGACTGGCGCGACCGCGTCGCGAACCTGACCGGTGACCTGCCCGACGCCCTGCGCTTCGACAGCGAGATCCTCGGCAGCGAATGGCAACTCGGCAGTCGACCGCAGGGGCGCGGCGAATGGTGGCTGCAGGCGAGTGCCCTGCACACGCGTTCGAACCTGCATGTGCTGGCGCGCGACGACGCGGCCGTGCGCGGTGCGCCGTCGTGGTCGGCCGGGCTCGGCGGACGCTGGCGCTTCCGCAACGGCGGCTACGTCGGCGGACACTTCGGCCATGCCGAGCCGACCTGGATCGTCAACGACAACGCCTCGACCGAACGCCTGCCCGCGCGCGACCTGCTCGACCTGCGTGTCGGATTCCGCCGCGAGCATTACGACGTCTCGCTCTGGGGCACCAACCTGCTCGACGACGACTACGTGGCCGATGCCTACGGCCAAAGCGTGCTGCTCACGCCCTATCACGCCTACGACCGCATCGTCGGCATCGACCTGCGCGCCGACTTCTGAGGCTCAGAACAACTCGCCCTGCGGCGAAGGTTTGCGTGGCGGGCGGAACCGCGTGGTGTCGAGCACCACGTCCTCGTTGCGGCCGAGATAGCCGAGCCGTTGCGTCGCGATCTTGAAGCGACGCCGGATCAGGTCCGCGAACACACCTTCGCCGCGCATGCGGGTCTTGAAGTCGGCGACGTAGTCCTGACCGCCACGCATCTGCTGCACCAGGCTCATCACGTGGGTGGCGCGCTCCGGAAAGTGCACCGCCAGCCATTCGCGGAACAGGTCTTTCAGCTCGTGCGGCAGGCGTACGATCGTGTAGCTCGCACTGCTGGCGCCGGCTTCGCGCGCGGCTTCGAGCACGGCTTCGAGATCGCGGTCGTTGATCATCGGGATGATCGGCGCGACGAACACGCCGACCGGCACGCCGGCTTCGTGCAGGCGGCGGATCGCCGCGATGCGTCGATGTGGTGCGCTGGCCCGCGGCTCCATCTTCGACGACAACAGGTTGTCCATCGACGTGACCGAGACGAACACCTGCACGAGACGCTTCGCGGCCAGCGGCGCCAGCAGGTCGAGATCGCGTTCGACCATCGCGTTCTTGGTGATGAGGGTCAGCGGATGCGCACATTCGGCCAGCACTTCGAGAATGCCCCGCGTGAGCCGATGTTCGCGTTCGATCGGCTGGTACGGATCGGTGTTCGCACCGAGGTTGATCGGCGAGCAGACATACCCCGGCCTCGCCAGCTCGATGCGCAACTGTTCGACGGCATTGGTCTTGGCGGTCAGCCTGGTTTCGAAATCGAGGCCGGCGGAAAGATTGAGGTAGCTGTGGGTCGGTCGCGCGTAGCAATAGAAACACCCGTGCTCGCAACCGCGATACATGTTGATCGACTGCGTGAAGGCGATGTCCGGCGAATCGTTGCGGCTGATGATGCTGCGCGCGCGCTCGACGGCGACCTGCGTCGGCGGCCGCGCGACGGCGGCGAGATCCTCCTCGGGAAACCAGCCGTCGTCCTCGCGCTCGACATGGGTCGATTCGAAGCGTCCTTCGCGATTGGTCGCCGCGCCGCGGCCCTTGATGCGCGCCAGCGGCGGGGGTTTCGCCTCGTGGTCGTGGTTCACGTCCTCGCTCCGGGGGAAGGCAGGGCGGTCATGCTGCAGGGGAGCGGTCGCAGGGCCCGAGACGCCATCAGCGCGCGCAGGCGGCGACGGCATCCACGCGCAGCAGCCGCCAGTCGCGACGGTTGCCCTTGCCGAGGTCGATGGTGCGGGTGCGGTCGGCGCAGGCCGGCACGGTGGCGGCATCGGCGAAGATCGCGCGTTGCCCAGGCACCTCGCGCAACCAGGCGACCGCCGCGGAAAACTGTTCGGTCGCCGGGCGCTTGAACCCGAACTCGGCCACCGGACCGATGGCCTGCAGCAGATGCTGCTCGCGCCAGCCGACCAGACCGAGCGTGGTGTCCGCGGTCACCGCGTCGCGCGCGCGCTGCATCACCGCGCGCCCGGAACTGTGGGCGTCGAGCAAGGGCTAGGCGACCGCGCTCAAACCGACCCACAGCGTCGCCATCAGCGTGAAGCAGGCGCGCAAGGCGTGACGGGTGCGCCACCAGCTCGCGGCCGCGACACCGGTCGCGCCGACACCGGCCAGCATCCACCACAGCGCGTCGACCCGGCCGCTGAGTTCGCGCGCGGCTTCCTGTTTCGCCTCGAATGCCGGCTCGCCGAACACCGCCATCAGCCCGCCGATCATCAAGGGCAACGACAAGGCCCACACGAAGCCGAGCACGAGCCGACGAAAGCCTGCGCGACGCGATGCGAACGCCAGTCCCGGCGCCAGCGCGACACAGAGCATGGGCAGGATCGGCAGGATGTACATGTCGCGCTTGCCCGGCGATGCCGAAAAGAACAGCAGCACCACGAGTGCCCACACCAGCGGGATGAACACGCGGGCGTCGTGCCGGTCTCGCAGACGACGCCACGCATACGCCAGTGCCCAGGGCCAGGCCAGCACGAAGGGCAGCCAGGTCGTCAGCATCACCTCGCCGAAATACCACCATGGCTGGAAGTGATGATCCGGATTCGCATACCGTCGCGCGGTCTGACCGAGCAGGATTTCGCGGACATAGGCCGACAGTTCGGCGTCGTCCCGCAGCCAGGTGGTCAGGATCAGCGGGCCGAGCCATAGCGAGGCTGCGGCGACGAAGGCGAGCGGGCCCCAGGCCCAGTCAAAAGATCGCGGGGCGGAGCCCGCTCCCACGAGCATGTACGAACGCCGAGCAGAATTCTTTGGTGGGAGCGGGCTCCGTCCCGCGATCCTTCTCGCCACCGCGATCACCGGCAACATCAGCAAGGCCAACGCGCCCACACCCTTGGCAATGGTGCCGATCGCCGCCATGAACCAGCCGGCCGCATGGGTGACGCGCGACGGTGCCAGCAGCGCATGGCTCATGAACGCATGGGTCGCCGCCGTCGTCGCGAACACCAGAAACGGGTCGATCTGCGCGCGCTTGGCCTGATAGGTGAACTGGAAGGCAAACAGCAGCATTAGCGCCGCAAGTCTCGCCGCACGCCGTCCCCAGAGTTTGAGCGAGAGGTCGAAGGTCAACGCGATCGTGCCGAGACTGGCCAGCAGCGACGGCAACAGGAAAGCGATGCGCCATTCGCCGGTGGCCGAATGTGCGGCCGTCAGCAGCCACATGAACAGCGGCGGCTTGTCCGGGTAGATCTCGTGCCCGCGATGCGGAATCAGCAGGTCGCCGCTCTCGACCATCTGCTTCGCGACCAGCACGAAACGCGGCTCGTCCGCCGGCCATGGATCACGCAGGCCGAGGCCGATACCGAGCACCAGCAAGGCCAGCGCCATCACGAACCAGAAATCGCGCGAGCGCAGCGTCATTTGCTGGTCCGTACGATCGGCAGCGTCAGCACGAAGCGCGCACCGCCACCTTCGGCGTTCTCGGCGCGCACGCTGCCACCATGTTCCTCGGCGATCTTCTGCACCATCGCGAGGCCGAGACCGCCGCCCTTGGGCTTGGTGCTCATGTACGGCTCGAACCAGCGCCCGTCGAATTGCGCGGGCAAGCCCGGCCCGTGGTCGCGCACGATCAGTTCGAGCTGTTCGTCGCGCTGCGCGAGCGAGGCGTCGATGGCGATGCCATGGCCGCCAGGTTCACGAGCAATTGCCGCAGCCGCTCGCGGTCGCCGCGGATCGGCGGCAGCGGCGTGGCGATGGTGCGGGCGATGCGGCATTGTCCGCTCGACTCGTACAGGTCGAGCACTTCGTTGAACAAGGCATCGAGCACCAATGGACGCAGGTCGATGCGCGCCGGCTTGGCGTAGTCGCCAAAGGCATTGACCAGGCCCTTCAAGGCCTCGACCTGGGCGACGATGGTCTGCGTGGCGCGGTCCAGCACTTGCGCGTCGGCGGGTTCGAGCTTGCCCTTGAAGCGATGCTGCATGCGCTCGGCGGCGAGCTGGATCGGCGTCAGCGGATTCTTGATCTCGTGCGCGAGACGGCGCGCGACCTCGCTCCATGCCGCCTCGCGTTGCGCCTGCGCGATCACCGTCATGTCGTCGATGATGACGACGTAACGTGCGCCATCGCCGGACAGTTGGACCGCGCGCAGCAGCAGCGCCCGTGGCGGATCGCCGGACAAGGCGAGTTCGTCGCGCCATTCGCTGCGTCCTTCGGCATTGCGGCCGCGGATGCCGGCGATCACCGCCGCGGACACCGGCGACGCATCCGCCGCGGCGTCGAGCGGCTGCGCGATCAGTGCTTCGAGGGGACAGGCGAGCAGGTCGGCAGCCGCCGCGTTTGCGGTCAGCACGCGTTCGCGGTCGACGCTGACGACGCCTGCCGACAGGCGCGACAACACCGCCGCGAGATGCGCCCGCGCCTGTTCGGTTTCGATGCGGCTGGCCTGTTCGCGCGCGTCGAGCTCGGCGAGATCGCGGCTCATGCGATTGAACGCGGTGGTCAGTGCGCCGAGTTCGTCCTGCGAGTCGACATCGATCTGCGCACCGAAACGGCCTTCGCCGATCTCGGTCGTGGCCGCGGCCATGCGCGCAATCGGCTGCGTCAATCGCCGCGTGCGGCGCGAGTTCGGGCGGCAGCGGCTGGATCCACTGCAGCAGATGCGGGCGACCGAGCGCATCGGTAGAGGTGGTGACGGCGCGCACCACCAGCGTGTCGCCGAGGGTGAGGGTCTGCGCGATGCGGCCGGAATCGCCGATTTGCAGGCGCAGCGCTTCGTCCGGCGCCGGCGGCTGCGTGATCGCGGTGGTGCTGAAGGCCAGCGCTTCCAGAGTGCCGTTGGCGTCGTAACTCGCGAGATGCGCCACCGGCGCGTCCCCGGCCTCGAGCGTCTGGTCGAGCACCCCTTGGACATCGCCGAGCGGGTCGACGGCGATGCGCGCGGCAAGCGCGTCGGCCTCGGCCAGGGTTGCGCGCTGCTCGCGTTCGAGCACCTGCGCGCCGAGTGCCGTCGCCGCATCATGCGCGGCTTCGAGATCGACACGGAACCACGAGTCGATGCCGACACCGAGGAAGCGCATCGCGAACACGGCCACCAGCAGGGCCGCGGGGACCGAGATCGTTCCGAGCAACAGCGCCAGGCGGGCATTGAGACGCGCACCCGGACGGGCTTCGCGACGTTCGCGCCAGAGCCGATGCAGTTCGCGCGCGATGCTCGCGAGCAACACCAGCACGGCCATGGCTGCGACCCCGAACAGCCAGCCGTACGCGGCGCCGAGACGGCTCTGCGCGCTCTCGGCGTCCGCGGCCAGCCACAACGCCGCCACCAGCAGCGCGAGTGCGGCCAGGGTCGGCAACAGCCAGATCGGGCGCCGCGACATCACGTGCCCCAGGCCAGCGCGGGCGTGGCCAGTTGCCACTCGCGATCGATCAAGGCCGGCAGCCGCAACGGCGCCGGCAAGGCGCTGCTCACCAGTTCGACGCGCGCGTTTCCGCGCACGGCGCGCACGTCCGCGATCACGATGCGATCGAGGGCGGCCAGCAGCCGTGCACGGCTGGCGAACACGCGCGGACCGCCGCCATTCGCCAGCACCAGTTCGTATTGCCGCGGCAGCGGGCTGTAGCGCAGATCGATGAGGGCCGCGGGCGCCGTGCTGCCGAAGTGCACGGCCAGGCGCAGCGGAATGCCGTGGTCCAGCGCCTGCAGCTGCGTCTCGGTGAAACGCAGGTCGAGGTCGAGCACCAGATCGTCGCCTTCGCGGGCGATGCTGCGGATGGTCGATCCCTGCGGGTCGCTGCAGGCCGCGAGCAACAGACTAAGCGCGACGAGCCAGCACCGCGTAATAGAAGCCGTCGAAACCGCCGTCGCCGGCCAGATTCTGGCGCCCGTGCGGCTGCGCACGACCGAACCATTCGGGCACGACATCGAGCGCGAGCGCGTCGCGGCGACGTTCCAGAAAGGCTGCGACTTGGCCGTCGTTTTCATCCGCGAGCACCGAACAGGTCGCATAGACTAGCCGTCCGCCCGGAGCCAGCAAAGGCCACAAGGCATCAAGCAGGGCCGCCTGCGTTTGCAGCAATGCGGCGATGTCGGCATCGCGGCGCAGCAGGCGGATGTCGGGGTGGCGACGGATCACGCCGGTGCCGGAACAAGGTGCGTCGAGCAGAATGCGGTCGAAACGGCGGCGGCTGATCGCGCTGTGCCGGCGCAGGTCGGCGGCGAACAGTTCGGCGTCGAGCTGCAGGCGCGCGAGGCCGGTGCGGGTGCGCTCGATCCGTGTCGCATCGACGTCGACGCCGACCAGGCTGGCCAGAGCCGGCTCGCGTTCGGCGATGTGCGCGAGCTTGCCGCCGGGCGCACAACAGGCATCGAGCACATTCAGTCCGGGCTGCAGATCGAGCAGTTCGACGGCGACCTGCGCGGCGCCGTCCTGCACCGAAAAGTCGCCGTCGGCGAAACCAGGCAGCTGGGTGACATCGAGGCCGTGGTCGACGCGGATCGCGTCCGCCAGTTGCGGATGCGCTGTCGCGTCGACGCCATGCGTCGCGAGCAGGGCGAGCAGATCGTCGCGCCGGCGCCGGCGGCGGTTCACGCGCAACCAGGTCGGCGCCGGTGCATTGTTCGCGGCGAACAGTCTGGCCGCGTGCTCGCCCCAGTCGCGTTCGAACCGCCGGATCATCCACGCCGGATGGTTGTTCGCGATGTCGGGCGTGTTCGGCAGCGCGGCGATCAAGGCCGCGCGTTCGCGCTGAAAACGGCGCAGCACCGCGTTGACGAGACCGGCGAGATTGGTCTCGCCGAGCGCCCGCGCCGCGGCGACGCTGGCGTCGACCACGGCATACGGCGCGTCGATGCCGAGCTCCAGCTGCGCGAGGCCGTTGATCAGCAGCGCTTCGACAGCCTCGTGCCGCTTCGGCAAGGGCTTCGCGAGCAGCGCGCGCAACAGTGCTTCGTAGCGGAAGACGCCGCGCAGGCTGGCGTAGAGGATGGCGCGCAACTGGGCGCGGTCGCGGGCGTCGTCGATGCGCGCATCGGCATCCATCAGCAGTTCGGTCAGCGATGCGCCGCCGCGCCGCAGCGTCGCCAGCGTCTGCGCGGCCAGGGCGCGGATCGGCAGGACGCGTTTCATGCGCGCCGCAACAAGTCGGTTCGCGCGTTCAGGTATTCCTGCGCGCTGACCGGGCGGCCGCCTTCGCGCTGCACGCGCACCAGTCGCAACACGCCGTCGCCGGTCGCGACATCGATGCCCTCGCGGTCGGCCTGCACGATCTCGCCGGGCGCCCGACGCGACGTGCTCGGCACCGCCTTCGCCGCATGCACGCGCAGGCGCTCGCCGCCGAGCGTCAGTTCCGCGACCGGCCACGGCGAAAATGCGCGCACCTGGCGTTCGAGTTCAAGGGCGGGGCGTTCGAGATCGAGCACCGCTTCGCGCTTGTCGAGCTTGTGCGCGTATTCGACGCCCATCTCGGACTGTGTCTCCGGCAGCGGCAACGCGCCTGCCGCGAGTCGTTGCAGACCGTCCGTCACCAGGTCGGCGCCGAGCGCCGCGAGCTTGTCGTGCAGGCTGCCGCCGGTTTCGACGGTCGCGATGGACAGCGCACGACGCAGATATACCGGGCCGGTATCGAGGCCTTTCTCCATGCGCATCAGGCAGACGCCGGTTTCGGTGTCGCCAGCGGCGATCGCGCGCTGGATCGGCGCCGCGCCGCGCCAGCGCGGCAACAACGAGGCGTGCACGTTCCAGCAACCGTGTTGCGGGATGTCGAGCACTTTCTGCGACAGGATCAGGCCGTAGGCGACGACGATCATCAGGTCCGGCCGGTACGCCGCCAGACGCTGCCGGCTTTCGACGGTCTTGAAGTTCTCCGGCTGCTCGACCGGCACGCCGGCCGCCAGCGCACGCTGCTTGACCGGGCTCGCGGTCAGCGCGCGGCCGCGCCCTGCGGGGCGGTCGGGCTGGGTATAGACGGCGACGACCTGGTGGCCGGCGGCGAGCGCAGCGTCGAGACAGGGCACGGCGAAGTCCGGCGTGCCCGCAAAGACGATGCGCATCAGATCGAATGCTCGCGGTCCGGCGCCGAGCGCTTGTCGCGCGACTGCTTCGCCAGCTTCTTGCGCACCATCTCGCGCTTCAGCGGCGACAGATAATCGACGAAGACCTTGCCGGCGAGGTGATCCATCTCGTGCTGGATGCAGACCGCGAGCAGGCCGTCGGCCTCGATCGCGTAGACCTCGCCCCTGCGGTTCAAGGCCTCGACCCGCACCGTGTTCGCGCGCGTCACGTCGGCATAGATGCCGGGCACCGAGAGACAGCCTTCCTGATAGACCTGCTCGCCGTCGCGATGGGTGATCTTCGGGTTGATCAGCACGATCGGCTGGTCCTTGCCGTCGGACACGTCGATGACGATCAGCTGCTTGTGGAAATCGACCTGGGTCGCGGCCAGGCCGATGCCGGGCGCCGCGTACATGGTCTCGAACATGTCGTCGATCTGGGTCTGCAACGCCGCGTCGACGGTCTCGATCGGGGTGGCGATGGTGCGCAATCGCGCGTCCGGGAATTCGAGAATGGTCAGCTTGCTCATGGGATCTCCTGCGCCTTCGGGATGGAGGCGGGAGTGCCTCGTTCAAGCCCTGCGATGGGGGCGCATTTTATCGCGGATGGAATTGGGATACACTCGGGCCAGTCCTCGCCAAATCAGAGGCTTAGCCGCCATGCTTAAAAGATCGCTTGCAGTATTGGCCGGAATCCTGTTCAGCGCATCCGTTTTTGCGCTCGACACGGATGACCTGCGCCCCGACCATCCGGATTCGTACACGGTCGTCGAAGGCGACACGTTGTGGTCGATCGCCGGACGGTTTCTCAACAACCCGTGGCAGTGGCCGGAGATCTGGCAGGCCAACGACCAGATCAAGAATCCGCACCTGATTTATCCGGGCGACGTGATCAGTCTCGTCTACGTGGATGGCAAGCCGATGCTCACGTCGGGTCGCATCGCCGGCCAGCGCCCGCAGAACGACAAGCTCTCGCCGCGCGTGCGCGACATGGGCGGCAAGCGGGCGATCGGCCCGATTCCGCTCGTCGAAATCGAAGCCTTCCTCGAACACACGCGCGTGCTCAGCGAGGCCGACGCCGATGCCCTGCCCTATGTGGTCGGCAACGAGGAAACCCGCCTGCGCACGACCGAGATGGGGCTCGTGTACGTGCGCGGCCTTGATGCCCGTCCGGGCACCGAAGTCGACATCGTGCGTCCGACCCTGGTCTATCGCGAAGTCCAGAAGGGCGCGCCCTGGCAGCACAAGCCGCGCGAGGTGAAATCCGAGGACTGGAATCCGAGTCAGGGATTCACGCTCGGCAGTCTGTGGTCCGACCACATCGGCCGCTACTGGCGCGAGCGCAATACCGAGATCCTTGGCCATGAGGTGGTGCAGGTGGCGCGTGCGCGCGTCATCGCCGAAGGCGATCCGGCGACGCTGGAACTGCGCGACGGCGAACTTGAGGCGCGCGCTGGCGACCTGATCCTGCCGGTCGATGCGTCCCCTTACGATCCGTCCTATTCACAGCACGCTCCGGACGCCGTCCCGGAAAACATGCGCGTGCTCGCCGTGTCCGACGGCTATTCGGGCACCGGTCCGGCGCGCGTGGTCGCCTTGTCGCGCGGCGCCCGCGACGGCGTCGAGAACGGCCAGGTATTCGCCGTGATGAATCAGGGCGAGCGCGTGCGCGACACCGTCAAGTACCCGAGCGGCGACATTCGCAGCGCGTTCCAGACCAAGAAGAAACACGTGACGCTGCCCGATGAATTCGCCGGCCACGTGATGATCTTCCGTACCTTCGAAAAGATCAGCTATGGCCTGGTGATGGACGGCCAGCGCCCGATCTTCGTCAACGACCTGGTGCGCGAACCGCAATCGCTCTGACCGCCACGGCGATGCGATGAACCCGAGGGCGCGACGCGAGTCGCGCCCTTTTTCTTGGTCCTAGTGGCAAGCAGCGGGGCGCGAGTAGGGGCCAGAACTCACGATGGGCCCACACCCAGCGGCGTTGCAAGCCTGAACAT
>JBGASK010000075.1:0-15793 GCA_044229785.1 Ahniellaceae bacterium
GGCGGATCATAGCGGCCGCCGTCCGGTTCAGGCGTGCCGGCTATACTCCGCGCCCGTTTTTCGCCCGGCCCGTCCCATGTCCGCGACCGCTCCCAAAGTTGGCTTCGTCAGCCTCGGCTGCCCCAAGGCTCTGGTCGATTCCGAACGCATCCTGACCCAGCTGCGCGTCGAGGGTTACCAGATCGTGCCGAGCTACGACGATGCCGACGTGGTCGTCGTCAACACCTGCGGCTTCATCGACGCGGCGGTGGAGGAGTCGCTGGACGCGATCGGCGAGGCCATGGCCGAGAACGGCAAGGTTGTCGTCACCGGCTGCCTTGGCAAGCGTTCCGAACTGATCCGCGAGAAGTATCCGGACGTGTTGTCGGTGTCGGGACCGCAGGACTACGAAAGCGTGATGACGGCCGTGCACGCGCAGCGCGCGCCGCCGCACGATCCTTTCCTCGACCTGGTGCCGCCGCAGGGCATCAAGCTGACGCCGCGGCACTACGCCTATCTGAAGATTTCCGAAGGCTGCAATCATCGCTGCAGCTTCTGCATCATCCCCTCGATGCGCGGCGACCTGGTGTCGCGCCCGGTCGATGAAGTGCTGGTCGAGGCCGAGCGTCTGGTCAAGGGCGGCGTCAAGGAATTGCTGGTGATATCGCAGGACACCAGCGCTTACGGCGTCGACCTCAAATACGCGCCGAAGTCTTGGCGCGGACGCGATTACGAGACCCGCATGCAGGCGCTCTGCGAGGGCCTCGGCGAACTCGGCGTGTGGACGCGCCTGCACTACGTCTATCCTTATCCGCACGTCGACCGCGTCATCCCGCTGATGGCCGACGGCAAGCTGCTGCCCTATCTCGACGTGCCGTTCCAGCACGCGAATCCGCGCATCCTCAAGCTGATGAAGCGCCCGGCCGGCGGCGAAAAAACCCTGGAACGCGTCCAAGCCTGGCGCGCGATCTGCCCGGACCTGACCATCCGCAGCACCTTCATCGTCGGCTTCCCGGGCGAAACCGAGGCCGAATTCGAAGAATTGCTGGATTTCCTCGATGCCGCCCAGCTCGATCGCGTCGGCGCCTTCGCGTATTCGCCGGTGGCCGGGGCTACCGCCAACGATTTGCCGAACCCGGTGCCGGAAGAAGTGAAACAGGAGCGACTCGAGCGCTTCATGCTGCGCCAGGCCGAAATCAGTGCCGCGCGCCTGCGCCGCAAGGTCGGCAGCGTGCAGCGGGTGTTGATCGACGAAGTCGGCCCGACCGTGGCGGTCGGCCGTTCGCGGGCCGATGCGCCGGAGATCGACGGTCGCGTGCATGTCGCCGTCGCATCGACGAAGCTGCGCGCCGGCGAGTTCATCGACGTGAAGATCGAACGCGCCGACGAGCACGACCTGCACGGACGCCTCGTCGCGCCGTGAAGCGTCGTTACCGCGCGCCTGACCGCGGCGACACCTCGGCCGCGACCTTCGCCCATCCGGCCTTCGCCGGATTCGAGCGCTGGCACGACTGGTGCCTGTCGCCGGAGTGGCCGGACCTCGATGCGCTGAACGCCGGTCTGTCCGGCGCGACGCATGCGTCGACCGGCCGGCCCTTGCGCTTCGTCGCGCAGACGCCGGAATTGCTGGCCGACGGCCATCACTACGAGTCGCGCATCTTCGAATGCGGCGAGATCGCGACCCGAACCGGCAACTGGCATGACCTGCTGAACGCGATGATCTGGTGCCGGTTTCCCGCGATCAAGTCGGCGCTCAACCTGCGCCAGTTCCGCGACGTGCAAGCGGTCGGCGGCAAGCAGCGCACCCCCGCGCAATATGCGCAGACGTTGTTCGACGAAGGCGGCGCCATCGTGCAACTGCACGACGACATGCTGTTGCCGGCCTGGGACGCGCACGATTGGGCGGAGATCTTCAGGCCTGAACACTGGCGCTCGGGTGCGATGCGCATCCACGTGTTTGGCCACGCCCTGCTCGAACACGCGCTGACGCCGAACAAGCTAATGACCGCGAAATGCCTGGTCTGGCAGGGCGATCCGGCGGGTTTCGATCCCGTCGACGCCACCGCCGCGGCCATTGCCGAAGCCTGCTGGCTCACCGATCCGCAGGAGCTGCGCCCGCTGCCGGTGTCCGGCATTCCCGGCTGGCACCCGATTCAGGACGCCGACTTCTACGATGGCGCGGCGTGCTTTCGACCGGTGCGAGCGGGGCGTTGTTATCCGTCGCCATTGCCTGCGGAGACTTACTGCGCGGAGAAACCAGCGCGATCCTGCGTATGAAGGGGCATCGTCCCCGGATCGGAGCTGCCATGCATCCCGTCGTTCTGTTGCTCGTGCATCTTGCCGTCTATGGCGCCGGCCTGCTGCTGATGATGTTCCTGCTGCTGTTCACCAGCGGCCCGAGTGTCCAGGCCGGGGAACGCGCAATCACCGTCCTGCTGACGATCGGTGCGCTGGGTGCACTGGTCGCGACGGTGTCGTTGCACCGGCGCCTGCCGGCCGACTACGGCGCAGCTGCCAAGTTCGGTTTCGATGCGCTGTGCCTGGTTGGCGCAGCGGCAATCCTGATCGTCCTTGGCTTCCTCGCACTCGTGATGTTCAACCGCTGAGCGGGTGGGGCGCGATCACTCGGTGGCGGCCCAGTCGCTCAGGTTGTACTTGTCGAGAATTTCCGCCAGTTCGCCCGAGGCACGCAACTTGGCGATGCCGGCGGAGAACAGGTCGGCATAGGTCTTGCCGCGCGGATCGGCCGGCGTGCAGGCGATGTAGAGCGGCTCCGGTTCGGTGGCGACATCGGCCATGACGACGCGACCGCTCAGATTGAGCTTGCCGATGGTCTGCTTGGCGACGTTGATGTCTTCGACGAGCACGTCGGCCTTCTTCGAGATCAGGCGCGACACGGCATTCATCTGGGCGCGCCCGGCGCTCGAAATGACGACGATGCGGGCCGGGTCGCTCTTGAATTTCTCGATGTAGGCGTCGACCTCGTCGCTGTAGCTATAGCCTTCGATCACCGCGAGGCGCTGGCCGGCCAGACTGTCGATGCCGCTGTAGCGCCACTTGGTATCGTCGAGCGTGTAGAACGCACTCTGCGACATGCCCCAGGTTTCGTTCGGGAAGGCGAAGCCGGGCGCGTCGGACTTCAGCGCGCCGACGACACAGTCGTGCGCGCCGCGCTTGACCGCTGCGACGGCGTCGTCCCACGGCATGGTTGCGTAGCTGATGGTATGGCCGTTCGCGACCGCGATCTTTTCCGCCAGTTCGATCATGTAGCCCGGCGGCTTCTTCGTCGTGGGGCCGTTGTATGGCAGCCATTCGTCGGCGCGGATCGAGATCGCGTCCGCGATCGCGCCGGTGGACAGGGAACAGAGGGCGAGGAACACGCCGCGACGAACGATGTTGCTGGCGACCATGGGCGACTCCTGAGTGCACGTACATGTGGACAGGAACAACGGGTGACGCGAGCCGATGTCCCGATGCTACCCAATTCCCTGCGCTTGTCCATGCGCGACGTGCGGGGTCACGGTTCGTAACGAACAGCCACGACCACGAAGCTGCAGCGGCCAGTGGGCAATTCGGCGGCGAATTCGTCGTCGACGCGTTTCTTCAGCGCTGCGCGAGCCAGCGGCGAATCGATGCTGATGTGGCCGAGTTCGGCGTCGGTTTCGTCCGGGCCGACGATCCGGTATCGCTTCAGGTCGCCGCTGTCGATCGATTCGACCTCGAACCAGGCGCCGAAGAACACGGCGCTGCAATCGCTCGGGCGCTCGTGCACCACGCGCAAGGATTCGAGGCGCTTGCTCAGGTAACGCACGCGCCGGTCGATTTCGCCGAGCTGCTTCTTGCGATAGGTGTATTCCGCGTTTTCCGAGCGGTCGCCTTCGGCTGCGGCGGCGGCCAGCGCCTTGACCACCTCGGGCCGGCGCTGGCGCCACAGTTCGTCGAGTTCGGCCTTCAGCCGGGCATGGCCCTCGGGCGTGATGATCGCCGTGCTGCCCGGTTGCGGCGGTCGCCAGCGCCCCATCGATCAACGCCGGCGACGGCTGCCGCCGCTGACGCCGCCGAGCACGCCGCGCAGGATCTGGTTGGTCATGCGCGTGCCGGCGGTGCGCATGGCCGATTTCGCGACCGTCTCGATGGCGCCCTGGCGGCGCTTGGTGCCGAACAGGAAATCCTTGAAGCGCTGGCCCCAGGTCGGTTCGGCATCGGTCGCAGGGGCAGGCTTGCCGGTCTGCGGCGCGGATTCCTGCGTATCCTGCGCGGCTTCGTCCTGCGCACGGTTCAGTTGCTCGAAAGCCGATTCGCGATTCATCGCCGTGTCGTATTTCGCGCCGACCGGCGAACGCATGCGCACGGTGTTGCGTTCGTCGTCGCTGATGGCGCCGATGCGACAGTGCGGCGGCGCGATCAGAGTGCGTTCGACCGGCAGCGGCACGCCGCCTTCCTGCAGCGTGGTCACCAGCGCCTCGCCGACGCCGAGCTGGGTGATGGTCTCGACCACGTCGATGCGCGGGTTCGGCGGGAAGGTTTCGGCGGCGGTCTTCACGGCCTTCTGGTCACGCGGCGTGAACGCTCGCAATGCATGCTGGATGCGGTTGCCGAGCTGGCCGAGGATCACCGCCGGCACGTCGTCCGGCAGCTGCGAGATGAAATAGATGCCGACCCCCTTCGAACGGATCAGGCGCACGACCTGTTCCACGCGCTGCTGCAATTGCGCCGGGGCGTCGTCGAACAGCAGGTGCGCTTCGTCGAAGAAGAACACGAGTTTCGGCTGGTCAAGGTCGCCGACTTCGGGCAGGTTCTCGAACAGTTCCGACAGCATCCACAGCAGGAAGCTCGAATACACGCGCGGCTTCAGGATCAGCTGTTCCGCCGCAAGCACGTTGACGATGCCGCGGCCGCTCATGTCCTGACGCATGAAGTCGGCGAGGTCGAGTGCGGGTTCGCCGAAGAAGCGGTCTCCGCCGTCGTTTTCGAGCTGCAGCAGGGCGCGCTGGATCGCGGCGATCGACTGCGGCGACACCAGTCCGTATTTCGCCGAGATCTCCTTGTTGTGCTCGGAGACGAAGGCGAGCATGGCGCGCAGGTCGTCGAGGTCGAGCAGCAGCAGACCCTCGTCGTCGGCGACGCGGAAGGCCACCTGCAACACGCCTTCCTGAACCTCGTTCAGTTCGAGCAGTCGCGTGAGCAGGTTCGGGCCCATTTCCGAGATCGTGGTGCGGACCGGGTGGCCTTTCTGTCCGTAGATGTCCCACAACACGACCGGATTCGCTTCCGGCTTCCAGTCGGCGAGACCGAGCTTGTCGATGCGCGCCTGCAGCTTCTCGCCCGGCGCAGCGGCGGCCTGGCTGAGACCGGCGAGGTCGCCCTTCACGTCGGCCAGGAAAACCGGCACGCCCATGCGCGAGAAGCCCTCGGCCAGCACCATCAGCGACACCGACTTGCCGGTGCCGGTGGCGCCGGCGATCAAACCGTGGCGATTGCCGTACTTCGACAGCAGGTGCACATCCTGTTCGCCCTTGCCGAGATGAATGCTGCTCACGTGGTCGCTCCTTGGGATCCGAGCGTCGATTCTAGCCGCGATGCCGAGCTGCGGCGGTTGCCTCGCCCCCGCGCCGCGGCTACCGTGCGCGCAGTTTTTGCAGGATGTCGGTCATGCGTCAGCTTTCCCTTGCGGTTCTCCTCGTGCTCGGCGGGTGCGCCGCCCAGCCGCAACGTTCGGCGCAACAGGACGCGACCGTCACGGCGAACGAGGTCACGACGGCGCTGGCGCAGTTCGAATCCGCGCTGGAGCAATGGCATCGCGGCGAAGCCAACAGCGGCGGTGCCGCGTTGACCAGGGCTCGGCTCGATCTCGACGAAGCGGTCACGCACTGCCTTCAATCCGAGGGTTGCGACGCGATGGCCGCCTTGCGCGCGCAGTCCACCGCGAACGCACGCATGGCCCACGCGCTGCTCGGCGAACGCGAAACCGATCCGGCCGAGCCGAACGATGCCGTCACGACCACCGATCGGCATCAGCATGCCGGTTCGCCATCGGCCGACGTGCCGGAGCTCGCGCGTTCCGCCGCGATGTTGAATGGCAAGCGCCTCGACGAGGCGATTCGCCTGAATGGCGCAGTGAAGGCCGGCATCGAGGAATGGCTGACCTGGATGCGCCCGAATCTGCTCGACGCCTACGAGAACTATCAGTACCTGCGTCATCGCATGTGGCCCGAGTACGAAAAGGCGGGTCTGCCGGAAGCGCTGCTGTTCGGCATCATGGCCAAGGAATCCGGCGGCAAGGTCCACGCGGTGTCGCGCGCCGGTGCGGCCGGCTTGCTGCAGTTCATGCCGGCCACGGCTCGCGGTTACGGCCTCGGACGCGCCAGCGGTTTCGACGATCGTTTCGACCCCGCGCTGATCACGCGCGCCAACGTCGCCTACCTCAACGATCGTTTCCGCGAACTCAACAACGATCTCGAACTCGCGCTCGGCGCCTACAACGGCGGCGAAGGGCGCATGCGGCGGTTGTCCGCGAACGGCGCGCGCGGCTTCTGGGATGCGCCGGTCTACAACGGCCTGCCGCCGGAAACCCGCGACTACGTGCCGATGGTGCTGGCTGCAGCCTGGTTGTTTCTGCATCCCGAAGACTACGGTCTGGAACTGCCGAAGTTCGACGCTCGCGACGGCGAGATCAGGCTGGAGCGTGCGACCTCGATCAACGAACTGGCGGTGTGCATGGGGCAGTTCGGCAATCCGCGCGGCTGGTTCCGCACGCTGCGCAACCTCAATCCGAAGTACGAGGCCGACGCCCGCATCGACGCCGACACCGCGCTCGACGTGCCGGAAGCGGCAGCGAAAGCCTATGCCGCGCGTTGCCGAAGCGGCCTGCTTGCGCAGACGGCGGCCGAACTCAACGCAGCGCGCCCGCCGGCGTCGGCCGGATCGACCTGGGTGGCGTCTTCCGGCAGCGGCAGCGGGCGTACCCATGTCGTGCGCAAGGGTGAAACCCTGCATGCCATCGCGCGGCGCTTCGGTTGCGGCGTGCCGGCGGTGGCACAGGCCAATGGCCTGCATCCGCCGAGCTACACCATCCGTGCCGGCCAGCGCCTGCGCGTGCCGAGTTGCCGGGCATAAAAAAACCGACCGGCTCGGGCCGGTCGGTGGTTCGCCTCGGGGTCGGGGCGCGTATGCGAATGGCGTTCAGGCGTAGCGGCGCTGGTCGCGGCGCAGTTCGCTGGCCTTGGGCTGCTGGTCGCCGTGCATCTGGCGCAGGGCGCGCAGCACCAGGCGATGCAGGTTCTGGATTTCGCCGTAGGGCGAGTTGAACGTGGCGCGATAGGCACACACCAGCCAGCGCTTGAGGCCGGCGAGGCGAATGGCGTTGTGCTGCGAGCGCACACGGGCAAAGGCAACCGAGGCTTCGACCGACCAGTTGGTCGCTTCGCTGGCGACCGGGGCCTGTTCCGAGGTCTCGGCGCTGGTCAGTTCCGCGAGTGCGGTCAATGCGATCTGGCGGCGCTGGTCGGGGAGCAGCCCGGTGATCGACTCGTTGACGGTGTTGAATTGGCGCAGCAGGGTCAGGTAACGCGTGAAGGCCGTGGTGCGCTGCACCCACTTGTTGTTCGTGACGATGTCCATGGCGATTCCCGGCGTGGTTGACGGGGCCGATGATCGTCATCGCGGGCGCGCGAAGCGCGCGCCGTGTCACATTTCGTCAATCTTGCGCGTCCGCCTCCGGATTCCGCAGGCCGGTGCACATCGCGACCGTGATGCGGATCGCGGAAGCGAGGGCTCAGCCGACGCGTTGCGCCAGCGCCTGGCCAAGCCGCACGGGCACTTCCGCGGCGAGCGAGGCGTTCAAGGTCGCCGCGCCGGGCGGCAGCAGCACGATCACGGTCGAGCCGTAGTTGAATCGCGCCATTTCCGCGAAACGGTCGAGCCGCACGGGCGGCGCCGCGCTGCGGTAGTCGCGAACGACGACCTGGTCGGCATAGGCCGGAATCTCGACACCGTTCCAGACCGTTTCCACGCCCGAGACCAGCAGGGCCCCGACCATCACCACGGCCATCGGTCCGAGGTCGGTCTCGAACAGACAGACCAGTCGCTCGTTGCGCGCAAACACGCGCGGTACCTGGGCCACGGTGCTGGTGCCGACACTGAACAGGCGGCCCGGGACGTGACGGGTTTCCAGCAGCCGCCCGGCATGGGGCATGTGCACGCGATGGTAGTCGCGCGGCGAGAGGTAGACGGTCGCGAATACGCCGCCGTCGAAGCGTTTCGCCAGATCGCCGTCGGCCAGCAATTCCTCGGCCGAAAAATCGAAGCCCTTGGCCTGGAACAGGCGGCCGTGGCGGATCGGACCGCACTGGCTGATGCGGCCGTCGGCCGGCATCAGGATCGTGCGCGCATCGCCGGCCGCGACGCGGGCGCCGGGCTTCAGAGCGCGCGTGAAGAAGGCATTGAAGTGTCTGTAGTCGGCGAGATCGGCGCTGGCGGCTTCGGACCAATCGACGCCGAACTTGTCGGCGATGAAACGGATCATCGCGTTCTTGAACCATGGGGCTTCGATACGGGCGATGCGCAGCGCGATCGACGACAGCAGGCGATGCGGCAGCAGGTATTGCAGGGCGATGAAGGGCGACATCACGACCTCGCGATCCGTTGGAGATCGGCCAGCATCTTTGCCGGATCGAGCGGTGGCGAGAAGCGTCCGATCAATCGGCCCTGCGCATCCAGCAGGAACACGGCGGCGCTGTGATCGACGTTGTAGTCGGGCGAGTCGGTCTGTTCCTTCACGTAGAGCACGCCCATCTCTCGGGTCAGCGCGCCCAGGCGTGCATGATCGGCGGTGGCGGCGAGGATGTTCGGGCTGAAGTAGCCGGCGTATTGACCCAGTGTCTTCAGGTCATCGCGCTCCGGGTCGACCGAAACGAACAGGAAGCCGACGCGGCCATCGAGCCCGGCTGCGGCCAATCCCCGATCGATCTCGCGCATCACCGCGAGTGCGGTCGGGCAAACGTCGGGACAATGCGTGAAGCCGAAGAACACCAGCTGGTGCTTGCCGGACAGGCGTTTGACGTCGACCGGCGCGCCGTCGCTGCCGTCGAGCGCGAACGGCGACAGGCTGCGCGCCTGCGGGTACTGGCTGAACGCCGCGTAGGCGGGGTTTTCCGGCGCGGTCGGCGGGCGCAGGCCCAGCCAGAGGCCGACGCTGGTCGCGGCCGCGACCAGCACGATGATCCAGGGAAGTTGTCGCATGGGGTCAGCGATAGTCCGGTCAGGAAAAGGGCAGAAACGAGCCGTGGAGTATATCGGGCCTGCTGTCTATGATCGGCGAATGACCGAAGAACTGAAGACCATCATCGATTTCATCCGATACGGCGCCTCGCGTTTCGCTGCGTCGGGCCTGACCTTCGGGCATGGCCACGACAACGCGTTGGACGAGGCGACGCAACTGGTGCTGCATGCGCTGCATCTGCCGCATGACCTGAAGCCGGCGTACGGCGCCGCGCGTCTGGTCGCGGACGAAAAGAAGGTCGTGCTCGACCTGTTCGAACGCCGCATCCGCGAGCGCAAGCCGGCGTGTTACCTGACCGGAGAAGCCTGGTTCGCGGAACTGCTGTTCAAGTGCGACGAACGCGCCCTGGTGCCGCGTTCGCCGATCGCCGAACTCATCCTTGAAGGTTACGAGCCCTGGCGCAACGGTCGTCCGCTGAATCGCGTGCTCGACCTCTGCACCGGTGGCGGTTGCATCGCGATCGCGAGTGCGCACTACCTGCCGGATGCCCTCGTCGACGGCGTCGACATCAGCACCAAGGCACTGTCGCTGGCGAACGAAAACGCCGAGCGCCTGCTGGTGGCCGACCGCGTGCGGTTCATCGAATCGAACCTGTTCGCCGGCATCGAGGGCGAGGTCTATGACCTGATCGTGACCAATCCGCCCTATGTCACGCATGCCGAAGTGGATGCATTGCCCGAGGAATACCGCTTCGAACCCGAGAACGGCCTGCGTGCCGGCCACGATGGTCTCGATCTGGTGTTGCAGATCCTCGCCGAAGCGCCGAAGCACTTGAGCGAAGACGGCTTCCTGATCTGCGAGGTCGGCGAATCCGAACGCGCCCTGGTCGAACTGCTGCCGCAATTGCCGTTCAACTGGATCGAGTTCAAGGTCGGACAGATGGGCATTTTCCAGATCGAGCGCGAAGACCTGCTGACCTGGCACATCGAGATCGAAGCCCTGGCTGCGGAGCGTCGCGGCGGATGAGCCACAACCGCTTCGGCAAGATCTTCTCGGTCACGACCTTCGGCGAAAGCCACGGGCCGGCGATCGGGTGCGTGATCGACGGCGTGCCGCCGGGCATCGTTCTTGCCGAAGACGATTTCGCGGCCGATCTCGAGCGCCGTGCGACCGGGCGTTCGCGCCACACCTCGCAGCGTCGCGAGGAAGATCGCGTCGAGATCCTGTCCGGCGTCCATCAGGGCCGCACCACCGGCACTGCACTGGCGTTGCTGATCCGCAACACCGATGCGCGAAGCCGGGATTACGCGAACATCGCCGAGCAGTTCCGGCCCGGTCACGCCGACTATACCTACTGGCAGAAGTACGGCATCCGCGATCCGCGCGGCGGCGGTCGCTCGAGTGCGCGCGAAACGACGATGCGCGTGGCCGCGGCGACGATCGCCAAGAAGTGGTTGCGCGAACGTTTCGGCATCGAGGTTCGCGGGCACATGGCGCAGATCGGCGAACTCGTGCCGCGCGCATTCGACGCCGACGTGGTCGAGACCAATCCGTTCTTCTGGCCCGATGCGGCGATGGTGCCGGAGCTCGAAGCCTTCATGGATGCGCTGCGCAAGTCCGGCGATTCGGTGGGCGCGCGCGTGACTGCGGTTGCGACGAACGTGCCGCCGGGCTGGGGCGAACCGATTTACGGCAAGCTCGACGGCGACCTCGCCGCGGCGATGATGAGCATCAATGCGGTGAAAGGTGTCGAGATCGGCGCCGGCTTCGCCTGCGTCGCGCAACGCGGCAGCGAACACCGCGACCTGATCGCGCCCGACGGCTTCCGCAGCAACCATGCCGGCGGCATCCTCGGCGGCATTTCGAGCGGCCAGGACGTCGTCGTCAGTGTCGCGATCAAGCCTACGTCGAGCCTGCGTCTGCCGGGCGACAGCGTCGACGTGAACGGCGAGCCGGTCGAAGTGATCACGACCGGTCGCCATGATCCCTGCGTGGGCATCCGCGCCACGCCGATCGTCGAAGCCATGCTGGCCCTGACCCTGATCGACCATGCGCTGCGTCATCGCGCGCAATGCGGCGATGTCGGCGACGTCTCGCCGCGCATTCCCGCGACCACGACCAAAACCACCACGTCCTGAGCGCCGGAAGGTCCGGCGCCGCGACGAGGTCTCGGCCGTTCGGACTTTGAAGCGACTCCCCCGGAACGGCGGCAGAAAGAGGAAAACATCATGAGCTCGAACCGCAGTTTCAACGTCGCCGTTGTCGGCGCTACCGGCGCCGTCGGCGAAACCATGCTCAATATCCTGCACGAACGCGACTTCCCGGTCGCGGAACTGGTGCCGCTGGCGAGCGAGCGCTCGGCCGGCACACGCGTGAAATTCGGCGACCGCAGCTTCGTCGCCCAGGACCTCGAAAAGTACGATTTCGACGGCATCGACATCGCGCTGTTTTCGGCCGGCGGCTCGGTCTCGGCCGTGCATGCGCCGCGTGCGGCTGCAGCAGGCGCGGTCGTCATCGACAACACCTCGCAGTTCCGTTACGACGACGACATTCCGCTGGTGGTCGCGGAAGTGAATCCGCATGCGATCGCGCGCTACACGACGCGCGGCATCATCGCCAATCCGAACTGCTCGACGATGCAGATGCTGGTGGCCCTGGCGCCGATCCATCGCGCCGTCGGCATCACCCGCATCAATGTCGCGACCTACCAGTCGGTGTCGGGCGCAGGCCGTTCCGGCCTCGAAGAACTCGGCAAGCAGACTGCGCAACTGCTGAATTTCCAGGAAGTCGAGAAGACCAAGTTCCCGGTGCAGATCGCGTTCAACCTGATCCCGCAGATCGACGTGTTCATGGACAACGGCTACACCAAGGAAGAAATGAAGATGGTCTGGGAGACGCAGAAGATCCTGGAGGACGCGTCCATCGTCGTGAACCCGACGGCGGTGCGCGTGCCGGTGTTCTACGGTCATTCCGAGGCGGTGCACATCGAGACGCGCGGCAAGATCACGGCGGCCGAGGCGCGCCGTCTGCTCGAGGCGGCGCCGGGCATCGAGGTCGTCGATACGCCCGTTCCCGGTGGTTATCCGACGCCGGTCACCCACGCTGCCGGGAACGATCCGGTCTATGTGGGTCGCATCCGCGAGGATATTTCGCATGCCCACGGCCTGAACCTCTGGGTGGTCAGCGACAACATCCGCAAGGGGGCAGCGCTGAACGCGGTGCAGATTGCCGAGCTGCTGATCGCCGAGCATCTGTGACCGGGGCCGCGGTTTTCCGGCCCAAAGGCAGGCGAACAGGGCCGGAAACCCAATCTTCCCCTGCACTTAGGGCCGTGTTATAAGCTCGATTCTAAGATCGCTGGCCGTCTTTGACGGTCGGGACCACACTGGACGAACTGGGGATACGGGCATGAACCGACTGTTGCCGCTCTCTCTCGCCGTGGCGCTGGCTTTGGGCAGTTCCTCTGCCTTGGCGCTGGGCCTCGGCGGGATCAACGTGAAGTCGGAATTGAATGCGCCTCTCCGCGCCGAGATCCCGGTCTACGTGAGTACCCCGGCAGAGGCGGAGTCGCTGCGCGTCGAACTCGCGGCGGCTGCGGAATTCGCGCGCGTCGGACTCGACATCGGCGACATCGCGGTGCCGCTCCAGTTCGAAGTAGGCAAGAATGCCCGCGGCGAACCGGTGATCCTGGTGCAGTCAAGCCAGGCGATCCGCGAGCCGACCCTGACCTTTCTGGTCGAGGTGAACTGGTCGAACGGCCGCTTCCTGCGCGAGTACTCGGTGCTGCTGGAGCCGCCCGTGACGGTGCCGGTCAGCACTCCGAGCGCGCCGTCGTCCGCCATCGCGCCGGCGGCTTCCGTGCAGCCGATCGCCGAACCCGAGCCGGCCGCACCGACACCGATTTCCGAGCCCGAAGCGCTGCCGGAGCCTCCGGCGGCGGAGACCGCGCCGGTTGAAACGCCGATCGCCGAGGCGCCGGCAGAAGCCGAACCCGCCCCGACTGCGCCGGAACCGGAAGCGGCCGCAAGCGAGCCGCAGTCCAGCGACACGCCGGCCGAAACGCCGCCCGCACCGGAACCGACTCCCGAACCCGAGCCGATGCCTGTGGCCGCCGCGCCGTCGGCCAGCGAATACGGGCCGATCGCGAGTGGCGAGACGCTCTGGGAAATCGCCAATACGACCCGTCCCGGCCATGTCACGCCCAGCCAGATGATGCTCGCCCTGCTGCGCGCCAACCCGGACGCGTTCTACCGCGACAACGTCAACGCGCTGAAGCGCGGCGCGATCCTGCGCATCCCCGGCGAGTCCGATCTGCAGGCGATGGCTGCGGCCGAAGCCGCGGCGGAAATCGTGAGCCAGAATCAGGCCTGGATCGAGTCGACGCGTCCGACCACGGTGGCGGATGCCAGCGTCGAGTCCTCCGCCAGCCTCCCCGCGTCCGCATCGTCGGCACGCCCGGATTCGCGTCTCGAACTGTTGCCGCCCAGCTCCGGGCAGAGCACGTCGGATCGGCCGGGCGCCCCCGGCGGAACCGGCGACAGCGCGGCCGTGCGCGCCGAACTGGCTCGCACCAAGGAATCGCTGAGCAGCGCCCAGCTGGAAAGCGGCGAGTTGCGTTCGCGGGTCAAGGAACTCGAGAACATCAATTCCACCAATCAGCGCCTGCTGACCCTGAAAGACAGCGAACTCAAGAATCTGCAGGACAAACTGAAAGCGGCCGAAGTGGCAGCGGCCGAGAAGCCGGCAACGACGACGGCAACGGTGGCCGCGCCGGTCGAACAGCCGGTCGAGCCGGTGGCCGCGGCACCGACGGCGGGCGACCCGCTTGCGTCAACCGCTGAACCGGTTGCGGCGAATCCCGATGCGACCCAGCCTGATGCGCCCCAGCCTGATGCGGCTGTCGCCACCGATGCCACAACCGCCGATCCGCTCGCTTCCGCCGAGCCGGCAGCGCCGGACGCGTCGGCGGCGCCGGCGGAAGTCACGCCGATCGTCGATGCCGAACCGGTCGCCGTCGGCGAGCCTGCTGCGCCGGCGCCGACGCCCTGGTATGGAGCCCTGATGAACAAGTACGTGCTCGGCGGTCTCGGTTTGCTGGTGCTGGGCGCCGTCGGTTTCGCGGTGGCTCGCCGTCGCAAGCCGGAAGCCCCGGCCGTGCAGCCAGGCGCGATTTCGGGTCAGTTCGGCGACACCGTCGGCGGCGACAACGAGGAATCCTCGATGCTGGCGGCGCTGGCTCAGGACCCGACCGATCTCAATGCGCACCTCAATGTGCTCGAGTTCTATTACATGCGTCGCAATGCCGACAAGTTCGAAGCGGCGGCCGAGGCGATGTATGCGCAGCTGCCCGATCCGAATGCCCCCGAGTGGCAGGGCGCGCTGCTGATGGGACGCGACTTGTGCCCGACCCATCCGATGTTCTCCGACGGCGACGATCACGCCGGCGCGACCTCGGCCTTCGCCGATCCGTTCGCGTCGGTGCCGAAGTTCGAAGGCCACGCGCCGAAGTCGCAGGCGCCGGTTCAGGACGACGACTTCGACTTCGATCTCGGCACGTCGGTGCCGGCATCCGCACAGGCGCCGTCCAGCGTGCCGGCCGCCGCGGCGGACAGCTTCGACTTCAACCTGATCGACGACAGCGCGAAAAAGCCGGCTGCAGCGGCAGCGCCGAAGCAGGATCTGAGTTTCGATTTCGACCTCGACACCTCTGCCGCACCGTCGAAGGCGAACGAAATCTCGTTCGAACTGCCTGCGCTCGACCTGGGTGCCGACCTCACGCCGCCGTCGCTGGAATCGTCGTCGACGCAGCAGGTGGCGGCGATCAAGGACGACTTCCTCGGCGACGATGCGGTCGCGACCAAGATCGACCTGGCCCGTGCCTACCTCGACATGGGCGACGCCGATGGCGCCCGCAGCATGCTGGAAGAGGTCGTGGCCGAAGGCAGCGAATCGCAGAAGGCCGAGGCGAAGAAGCTGCTGTCCGAAATCAGGTAGACCCGCCGGATTCGTCCGGATGCCAAGGGGCCGGTAAACTCCGGCCCCTTTGTTTTTTTGCCGAAGCCATGCGTCGAGCGCCGAAACTCCTGTCTGCTGCGGAACCTGCGCGATGACGCGTTACGCGATGGCGGTGGAATACGACGGTTCCCGCTTCCACGGCTGGCAGACGCAACGTGACCGCGTCAGCGTGCAGTCGACGCTGGAGGCCGCGATCGCGAAAGTCGCTCACCATCCGATCGCGGTGACGGCCGCCGGCCGCACCGACACCGGCGTGCACGCGGCCTTCCAGGTCGTGCACTTCGACAGCGACGCGCAACGTGTCGAACGCGCCTGGCTGCTCGGCACCAATACGCATCTGCCGAAGTCCACGGTAGCGCGCTGGGTGATGCCCGTGGCCGACGATTTCCATGCGCGTTTTTCCGCGCAGTCGCGGCGGTATCGCTACACCATCGTCAACCGTTTCGTGCGCCCGGCGATCGGGCGCGAACGCCTGTCCTGGATTCGTCTGCCGCTCGATCACGAGGCGATGCAGGCGGCCAGTCGCTGCCTGATCGGCCTGCACGACTTCACCAGTTTCCGCACCGTCGCCTGTCAGGC
>JBGASK010000076.1:0-31194 GCA_044229785.1 Ahniellaceae bacterium
TCGTCGGCGCTGGCCCGCTTCGACGTGAACGGCGCGACCGGCCGGCTGACCTATCGCGGCGCGCAACGCAGCAGCGGCGCCGGTCTGGCGGCAATGGCCGGCGCGCGCGACCTCGTCGCGACGCCCGGCGACACGCATCTGTACGCCCTCGGCAGCAGCGGGGTGGTCGGATTCGTCCGCGCCCAGGACGGCAGTGTCGCCGCGCTGCCGGACGCCGTCAGCACCATCGCCGGGACGGTCGATGCGCGAGCGTTGTCGCTCGATGCGTTCGGCGCGCGCCTGTACGTCGCCGACGCGACCGGCAAGGTGCACGTTTATGCCCGCAACTGGGGCAGCGGCGCGCTGGATTACCGTGTCGGTTTCACGGCCAGCGGCGGCCAGCTGGCGGCCCCGAACGAGTTGCTGCACGTGCCGGCCAGCGAGGATCTTTACGTGTCGTCGTCCACGCCGGGCGCGCTGGTGCAGCTGGACGAACTGGCGATGTCTCGGTGCCTGAGCGCGGGCGCGACCCAGAACGAGATCTCGACCGATCTCGACCTCGGCGTCGATGGATGGGCCCGCCTCGGCTTCTCCGCGACCGTGCACCCGAGTGCCCGCGGCACCTTGTCGAACACCGCCGCGGTGCAGGTCGGTCAGGGCACCGATCCAGTCGCGACCAACAACAGCGCCACCGACCAGACCCTGATCCGCGTCGTGTCGGATCTGGTCGTGACCAAGACCGGTCCGGCCCAGATCGTCGCCGGCACCGACATCCAGTATCAGGTGCAGGTGCGCAACAACGGACCCAGCGACGCGCTCGGCATCCAGGTCAGCGACATGCTGCCGGCACCGCTCGCGAACGCGGTGTGGACGTGCAGCAGCAGCGGCGCGTCGCTGTGTCCGGCCAACGGCACCGGCAACGTCGGGTTCACGACCAACCTGTTGTCCGGCGAAGCGTTCACGATCGACATCACCGCGCGCGTCAGTCCCGCGTTTGTCGGCCTGATCACCAACCAGGCCGGGGTCGTGCCCGAAGCCGGCGCGACCGATCCGACGCCGGGCGATCACAGCGCCAGCGTGCAGACCGACGTGCTGCGACGCCCGGACGTGAGCATCACCAAGACCGATGGCGTGAACAGCATCGTCGCCGGCACGGCCGCGGGATACCAGATCGACGTCCTGAACGCCGGCCCGAGCGATGCGCCGCAGGTCCGGGTGCTCGACAACCTGTCGCCGAACCTGCTCGGCGCCGCGTGGACGTGCAGCCCCAGCGGCGGCGCCACCTGCCCGGCGAGCGGCAGCGGCAGTCCGGATTTCGTCGCGTCGATGCCGGTCGGATCGAGCCTGCGCCTGCTCGTCAACGCGACCCTGTCTCCCGCGGCCACCGGCTCGCTGCTCAACACCGCATCGGCCCAGGTCCAGGCGCCGGCGGTCGACCCGCAGCCGGCCAACAACAGCGCGACCGACACCGACGTGATCCAGATCGTTCCGGACCTGTCGCTGCAGATCGTCGATCTGTTCGACCCCTACGATCAGGGCGGCACGGTGCCATTGCCGTACGTCGTCACGATCGTCAATGCCGGTCCTTCGGACGCGCACGCCGTGGTCCTGGAAATGACCCAGTCGCGCATCATCGGCGCCTCGATTCCGGCGAATTGCGTGGTCGTCGGTTCGTCGGTGGTGATGACCTGCGACTTCGGCACGGTCCCGGCCGGCAGCACTGTCCGGGTCCAGTTCGACTACGGCGGCATGCCGATCACCGACACCGTGTTCTCGGTGCAAGGTCTCGTCACCACCACCGATGCCGATCCGAACCTTGCCAACAACAGCACCTCGCAGTCGACGCAATTGCGTGCAGGGGCGAGCATCCGGGTGTCGATCAGCGATGCCCTGGCCGTGGTGCCGATGGGGTATCGCACGACCTATCGCGTGGTCGTCGAGAACGTCGGATCGGTCACCGGCAGCGGCATCGCGGTGAGCGTGCCGGTCGGTGCCGGATTGTTGGGCGCCACCTGGACCTGCAGTTCGCCGAACGGTGCAACCTGCACCGCGTCGGGCAGCGGCGCCATCGTCGACACCGTCACGCTGGCGCGCGGCCAGAGCGTGGTCTACCTGTTCAGCGCGGTCGTCGATCCGAACCTCGATCCGTCCGGTCCGCTGACCGTCACGCAGACCGCTGCGGTCAGCGGCGGCGCCGACATCTATGCGGCCGACAACAGCGCCAGCGACACCGATGCGGTGACCCCGGTGCTGTTCGCCGACGGCTTCGAGCAAGCACCCGCCAGCCATGCGCCGCAGGCGCTGCCGGAATCTGGCTGCGGGACCGACGGGATCTGTCCGGGCACGATGGCCACCGCCCACGCCAGGGAGCATCAATGAACAAGGACGTACGCAACATCGCCCTCGCACTGCTGACCGGACTGGTCGCCGGCTGGTTCCTCGCGCGCGGCGGACTCGGCGGCGGAAGCGGCGCGCCGTCGACCTGGATCGCCCGCGTCGGCGACGAATACATCACGCCGGAACTGTTCATCGCGGAAATGCATCGCCGCGGCGGCGAGACGCCGGGCCAGTATCAGGACATCGTGCAGAAACGCGCGTTGCTCGACGACATGGTCCTGCGCCGGGCACTGGTGTCCTCGGCGCGTGCCGACAAGCTCGACGAGGATGCCGAGATCCGCCACCAGATCGACCAGACCCTGGCCAACCAGTACCTGCAGCGCACCTTGCGCAAACAGCAGCAGGCGCTCACGGTGAGCGACGCGGAAGTGCGTGCGCATTACGACGCGCATGTCGCCGACTACCTCATTCCGGCGCGCCGCCGTGTGGCGATGGTGCAGATCCGCGTGCCGGCAGGCGCGGCCGACGAGGTCTGGGCCAATGCCATGGAGCGCGGCGAACAGGTGTTGGCCAAGGCGCGCAAACTGGGGTCGGCGGTCCCGCATTTCGCCGAGATCGCGCGCGAGTATTCCGAGGACCAGGCCAGTCGCTATCGCGGCGGCATGATCGGCTGGATCGCCGAGGGCCAGAGCGCGCGCTATCGCTACGATCCGGTCGTGCTGGAGGCGGCGATGGCGGCGCGGAAGGCCGGCGATTTCTCCGAAGTCCTGCGCGGACAGGACGGCGTCTACGTGGTGCGTGTGGTCGACATCGAACCGCAGCGCGAGCGCCCGTTCGAACAGCTGGCCACCGGCATCCATCAGCGCCTGCTGCAGGAGCGCATGGCCGCCGCCGAGCAGTCGTTCCGCAAGGAAGTGCTGAAACGTGTCCGCGTGCAGGTGCGCGAGGACGAACTCGAACGCATCGATCCGCTGGCGCCGCCGGCGGCGCCGCAACCGCCGCAACCGCCGGCGATGCCCAACCAATGAACGGGGAACGATCATGACGCGACGACTCCGCCACTTCGCCTGCCTGCCGCTGATCGCGCTCGCCCTGTGCTGGGCGGGTGCCGCCGCGGCGGCCACGGTGCAGCAGACCTTCACCCTGCAGCCGGGCTGGAACGCGATCCACGTCGAGGTCGAGCCGGAACATCCGGAAATCGAGACCGTGTTCGCCGGCGTGCCGGTGCTGAGCGTCTGGCGCTTCAAGCCCGACGCCGGCGGCGCGCAGTTCATCCGCGATCCGGCCGAAGGACTGGAGAACATCGAGGGCTGGTTCGGCTGGTTTCCGCAGCCGCGGCCGGAAGCCTTCCTGAGCAACCTGTTCCTGATCGACGGCGGCACGTCCTATCTGGTGCGCGTCGATGTCGGTGCCACCCATCAGGTCACCCTGACCGGCAAACCGAAGTTCCGCGCGCCGCGTTGGCAACCGGATGCCTTCACCTTGACCGGATTGCCGGTGACGGCGTCGAACGGACCGAGCTTCGCGGAATATTTCGAGGCGTCGTCGGCGCACACCGGCCAGCCGGTGTACCGGCTGGCGCCGAACGGGCAATGGCAGCTGGTCACGTCTCCCGCGAGCACGGTGATCGAGCCGGGGCGGGCGTACTGGATTCGCACCGAGGGCAATTCCTCGTTCCAGGGGCCAATGCAACTCGTGCTCGATCAGGGCGAGTCGCTCGAATTCAGCGCCGCGCTGGACGAGATCCGCGTGGTGTTGCGCAATCGCAGCGGTGCCGCGGGCAGCTTCCAGATCCAGCGCATCAGCAACGGTGCGATGCCGCTGCAGTTCCGCAACGAAGATCCGGAAACCCAGGAAGTCGGCTGGCCGGACCTGCAGGGCACGCTGGTGCTGGATGCCCCTGCCGACAAGGACGTGTTCCTGACCCTCGCCGCGAAACGCACCGCCTTCAATGCCGACCGCATGGAGGAGGTGCTGGCGATCACCGACGAGAACGGTCAGCGCGTGCTGCTCGGTGTCGGCGGCAATACCAAGCAGCCGCTGCTCGGGGCGCGTATCGCCGGCGGCAAGGCGGTGACGGCCGTCAACGGATTCGCCGGCCTGTGGGTAGGCGACGTGCTGATCGATTCGGTGAGCCAGGCGCAGACCGGCGGCACCTTGCCGACGCCGACCAACCGACCATTCAAGCAACGCTTCCTGATCCACGTGAATGCCTCGGGCGAAGCGCGTCTGCTGAAGGACGTGATCCAGATGTGGGAAGAGGGGACGATGCAGCCGAGCGCCGCAGATCCCAGCCTGCAGGAAGTGGACGAGCCCGGCCGCTACGTGCTGATCACCGACAAGAACCTGATCGGCCTGTATTCCGGCGCCACCAATGTCGACGGCGCCTCGGTCGGCATCCGCTACAGCACCGTCGCCTACGATTTCTCGGCGCCGACGATGGCCTTCGTCGGCAACTTCGGGCCGGGCAGCGAAATCAGCGCCAGCGTCGTGGTGGCGTCGAACCTGCCGACCAATCCGTTCCTGCACAAGTACCACCCGGATCACGACAATCTCGACGCGAACTTCCTGAACCCCGCCGCCGAAGCCTACGAAGTCGTGCGCAATATCCGCTTCGGTTTCGTCGCCGAGGATCCGAGTGGAGGTGCAGTGCCGGGCTGGGGCGATTCCCTGGTCGGCGGCACGTTCTCGGAGTCCATCACCGGCCTGCACAAGAATCCGATCTTCACCTCCGGCCAGTTCCGTCTGCGGCGCGTTTCCGCCGTGCCGGTGCTCAACCAGTAGTCCGGGAGCCAGCGCATGTCCGCGAATCGTCTCAATCGCTTTCTCGCCACGCTCGCGTTTGCCGGGATCGCCCTGTTCGCGCCCGCAGCGAACGCCATCTGGCCGCAGTCGCTCGGCAGTCTCGGCAAGGACCAGGTGGTGGCCGTGCGCACGTCGCCAAGCGGCGATCTGTACGTCGCCGGCCACTTCTCCGGCTCGATGGACCTCGGCGGCACCACGCTGATTGCCCAAGGGCTGCAGGATGTCTTCGTGGTCCGCGTCGGCGCCGGCGGCAACGTCATCTGGGCGCGCAGCGCCGGTGGCGCGTCCCTCGACACGGTGCGCGACATCGCGCTCGACACCGCCAACAATCTCTACGTGGTCGGCAACTATTTCCAGACTGCCAGCTTCGGCGGTTCCACCATCGGCAATGCCCCGAACTTCGACGGCTACATCGCCAAGATCAACACGTCCGGTGCCTGGCAGTGGGCGCGCACGATCGGCGGCGGCCGCAACGACGTCGCCCTCGGCGTGGTCACCGCGCCCGGCGATGCCTCGCAGATCCCGCCGGTGCCGGAATCCGCCATCGTCGTCGGCCATTACGAATGCACTGCCGCGTTCGGCGGATCGACCACGGTCAGCCTCAACAACAATCGCTGCGCGGTCGGCAATCACGACTTGTTCGTCGCCCGCGTCAGCTCCAGCGGCGAATGGCTCTGGGCGCGCGACCGCGGCGCAGCGGCCTCCGGCTACGACGTCGCCACCCACGTCGCGATCGACCGCGACAACCGCGTCTACGTTGTCGGCACCAGCCCCTCGGGCGGCAACCTGATCGCGCTGCAGGACGATTTCGCGTCGTCGCCGTTGTCTTCCGCGAACTGGACCTCCGACAACAATCACGCCATCACGTCGCCCTCGTTCGGCGTGACCAATCCGATGCTGGGTCAGCGCGGCTTCTCGGGTTCGGTCACGTCGCGGGCAATCAACACCCAGGCGTCGCCAGCGGTCATCGTCTCCGCCGACATCTACCGCGG
Organism: Ahniellaceae bacterium; assembly: GCA_044229785.1. Lineage (GTDB taxonomy): Bacteria > Pseudomonadota > Gammaproteobacteria > Xanthomonadales > Ahniellaceae > JADKHK01. The sequence continues at coordinate 6,114 of JBGASK010000076.1, forward strand.
TGAAGACCAGTTCAACTTTCCCTTCTACGACGACCATATTTCCGAGTACGCGGATAGCGGTGACGATTACCACGTCGAATTCCTGAACGCTGCCGGCAATTGGCAGACCCTCGAAGACTTCTTCGGCGGCGGCGCCGGCGGCCAGCGTTACATCCGCAGTGGCGCCACCGCATACACGCTGAATTCGGCCGATGCCCGCCACCCGAACTTCAGGCTGCGGTTCCGATTCTCCGGCGGCGCGGGCGGCAACTACGACTGGTGGCACGTGGACAACGTGCGCGTCGAGACCGTTGCGCCCGACGCGCCGTTCCTGTTCGCGGTCAGCAATGTCATCAGCGCGAATCCCACCCTGGGCGGCCCGACCGGATTGCCGGCTGCATTCGGCATCCACAGCATCGCCATGGATCTGAGCGCGCCGGCCGCGCCGCGCCTGCTGATGCACGGCAGTCGCAGCGGCGACGTGACCATGACCTGCGGCGCGTTGACCGGCGTCGGCACCATGCTGCTCAGTCTCGAAGTGGGTGCTGCTGCACCGACCTGCCGGGTCATCAAGGGATCGAATGCCGGTGCAACCGGTACCGGCGTGGCAGTGGACAACAGCGGCCGGATCTATCTGACCGGTGCGTTCTCCGGCACCGATACAAGGTTCTATGGCGTCGCGCCCAATCCGGAGGGCACGCTGGATGCCAACCCGAGCGGCAATGATGTCTTCATCGCCTCGATGGAGCGCGATGGTTCGTGGCGCTGGGTGACCGGCGGCAAGGTCGATGCGGTCGGGCCCTCGGGCATTCCGGCCCGTGCCGGTGGTGGCGGCGACGACCGCGGCCTCGCGATCGCGACCGACGGGGTCGGCACCGTCTACGTCGGCGGCCAGTTCCAGTCCGTTGCCAGCGTCGGCATCTATGACACCCTGACGGCGATCGGCGAAGACGACGGCTTCCTGCTCAATCTCGGCACCGACGGCCGCTTCTTCCAGGAAGAGGCTTGGACGGCAGGCGTGCCGCTGGTGCCGCCGCCGAATGCCAAGGTCGACGACCTGGCCTTCGTGCCCGAGTTCTACCGTGGCGGCGTACGCTTCGATGCCATCGGCGCCAAGCTGTTCAGCTGGACGCGCGTCAATGCGCCGGGTCAGAACGCGCAACTGGTCGGCTTGCAGCCGTCGGGTTCGGTCGAGGTGCGTTGGCGCGTGGTCGGTACGCAGCTCGAATCCACCGCGCGCATCACCAGTCTCGGCAAGGTCGTGTGGCCGGACGAACCCTGTGCGGACAACCAGCAGGAAGACTGCTTCCAGGTCCATGTGGTCGGGGCGCCGGTCAGTGCCGAACCGGCGGCGGGCGACTACAAGATCCTCGAGCTGATCAATCCGGACAGCGGGTCGGCGGCGGCCACCGTGAATTCCGGTCTGTTCAATGCACAACGCGCCGGCACCAGCGTCATCGTCTACATCAACGGCCCGACGCTGGACCCGAACACCTATCCGACGCGTGTCGAGATCGTGCGTTCGCTGCCCTACGGCTCGGTGCCGCTGTTCGTCGACAACGTGCCGGCCGAGATCGGCCAGCGCATCGTCGACGCGCACCACAACGAACCGAATCGCACCGGTTTCGTCGTCAACGAACTCGCCTATTACGACGGTGCCGGCAGTGATGCCGCGTATTCGCGCAGCAGTCGCAGCGGCGCCATCGTGCCGGTCAATCGCTACAGCAGCGCCCGTCCGCAGGAGCAGGGACGCGACCTGGTCGTCGCCTGGTATCACCTGAAGGCGAAGGGCGTGTACTGGGCCGAGAAAGCCGTGCGCTATCTGCCGCATTGGCCGTTCGATCCGGATCGCATCATCGTCGCCAGCCAGCAAGGCGGCGAGGTGCTCGGGCAGCAGCCACTCGATCCGCTGCAGTTCCCGTCGGCCAAGCTCTACATCCAGAACGACATCGCCCAGGCCGGGTTCAATCCGAACGACGAACACGCCCTGATGTCGCCGTCGACCACCGGTACCGGCTTCGACGCGGTGTTCGCGTTGCGCTCCGATTTCGGCAGCGGCATCGTCGGCGACGAAGCCGCTTCGTCCGATCCCTATGTGCTGATCAAGTACTTCCATGCCGCCAGCGCGCTGTGGAAATTCCGCGTCTATCGCGTGCTGGCCACGGGCGCCGGCTTCGACAGCTTCCGCTTCCCGGGCGTGGCCGGGACCACGGTGTCGCCGCCGTATCCCGTGCGGACGCTGCCGGGTTGCGCGAAGACCTACGTGCTTGGGCAGGCCGTGGGCGAGCAACCGCCGCCGCCGTTCTTCCAGGACTACAAGAATCAGCTCTGGGCGAAATCCGCCGGCAGCGGCTCGGTGCACTACTACTACCCGGCCCAAGCCGGATTCTTCGTCGACCTGGATCTTGACGACGAGAACGACATCGCCACCGGCACGTGCGTGCCTTGGCTGGCACGCCTGCCGGCCGATCAGGGGGGCACGGCATCGCCGCTCGATCCGATCAAGGTCGACTACGACATCAGCTGGCCGGAATCGGTACCGCAACTGGTGAGCGGCGAAACCTTGCTGACGCCGAAGCGCGGCCTGCCGGACATCCTCAACCAGGCCGCTGTCGAAGTCGTGTACGACGACATCCAGGATACCGTGCCGGACGCATTGCCCAGCGATACGCTGGCGCAACTGCTGGATCCGCTGAATCCGCGTTTCGTGCGCCTGAACGCGGTGCCGTCCGCGATCGCGACCGAATTCCAGACCGACGGTACCGATGCCATCCTCAGTTCTGCCGATGGCGTGATCAAATTGCCGGCATCGGTGCGCCAGCGCATCCGCTTCGAGCCGATCAACAAGCGTCTTGTGCTGAAAGGCGTGCTCGACGAGAGCGGTGTGGGTGAACCCTTCCTGCTGCTCAACGTGTTGTCGAAGCGCGACCGCGTCGCGCTGAAGAAGCTCAATGGCGGCGACGGCAACGAGGAAAGCGGCTTCACCGGCACCTGCGCGGCGCTCGGCTGCACCTGGGACCAGGCGGTCGAGGCGCTGTTCCGCAAGTCGCGCAATCCGCAGGGCATCACCGGCATCTGCACGCAGTCGCACCTCGACGAACAGCGCCAGCGCGTCTGCGACCAGTCGCGCGCGGTCACCGCCGACGACGTGCTGATCGGCTATCAGGACGAGAACGGCGACAGGGTGCTGGAGCCTTACCAGGCCGTCGGCGTGAACGCCGCGTTGTCGGCGGGCCTGTCGCAGGGCAGCGGCTACATGACCATCGCCTTCAACAACGACGCGGCGCTGAATCCGCTGCCGGTGAGCCTGGAGGTGATCAAGGTCGGTTGCCTGACCTCGCCGCCGCCGCCGGCAACGCCGACACTGGTGAAGAGCTACCAGGGCCAGATCAACGTCATCCAGCCCGACAACATCTTCGACGAGCAGGTCGTGCTGCGACACAGCGGCGACTTCGGCGGCAACCCGGACGCGCTCGAATTCGAGTGGTTCTATCACCCCGACACCGGTGACGGCCCGCCCACGCCGTTGCCCGACCCGGCCACCGGCCAGCTCAACGGCTGGATCCAGTTCCCGGCGGCGAACCCGCAGGGCCAGGTCGAGATCAGCATCGAGGGCGCGAACATCCAGACGCTCTCCGACAACTGGTACCTCGTGCGGTATCGCGGCCTGCCCACCTGCAACAACGCCAGCCAGTGGAGCCTGTGGGCCGGCCAGCCCGGCGGCACGCCGGCGAACCAGGCGGCGCAGCTGGCGGAAGGCTGGGTCAAGCGCGTGCTCGACCGGCTCAATCCCTACGAGGCTCGCGTTCAGGACTTCGGCCAGGCCGCGACCAACAACTACGCCAGCATGCTGATCCAGCTCGGCGAACGCTACGAAGGTCCGATCGCGCTCAACAACGATCCGAACAACCTCAACAACGTCGGCCTGATCGAGGCCTACTCGACGGTGATGCGGCGCGCCATGCAGTTGTCGGTCGGTTCGACGCCGCCGGTCGACTACGGCCCGGCGAATGCCGCGATCCTGCTGGTCGCGTCGCGCCTGGTCGAGTTCTACACGCTGCTCGGCAACGAGGCCTATGCCGATGCCCAGGACCCGACCATCGGCATCACCACCGGCGACGGCAGCTTCTCGCTGGCCCCGAGCATCTTCAACTTCCAGAACCAGGTCGACAGCCTGCTCAGCGAGGAACTGGTGCTGCTGCGCGGTCGCGACAGCAGTGCCGGGCCGATCGCCGCGCGTCCGGTCTACAACCGCTTCTTCTGGAACTTCACGACCGGCGATGGCGAGGTCGCGTATGCGCTGAGCTACAACGTGTCCGACCAGAACCGCAGCGGCGTGATCGACGAGACCGATGCCCGCATCATGTTCCCGCAAGGCCATGGCGACGCCTGGGGTCATTACCTCACGGCCGCCACGACCTATTACGAATTGCTGCGGCATCCGTTCTTCTCGTGGAATCCGCAGACCGAATCGGTCTCGGTGGCCGGTGCGCCGATCCAGGTCGACTTCATGGACGAGCGCCAGTTCGCCGAAACCGCCGCGGCCAAGGCGCGAACCGGCGCCGAGATCGTCGACCTGACCTATCGCTCCGCCTATGTCGACGACCCGAACGGGCAGTGGCAGGGGTACGAAGACACCAACAACCAGCGCGGCTGGGGCTTGTCGGAGTGGGGGCGCCGCGGCGGCATGGGGGCCTATTTCGACTGGGTCACCGCGAACGCCATCATTCCCGACGAAGATCCGGACCCGCAGCATGTCGGCATCAAGCGCATCGATCGCCGCACGGTCACCGAGATCGACGAGATCGCGTCGCAGTACGCGTCCATCCAGGGGCAGGTCGACAAGGCCGATGCCGGCCTGAACCCGCTCGGCCTGGCGCGCGGCGTGGTGCCCTTCGACATCGATCCGTCGCAGCTCGTGAATCTGAACAAGACCCAGTTCGAGCAGGTGTACGAACGCGCGATGGCGTCGCTGAACAACGTGCTGCGCGTCTGGGATTTCGCCAACCAGCTGACCAACCAGATGCGCCGCAACCAGGACAGCGTCGACCAGCTGAACAAGGCCGCGAACGCGCAGGAGAACGACTACAGCAACCAGCTGATCGAGATCTTCGGATATCCGTATGCCGACGACATCGGACCCGGCGGCGTTTATCCTGCGGGCTACGACGGGCCCGACCTCTATCACTACCAGCTGATGGACGTGCCGACCCTGGCCGGTTCGGCCTTCGACCTCGACGGCGGCGTCGACGGCGAATTGCAGACGCCCGCGAAGATCAGTCATGTCACCGGCGTGTACGCGCCGATGCCGAATGGCGCCAACCTGTTCGGCGTGAGTGTGCAGCCGCAGGGGGCGCAGGACACGAACAGCGACGGTCAGCCCTGCGCCGACAATCCGCTCAGCGACGGCTGTGCGCTCGGCAACGTCAACTTCAATGCCGACAGTCTGCAGCTGGCCACGGTGCCCTACGAGATCATCGAATCGCCGGACTACGGTCTCTGGTTCACCAAGCCGGAAGGCTGGAGCGGCCAGCGGCGTGCGCCGGGGCGTCTGCAGCAGATCCTGCAGCAAATGCTGCAGGCGCGTGTCGCGGTCAAGCAGGCGATGATCGACTACGACAAGCTGCGTCTCGACATCGAGGACGCGATCGGCGACCTGCAGGCGTTCTACCAGGTCAGCAATGCCAACCTGAACATCCTGCGCGGCCAGCGCAACGAGCTCAAGAGTCTGACCACCGCCGCGGCCACGATGTCCGGCGCCGCCATCGCCGCGCGGCGTGCCGGCGAATTCATGGACGCCACGTTCAAGGGCGCGGTCGACTGCATTCCGAAGAGTTTCATCGCCGGTCTGGCGGCCGGCGGCGACATCGCCTCGGGCGCGCGCTGTGCGGTGACGCAGGCGGCGAACGTGCCGAAGTTCGTGCTCGACACCGTCGCGGACGGCCTCGAGATCGCGCAGAACTCGGTCGATGCGGCCAAGGAGGACGTGACCGAACTGGCCGGCATCAACACGGCGATCAACGACCAGTCGCTGGACTTCAACGACGCCGCCGGCGAGATCGATGCGCTGATCCGTGCCGAACCCGCGCTGCGGGCCGAGATCTTCGCGCGCGTCGAAGCGATGAAGCAGCTGCAGGGCGACTACTACGCCACGCTGGCCGAAGGACAGCGCGTCCTCGAACGCAAGATCGCGTTCCGTCGCGCCGGTGCCGCCGAGGTGCAGGAATACCGCTATCAGGACATGGCCTTCCGCATCTTCCGCAACGACGCGTTGCAGAAGTACCGCGCGGCCTTCGACCTGGCGGCGCGTTATGCCTATCTCGCCGCCTCGGCCTACGACTACGAGACCAATCTGCTCGGCTCCGATTCGCAGGCTGGCCAGGCTTTCCTGACCAACATCGTGCGCCAGCGCAGCATCGGCCAGGTGCTGAACGGCAATCCGGTGCCGGGCACGCCGGGCATCGCCGACACCATGGCGCAGCTGAAGCTCAACTTCGACGTGCTGAAGGGGCAGATGGGCTTCAACAACCCGCAGGTCGAGACCAACCGCTTCTCGCTCCGGCGCGAACTGTTCCGTATTCCGGATGGTCCCGAAGGCGATGCCGCGTGGCGCGCCAAGCTCGACTCTTTCAAGGTCGCCGACCTCTGGGCCGTGCCCGAGTTCCGCCGTCTGGCGCGACCGTTCGCGCCGGAATCGGCCGGACCGCAACCGGGGCTGGTGATCGAGTTCGACACCAATGTCACGTTCGGACTGAACTTCTTCGGCTGGGAACTGGGGCCGCAGGACAGCTCCTACGACTCCAGCAAGTTCGCGACGCGCGTGCGCTCGGTCGGCACCTGGTTCGGCAACTACGACACCCTGCCGCTGGCCGACGACCCGCGCATCTACCTGTTCCCGGCCGGCGCCGACGTGTTGCGTTCGCCGTCCGCCGACGATTTCCGCACGCGCGAATGGCAGATCGTCGACCAGGCGATCCCGATCCCGTTCCCGATCGGAGCCCAGGATCTGGACGACTACAACTGGAACCCGGTGGCCGACACGTTGAACGGGGCCAGCACCGACGTGCGTCGTTATGGCCGCTTCCGGGCCTATCACCTGAGCGAACCGTTCGACGACAGTCAGGTCACCGCCGACAGCCGCCTGATCGGGCGTTCGGTGTGGAACACCAAGTGGGTGATGATCATCCCGGGCGGCACCTTCCTCGCGGATTCGGAGAACGGCCTGGAGACCTTCATCCACGGCACGCCGATTCCGGGCGGCAATGGCGAGCGCGACGGCAACGGCGTGGACGACATCCGCGTGTTCTTCGAAACTTACGCGTACACGGGGCTCTGACCATGAAGCGACGCGTCCTGCAATCCCTGTTCGCGACGACGCTGGCCGTGGCCGGCGCGGTCGTCCCGGTCGTCGCCAAGATCAAGGCGCCGGACCATGTCATCTACGGCAGCGCCACCGTCTTCGGGGTGCCGGCCGCGGACGGCACGGTGATCGAACTGCGCTCGTTCCCGGCCGACGTGGTGCTCACGCGCTACGTGTTGGGCCGCGACGACGCGCTCGGCAACCAGTTCGCGTTGCGCATCCCGATGGACACGGTGGAGCCGCGCGAAGCCGGTCACGCCCGGCCCGGCGACACCGTGCGCATTTTCCTCGGCACGCGCCTCTCGGCCGAGACCACGGTGGGCGAGGAAGGCACGGCCGTGCGCCTCGATCTGGACCCCCAGAACATGGGCACCGGCCCGGGCATTTCGGTCCCGCCGGCGCAGGGCCTCGAGGGCAACAGCGGCACCGCGCCGCTGCAATTCACCGTGACCTTGAACACCACCAGCAACACGCCGGTGTCGGTGACCTGGCAGACCCAGGCCGGCAGCGCCACCGGGGGCACCGCCTGTGCCGCCGGCATCGATTTCGTCAACGACGACCAGGGCGTCACGGTGGTGCCTGCCGGCGCCTTGCAGCAGACGTTCAGCGTCGCCCTCTGCGGCGATGCCGTGGTCGAGACCAACGAGACCCTGTCGGTGCTGCTCACCGGCAGCAGCGGCGGCGTGCTGCAGAACAACGTCGCCGTGGGCACGATCATCGACGACGACGATGTGCCCGAGGTCGTCATCGACGACAGCCGCGCGCTCGAACCGGCCAGCGGCATGGTGGATCTGGTCTTCCGCGTGCGCCTGTCGCGGCCGTCGGCGATCGGCACCAGCTTCGCCTATGCCACTCAGGATCTGAGCGCGATCGCCGGTCCGGACTATCTGGCGCGCAGCGGCACCCTGGCCATTCCGGCCGGACAGACGCAGGCCGAGATCCGCGTGCCGGTGCTGGCCGACGCCACCATCGAGCCGCGCGAACAGTTCCGTCTCGCCCTGTCGGCGCCGCTGGCCTTGCGCTTCCGCCGCAACGAAGCCTTCGGCGACATCGTCGACCCGCGTTACGACCCGGCCGTGTACCCGGTCGAGGAAACCCAGGGGCCGGCCGGCATCCTTGCCGCGCCGAGCGATGTCGTGCTGTCGCCGGACGGGCTGCATGCCTACGTCGCCAGCGAATCGCTGGACACGGTCGTGGCCTACAGTCGCGATGTCGCGACCGGACGCCTGACCCGCATCGCGCACTACACCGCCCAGAGCGCCGGCTTCACCGGCGCGTTGCTGGACGGCCCGAGCGACCTGGCGATCAGCGGCGACGGTGCCCAGGTGTACGTGGCCAGCCGCAATTCGGGTGCGGTGGCGGTACTCGCCCGCAATGCCGGCGACGGTACCCTCAGTTACGTTCAGAGCCGCAGCGGCACGGCCTTGCAGGGCGCCAGTGCCCTGCATCTGACGGCAGACGGCCAGCACCTCTACGTGGCCGGCGGCAGCGCCAACAGCGTCGTCTCGTTCACGCGTGACGCCGGCACCGGCGACCTGACCCAGCTCGAAGTCGAGTCGAACAACGTGAACGACCCGGACGACGCCGGCGGTGCGGTCACGGCCCTTGATCGGCCGTCCGGCATCGTCACGTCCGCGGATGGCGCCCAACTCTACGTGGCGTCGCGTTTCGGCAATGCCGTGCTCGTCTTCAATCGCACCAACGCCGCCGGCAGCGGCTTCGGCCGGCTGTCGTATGCATCGGTGTTGCGCAACGGACTGGGTGGCGTCCAGGGTCTCGGCGGCGCCTTCGATCTGGCGCTCAGTCCGGACAATGGCCAGCTCTATGTCGTCGGCGAGTCGAGCGACGCCATCGCCGTGTTCGATCGCGCCGCGGATGGCGTGCTGACCTGGCGGACACAGATCCGCAAGAACGATCCGGGCGTGCATGGTCTCGGCGGCCCGCAGGCGGTCGAGGTCTCGCCGGACGGCACCCAGGTCTACGTCGCCGGTTTCGCCGACGACAGCTTCACCGTGTTCCGGCGCGCCACGGCCGCCGGCACGGGCGTGGCCGTGGGCGACCTGACGGTGCAACAGACGGTGTTCGACGATGAAGGCCAGGTCACCGCGATGAACGGCCCGGTCGCCATCGCCACCAGCAGCGACAATCGCCACATCTACGTCGCCGCCAGCGTCGACAACGGCGTCGTCGTCTTCACCCGCGACAGCAACGCCCAGAACCTGTTCGCCGACGGCTTCGAATAACACTTCGGCAAACCGCAGAAACGACAGCGCCCGGCATCGGCCGGGCGCTGGGGTCGATCAGGTGACGGCGGTGTCGGGAATCAGGCGTTGTTCGGTTGTGGTGCCGGCGCACGACCGCCGCCGCCGCCACGATCCTGGCCTCCGCCGTAGTTGCCGCCGCCGCCGCGCGGGGCGCTGCTGCGTTCCGGGCGTTCGCGGCTCATGCCGCCGCCACCGCCTCCGGCTTCACCGCCAGGCTTGCCGCCGAGCATCTGCATCTCGTTGGCGATGATGTCGGTGCTGAAGCGTTCGATGCCGTCCTTGTCGGTGTACTTGTCGGTGCGCAGCGAACCCTCGACATAGACCTGGCTGCCCTTGCGCAGGTATTCGCCGGCGATCTCGGCCAGCTTGCCGAAGAACTTGATGCGGTGCCACTCGGTGCGTTCCTGCTTCTCGCCGCTCTGCTTGTCGGTCCACGATTCCGAGGTGGCGATGCGGATCGAGGTGATTGCGCCGCCGCCTTGGGTGTAGCGGGTTTCGGGATCGGCGCCGAGATTGCCGACCAGGATGACTTTGTTGACGCCGCGGGCCATGGAAACTCCTTGAAACGAAACGGGCGAGGGCAGGGCTGCCCTCAGGGACCGGCATCTTCGCGCATCGCGCCCGGGGACGAAAGCCGGAAATCGCGCACGTGCGCGTCGGAAATATCGGAAATGTCGGGCGCAGCCTATAATTCGGCCGTCTCAGATCCTGCGAGTCGTCCGTGTCCGCCATTGCCCCGCTTGAGCCGCCCGCGTTGCCTGCGAATTTCGAGGAGGCGCGCGTCTTTGCCAAGCCGGGCATGGCCGAAGTCGACCGGCTGATCCGCCGTCGTCTCGGTTCCGACGTGATGCTGGTCAACCAGGTCGCCGAGCACATCGTGTCCGGTGGCGGCAAGCGCCTGCGTCCGATGCTGGTGCTGCTGGCGGCGGAAGCGGCGGGCTATCGCGGCACCCAGCATTTCCAGGCCGCGGCGGTGATCGAATTCATCCACACCGCGACCCTGCTGCACGACGATGTCGTCGACGAGTCCGACCTGCGCCGCGGTCGTCGCACCGCGAATGCGGTGTTCGGCAATGCCGCCAGCGTGCTGGTCGGCGACTACCTGTATTCGCGCGCTTTTCAGCTGATGGTGGAACTGGAACGCATGCGCATCATGCAGGTGATGGCCGACACCACGAACCAGATCGCCGAAGGCGAAGTGCTGCAGCTGATGCACATCGGCAATCCGGACACCGACGAAGCCGCCTATCTGCGCGTGATCGAACGCAAGACCGCGGTGCTGTTCGCGGCCGCGTGTCGCGTCGGCGCGATCCTGGCGGATGCGCCGAGGGCCGTCGAAGACGCACTCGCCGATTACGGCATGGCGCTCGGCATGGCCTTCCAGATCGCGGACGACGTGCTCGACTACGTGTCGGATGCCGACACGATGGGCAAGAACGTCGGCGACGACCTCGCCGAGGGCAAGCCGACGCTGCCGCTGATCCACGCGCTGCATCACGCCGATGCGGAATCGGCGCAGACCATTCGCCGCGTCATCGAAACCGGCGGACTGGATTCGCTCGATCGCGTCGTCGCCGCGATCCGCGACAGCGGCGCGCTCGACTACAGCCTCGCGCGCGCCCAGGCCCAGGCCGATCTCGCGCACGATGCCCTGTCGCGATTGCCGCACACCGCGGCGCGCGCCTGCCTCGACGTGCTGGCGCGGTACGCGATCCAGCGAGACCACTGATCCTGCATGGCGGAAAATGCGACGTGGTCGACGTTTTTGCGTTTCGCTCCAGATCGTTTGATCATTGTCAGCGCGCCCGCAGCTTGTCGCCCACTAGCATCGGTTCCCTACGCAGGCAGCGAATTTCCTCCGCCAGGGACGGTTGGCCCGAGAGGTTGACCATGAAGACATTTTTGCGTGTTCCGACGAGCGTCGTGCTGGCGGCAGCGATGGGCTTGCCCGGCGCGATCCATGCCCATGACGCGGGCGACGATTCGCCGCCGTTGTCCGCCGGCGCCGCTTTCCGAGACGAGCGTGCCGGCATGCAGCACGTGTTGTCCGCAGAACAGCTCGATCGTCTTCGCGGAAAGGCCGCGCGCGCACACAAGCCCTACGATCAACCGATGCAGGCGGCCGCCTTCTTCGTGAAGCAACGCGTATCGGGCGGCGCCGAATCGATCGACCCGCTGCTCTATGAAGCCGCCAAGCGGCAGGCGGAACAGCTGCCGCTGTTTTCGTCGGCATTGGGTCGTGTGCTCGACGGCGCCGAATCGGAAACGCCGGTTCGGGCCGCACTGGATCAATGGACGGCCCTGGGGCCGGGCAATGTCGGCGGACGGACTCGGGTGTTGAAGTTTCGTCCCGGCACGCCGTCGACGATGTACACCGGCGGCGTCGCGGGCGGCATCTGGCGCTCGACGGATTCGGGTGCGAGCTGGACACCTCTGGGCGACCTCGCGCCGAACATTGCGGTGACCGCCATGGCGATCGATCCGCTCGTGCCGGACCGGATGTTCGTGGGTACCGGCGAAGGCTGGTTCAATGTCGACGGCGTGCAGGGCGGCGGCATCTACCAGAGCCTTGATGGCGGATCGACCTGGACCCTGCTTGCGAACACGGCATGTACCGCCGTGGGCGGCAATTTCTGTTTCATCAACGATCTGGTGATCAGTCCGCAAAACGCCAATCGCCTGTATGCAGCGACACGCACCGGGCTGTTCCGGACATTGGACGTGACGGCTGGTGCGGGCGGGGGCACATGGACCCAGGAAATCGCCGCACCCAGTTCGGGCGCGACGCCGACGCGCGGATGCACGAACTTGGCAGTGCCGACCCAGACCGCGCCCAACGACACGCTGGTCGTCGCTTGCGGACATTTTGCGCCCGCCGGCACGAACACCGGAATCTGGAGAAGCACGGCTGCAAATACCGCCACGCCGGCCTGGTCCAAGCGCGCGGCACCGAGCGGCGCCGCCAGCCTTCCGATTACCGCCATGGGACGAACCTCGCTGGCCGTCGCCCCCAGCGCGACGAACACGATCTACGCCCTGGTGGCCTGCAGCGCGGCAGCAGCCAATCAGTGCGGCACCGGCAACGTGTATGACGACGGGCTGCGTGGCGTCTACCGCTCGACCGATGGCGGCGCGACTTGGGCGGCTAGGTACGAGAACAATTTTTCGACAGCCACCAACAACAACAATCGCAATCTGCTGCTGACCAACCCGGTCATCGCGCGGCTGACGACCTGCGGGTTCGGTACCACGGCCTTCTACAACCAGGGCTGGTACGACAACACCATCGCCGTGGATCCCGCCGATCCGGCCCGGGTCTGGGTCGGCGGCATCGATCTCTGGCGCTCGGACGACTCCGGCGTGGCCTGGGGCGTGGCCTCTTACTGGTGGTTCACGAATGGCGTCGACGCGCAATACGCGCATGCCGACCAGCACGGCATCTGGTTCCATCCGTCGTACAACGGCACCACCAACCAGACCATGTACGTCACCAACGACGGCGGCATCCAGCGCAGCGTCAATGCCCGTGCAGCCGTCGGCACGAACAGCACCAACTCGGCGGCGAACAACTCCCTGTGCGGCAATGCCAATCTGCCGGCCGTGCAGTGGACGAGCCTCAACAACAGCCTCGCCATCACCCAGTTCTATGACGGCGAGGTCTATCCGAACGGCACCAGTTTCTTCGGCGGTACCCAGGACAACGGCACCAACTGCGGCGCATCCGCCGCCGGGACCGACTGCGACGCGGATGCCGCCGGCGCCAACGATTGGGAGGAAATCAACGGCGGCGACGGCGGTTACGTGGCGATCAATCCTGCCGTGCCGGCGACGATCTATTCCGAAAACACCGGGATCAGCATCCAGCGATCGACCGACAATGGCGTCACCTGGGCCGACATCATCCCGGTCGACGATGGCGACGCCACGCCGCTCGAGAGTCCCGGCGAAGACACCGGTCAATTCATCAATCCCTTCGTCCGCGACCCCAATTCGAACACGCGACTGTGGACGTCGGGAACGACGCTGTGGCGCGCCGATGCCGCCGGCACCGGGACACCGGCCACGTGGGTCCGCGCGTCGTCGACCGCCCTGACCGGCGGCGTGCTGTTCAGCGCCATCGCGGTCGCCCCCGGCAACAGCAACCTGGTGCTGGCCGGCACCGACGACGGACGCATTCTTCGCACGACCGTGGGGACCTCCGCGACCAGTGCCACGGTCTGGACCAGCGTCGACGTCGTGGCCGGCGCCGCCACCGGCGAAGTCTCGTCGATCGCGTTCGATCCGAACACCACGACGACGCCCGGCACGGCTGTCGCGTTCGCCACGATCAGCACGTTCAGCACCGCCGGCAACGCGGTGGCCCATGTCTTGCGCAGCAACGACGGTGGGCAGACCTGGAGTTCCATCGACGGCTCCGGCGCAAACGCGTTTCCGAACGTTCCCGCGCATTCGGTCGTCGTCGATCCCAACTACTTCAACGGCACCCGCGTCTATGTCGGGAGCGATCTCGGGGTATTCGTCACTCTGGATTCGACCGCGGCGCGCACGCCCATGGCCGGAGCGGTCTGGGCCAGGGAGAACTCGGGTTTCGCGAACACCGTGGTCGAGGATCTGGTGCTGCGCCAATCCTCGCGCGAGTTGTTCGCGTTCACCCATGGGCGCGGCGCATTCAAGACTTCGCTGCGTGCGGCAACGGTGGGCTGCAGCGCCGGAAGCGTGGCGATTCCCGACAACAGCCCGGCCGGTGCGACGTTGTCGGTGACCACCGGGGCGCAAGTCGCCGCTCCGGCCACCACGATCGACCTCGACGTCCGTGTCGGCCTGTCGCACCCGCGGATCGGCGATCTGCGTGCGAGCCTGACGCATGTGGCGAGCGGGACGACGGTCGAACTCTTCAATCGACCCGGTACGCCCGTGGCGGGCGTCAGCTGCTCGGGTTCGGGAGACGACGTCGATGCGATCTTCGACGACGATGCCGATGTCACCGCGGAACAGAATTGCGTCGACGCCAATGTGCCCAGCCTGTCGGGGAGATTCCGGGCGAATGCATCGTTGACGGCATTCGGTGCCGTTACCCAGAACGTGACCAACCAGTGGCGACTGAACGTGTTCGACGAGGCGGGAACCCAAGTCGGCACGATTACCAGTCTTTGCGTCACGCCGACCGCGAGCGTCGACGCCACCGTGCCTGCGACCCTCACCCACATGTCCTCGCAGCGCCTGTCGGCCGAGCAGGTACGGGTGACCTTTCAAGCCGGCGCCGAAGTCGGTGTCGTGGCCTACGAGCTGGTCGACTCCGCGCGTGCGCCGGCGGATGCGGGCGTGAAGGTTGCTGCCCGTGGCGACAGCTTGCGGCCGCGGACCTACGAATTCGTCGGCAGCGTTCGCGGCGAAACGTTCTGGATCCGCACGCTCGACGTCGATGGTCGCCACGCCTTGAAAGGGCCGTTCGCGGTCGGACAGGACAGCGGCGAATGGCGCGACGGCGATGGTTCCGACATCGACTGGGCAGCGGTGCGCGCACAGCTGGCCGAAGCGCCGCGTGCGCCGACAACTGCCGGCGACCGCGTCGATTTGCTGGTGACTCGGGCCGGCATCCAGCGGGTGTCGTTCGAGGCGGTGGCCGCCGGCGGTGGTGCCGGCCTGCAGGGTGTTCCGGTGGCGGAGCTGGCCCTGAGTCTGCGTGGTGCACCCGTGCCGATTCGCGTGTTCGACGACGACGGCAGCTTCGGCGCCGGCGACGCCATCGAGTTCGTCGGCGCGCCCTTGGCTCGCCCGGGCGCGGCACCGTCGCCGCACGACAGCCTGTACAGCGGCACTGCCCGTTACCGCCTGAGTCGCGATGCGGCATTGGCCGCACGCATGTGGCGCACGCGGTCGGCCTCGGGCGATATCCCGCCGCCGGCCGACATCGTTCGCAAGCGGCGCTTCGAGGACAATACGAGCTACTTCTTCAGCAGCAGCCTCGCCGACCCCTGGACCTGGCGGCGCGTGGTTGCGGTGGGTGCGCCGGCGTCGAGCGATGTCGCATTGGTCCTGCCGGATCTGGATCCGGCGCGTCCGGCTCGGATGTCGGTGGCGGTACAGGGCGGACTCACCGTCGAAGACGTCGACCCGGACCATCACGTCGTCGTGCAGGTGAACGGCGCAATCGTGGCCGACCTGCGCTTCGATGGTCTGAGCGCGGAAACGATCGACATCGACTTGCCGGCCGGGCTGCTGCAGGTCGGCGCGAACACCGTCCGCATCGAAGCGCCGGGCGACAACGGCTTCAGCGCCGATGTCGTCTACCTGGAAGATATCGCGCTGGACCATGCCGCCGTGCCGACCGCGGAAGACGGCATGGCCGAGTTCGCCGTTGCCAGCGGGCAGGCGGCGGCGCCTCCGGTGACCCCGGAGGGCGTGGTCTTCGCCGATGGGTTCGACGCATCCGCATCGAATTGCGACGGCTGTCGTCTTCTTGCCGTGGCCGGCATCGGCGCGACGCATCGCATCGTGCTGGAACATGCGGGCGCCACGTATTGGGTGGACGACGCCGTGACCGATGCGCAGGGCGTGCGGTTCGTGCTGCCGGTATCGATCGACGACCGTTTCGTCGTGGCGAACACGGGCGCGTTGCTGCAACCTGCCGTTGCGCCGGCAGCGAATGTTGCGGCACTCGATCATGCCGGCGGCGCGGCCTATGTCGCGATCGCGTCGCCCAGCCTGGCCGCCGCGTTGCAGCCGTTGCTGCAGGCCAAGCAGGCGCAGGGCCTGAGTACGCACGTGGTCACCACCGACGCCATCTACGAACGGTATGCGCATGGCGTGCCCGACGGCGAAGCGATCCGCCGCTTCATCGCCGATGCGCAGCGAGATTGGGGTACGCGCTACGTGTTGCTCGCGGGTGGCGACAGCTACGACTATCGCGACGAGCTTGGCCTGGGTACGGTCAGTCACGTGCCGACCTTGTATCGCCCGGCTGATGCCATCGTGCGCTTCGCGGCCAGCGATGCGGCCTTGGCCGATACCGATGGCGACGGCGTTGCCGATGTCGCCTTGGGTCGTTTTCCCGCGCGCACGCCGGCCGAGCTCGAGCGCATGGTCGCGAAAAGCCTGGCGTTCGAGGGCAATGCCAGCGGCAACGCATTGTTCGTCGCCGACGCCGACGATGGCGGGTTCAGTTTCGCCAGCCGCACCGAAGAACAGTCGGGGAACTTCGCCGGGTACGGGATTCAGCGCGCCTATCGCGACGACTATCCGGGTGCGATTCCGGGAACCTACGACGACGCGGGCATGCACGCAGAAATCGTCTCGTCCTTCGAAGCGGGCGTGCGCCTGGTGCATTTCTTCGGGCATTCGGCCTCGCCGCAATGGACTTCGGGGGCCGTGCTGACGTCAAGCCAGCTGCGCGCCGGCGCGCTCGCCAACACGACGATGCCGCTGGTTGCGCAGTGGGGCTGCTGGAACGGCTACTTCGTCGATCCCTATGCGAACTCGCTGGCGCAGGTCTTCCTTGCCATCGAGCAGGGCGGCGGCGCCGCGATCGGCGCGAGTGGCCTGACCAGCGCCGAAGCGGACCAAGCGCTCGCTTCGGCGTTCTATCAGGAACTGGTCAAGCCCGGGGCGCGCGTCGGCGATGCGCTGCTGCTCGCGCGTCAAGCGTTGGCGGCGCAGCAGCCTGCGCTGCGCGACGTGCAGGTCGCGGTGAACCTCTTCGGCGATCCCGCAGCGCGATTCGGCGCAACGCAATGATCGACGCGACGGCTGCCGGACGCGCAGCCGTCGCCGCTCGACCTACTGCGAAGCGAACGCCTCGGCGAAGAAGTCGCGCATCATCCGGAACGCGCGTTTCGCGGCGCGTTCGTTGTATGCGCAGCCGGGGCCGTTGTTCTGGTCCGGCTCCGCGAAGCAGTGCACGGCGCCGCCGAGGTTCACGAACTGCCAGTCGATGCCGGCCGACTGCATTTCCTTGTTGAAGGCATTGATCTGCTCGGTCGGGACATAAGTGTCGTCGGCACCGTTCAACGCGAGCACCTTGGCCTTCACCGCGCCGGCTTGCGCGGGCAGGTCGGTGGCCAGGTTGCCATGGAAACTGACGACGCCGGCGATGTCGGCGCCGCTGCGCGCGAGTTCCAGGGCGGTGGCGCCGCCGAAGCAGAAGCCGATCGCGCCAAGCTTCGCGGCATCGACCGGTGCATCCTTGGCACTCGCGAGTTGGTCGAGCGCGGCGTTGACGCGAGCGCGCAACGCGGCGCGGTCCGCATACATCGCACCCGCCGCCTTGCCGGCCTCGTCGGCATTGGTCGGGCGCGTGACCTTGCCGTAGACATCGGCGACCAGGATCACGTAGTCCTGGCCGGCGATGGCCTTGGCCTTCTCGACCTGTGCTGCGTTCACGCCCATCCAGTTCGGCACCATCACCAGCGCGGGACGTTTGGTCGCGACGGCGTCGTCGAAGACGAGCACGCTTTCGACCATCGTGCCTTCGACGTCGTAGCTGAGCGTGCGGGTGGTCATGCCGGCCTGCGCGAGCGTCGGCAGCAAGGCGGCGGCGAGGGCGAGCGAAAGCAGCTTGCGCATGGCGATTCTCCGTGGATGGGACGCAGAATCTAGCAGTCCGCAACCCTGACGATCGTCGCTGCGGACTTCACGGACGAACCGGTATGCTTCGCCGCCTTCGTTCCTCGGGAAATCGTCCATGCGCAAGCTGAGCCGTGTCGTCGCCCTCTTCTTCATCGCCGCCACTGCCGCAGCGCAGGCACCGGCGCCGAAGCCGGAGCACGTGATTGGTTATCGCCAGTCCCTGTTCAAGACCATCGTCTGGAACTTCATGCCGATGGGCGCGATGGTGAAGGGCAGCAAGCCCTGGGATGCGGCCGAGTTCAAGCGTCGTTCGATCGCCGTCGCGTTTGCGGCCGTGCAACTGGACGAAGCCTTCAGCGCCGGTTCCGACAAGGGTGCGGTGACCGATGCCTTGCCTGCGATCTGGGAAAACCCCGACGACTTCGCGGCCAAGCTCAAGGCGTTCCAGAAGACGTCGAATGCGTTGCGCATGGCCGCCGCAGCCGGCGATCAGGACCGGATCAAGGCCGCGTTCAACGACGTGCGCCAGTCCTGCGGCAACTGCCACGAAACCTATCGCGCCGAGTGATCAGGCGCCGGCAAGGCGCAGCAGCAGGTACACCGCCGCTGCGCTGACGCCCAACACGAACACGGCCCGGCCGTTCGATGCGACGCGCGGCGCCGGGCCATCGATCAGGCGTTGTCCGTGCCACATGCCGGCGACCAGACGCTCGCCGCGCCATTCGTGCACGAGCACGCCGAGCAGGTGCAGGCCGATCAGCCACGGCAGCAGATCGGTCAGGCGATGATGCCAACGGGTGGCGCTGCGCACCGTGGCGTCGTCGAATTGCGCGACCAGCGGCCCGACGACGTCGATGTCGTCGCTGCTCGCCAGTCCGGTGATCGCGATCGCCAGCAGCAGCAACAGCATCAGCACGACGGCCCAGCCGCCGAGCGGATTGTGCGTCGCGTCGGTGCCGCGGCGCCCGCGCAGATAGGCGGCGACGGCCCGCGGTCCGCGCACGAAGCGCGTGAAGCGCGCGCTGTCGCTGCCGACGAAGCCCCAGACCACCCGAAACAGCAGCGCGGCCAGCGTCGCGTACCCCGCGCAGACATGCCATCGCAGATCGAACCAGCCGAATTGTCCGCTGCCGTATTGCAGTGTCACGAGCAGGAGCAAGGTCCAGTGGAACAGTCTCGTCGGCAGATCCCAGACCAGGATGCGCGGATCGTTCATGCGATGCCGAGACCGGGAATCGCGGTGATCGAATCCGGATCGTGGCCGGCCAGTTCGGCGAAGCGACGGCCGCGTTCGGCGTAGTCGCGAAACTGGCCGAAGCTCGGCGCCCCGGGCGACAGCAGCAGCACGCCGTGGTCGCCGAGTGCGGCACGCGCGGCGGCGAAGGCTTCATCCAGTGTCGTGCAGCGCTGCACGCGTGGCCCGAGCCCGTGGGCGACCAGGGTGTCGGCGATGCGCCCGCCGTTGCCGCCCATGGTCGCGATGGCCTGCGGCGGATGGGTCGCGAGTTCGCGCGCGAACGCCGACCAGTCGAGTCCGCGGTCGTGCCCGCCGAGCAGGATCGCGACGCGTTGGCCCGCACAATGCGTCAGCGCTGCCGCCGCAGCCTGCGGCGTGGTGGCGATGCTGTCGTTGATGCAGGTGATGCCATCGCGCGTGCCGAGTGTCTGCAGACGATGCGGCAGCGGCTGGAAGTGCGTTGCATGACGTGCAAGCGCAGCGGCGTCGAAGCCTGCGGCTTCGATCGCGGCGAGGGCGCCGCACAGGTTCAGCGCGTTGTGGCGGCCGGGCAGAGGCAGGTCGCGGATCGCGAGCACGTGCGCCGGTCCACGGCAGACGTGGTCGGCCGCGAGATGCCAGCCGGATGCGACGCCGAACCAGCGCACGTCGCCGCTGGTTTCGAGGCCGGACAGCGTCGCGTCCTCGGCATTCAGCACGGCGATGGTGCGGTCGCGGTTTCCGAGGATGCGCAACTTGTCGGCGACATAACGCGCGCCCGAGCCATGCCAGTCGAGGTGCTCCTCGACAAGATTGGTGATCAGCGCCACGTGCGGGCTGGCGCCGAAGTCGCGGGTCTGGAAACTCGACAGCTCGATCACGTGTGCGGCGACATCAGTGTCGTCCGGAAGGTCCAGCAACGGCAGCCCGATGTTGCCGGCGAGGGCAGTGCGATGGCCGCCGGCGCGCAACAGATGCGCGATCAATGCGGTGGTGGTGCTCTTGCCCTTGGTGCCGGTCACCGCGAGGGTGTGCGCGCCAGCATGCTCGGCGAACCAGATCGCCGTGCCGGACGTGAAGCGCACGCCCCCCGCCAGCGCTTCGGCCGCCGGCGACCTGTACGGGGACACGCCCGGCGACTTGATCACGATGTCGACGGCGCACAGCGCATTGACCGTGACAGGCGTGGTGTCGATCGTGAGCAACGCGTCGTCGAGACCGCGCGCTTCGACGGCTTCCGCGTCATTGCAGAACAGATGCAGCGTCTGCGATGGCCGATGGCGACGGAAGGCGCGACATGCAGCGCGACCCTCGGCACCAAAGCCGAGCACCGCGACGCGGCGATCCGCGAATTCAGCCCAGCGCATCGAAGATCCGCGTCAGGCGCGGCGGCAGGAAGTGCGGGCCGGCGACGTCCGTCAGCGCGGCGAGATCGAGTTCGGCAGCGTCGAGCATCGGCAGGATGCGTTCGCGGAAACGTGCGACCAGTGCGTCCTCGCGCCATTCCGCGCGTTCCGCGAGCGCCGCAAGTGCGGCCCGCGATTCGCGGCCTTCGCCGACGCATTCGAAGGGTTTGTGCGCGCCGACTTCGAGCAAGGCATCGAAGTCGGCGCCGAGACTGGCGTCGTCGAGCAGGTTGCGTCCGAAGATCGCGACGAGGCGCGTCTTCGGCAGGAACGGGCTCAGCGCCAGGAACACGAAATGGCATTTCGGGCATTGTCCGCACCAGCGCTCCGCGGGCTTGTCGCCAAGGATGCGGAAGTTGCGGTTGCAGCTCGAAAACACGTCGTGGTACTGCGCCAGCGGCGCAAACAGGCGCGTGACCGCGAGTTCCGACAACGGCCGCAGCGCCGAGAAGTAGTCGAGGTTCGCAGCCACCCGCGTCGCCACGTGGTCGCGGAACGCGCGCTCGAAGTCGATCGACTTGCTCCACTGGTGGTTCACCGCGAAGCCGTCGTGCACCAGGTTCGCGCTGGAGGCCGAGCGTTCGTTCGAGAACGCGATGGCGTCGAAGCCGTGCAGGACCGAGGCGCAGGCCAGGATCGCGGAGTTGATCGCCGTCACCGGGATATGGCCGTTCCAGGCGCCGTTGCGATTCATCTCGAACAGCAGCGGCGAGATCTGCCGGTCGATGTTGAGCGCGGGCAGGCCGCTGCGTTCGACGCAGGCGGCGATCAGCGGCGAGCGGCCGACCCAGGTTGCGGTCATCGGCTCGTGCGCCGCGCGCAGCAGTTCGACCGTGACCAGCGAATCCTTGCCACCGCCGATCGGCACCAGGGTGCGGCGCGGCAGGTCGATGCGTGTCGCTGGTGTTGGCGTGTGCGCACCGTGCGGAAACCGGATGCGACCGCGCAGGTCGAGGCCATTGCGATGTGCGAATTCGCCGAGGCCGTGCAGATAGATCTCGTCGAGCAGTGCCGCGAATGCAGCGTCCAGCGGTTCGCCGTCGACGACGATCTGTTCCGGCACTGCGGCCTTGTAATAACTGATGCCGGCGATCAGATGCAGCAGGCGCAGTGCCGCCGCGAAGGCCGTTTCGCGGCCGGCAGGCACCGCCAGCGCGGCGTTGGCGAAGCGGATCGTTTCGATCAGTTCCGGGCCGTCGTCGAAGCGGTAGACGAAGGCGGCGCTGGCGGTCGCGGCGTCGTAATCGGCGCGTGCGAAATGGAAGGTCCGTGCGGCGCGCGGTTGTTCGAGACTCACAGCATCACCTCGTCGGCGGCGGCGCGACGGTTGTAGTTCGAGGCCATGACCGCGCCATAGGCGCCGGCCTGGGCGATCAGGAAGACATCGCCGACATCGGTCCCGGGCAGTTCGCGGTCGCTGCCGAGCACGTCTCCGCTCTCGCAGATCGGGCCGACAAGGTCGGCGTGCATCGCGTCCGCTTCGTCGAGTTTCGTCAGGTTCACGATCGGATGATGGGCGTCGTAGAGCGCCGGGCGCAGCAGGTTGTGCATGCCGGCATCGAGCCCGACGAAGTGGCGACCGTACTTCTGCTTGATGGCGTTGACGCGCGCCAGCAGCACGCCGGCTTCGGCCACGAGATAACGGCCCGGTTCCATCCACAGTTCGTACTGCGGATTGGCCTGCTTGATCGTGGCCAGCAGTTCGCCCACGCGAATGATGTCGAGCGCGCTGTCGTCCGGATGCGCGGCGATGCCGAAACCGCCGCCGATGTTGAGCGCGCGGACGCTCGGCACCTGGTCGGCCAGCGCCAGCAGTTCCTGATAGACACGACCGAAATGCGCGGCGTCGAGGATGCCCGAGCCGAGATGCGCGTGCAGCACGGTGATGCGCAGCCCATGTTGCTGCGCCAGTCGCAGTGCTTCGCCGAGCTGGTCGACGCCGATGCCGAACTTCGACTTCGCGCCGCCGGTGCGCACCTTGTCGTGGTGACCGTGGCCGCTGCCAAGGTCGATGCGCAGCGAGACCTCGCGGCCGGGCAGCGCGGCGCCGAGTTCGCCGAAGCTGTCGAGGCGTTCGACGGTCAGCAGCGCCCCGCTGTCGGCGACACGCAGATAGTCGTCGCTGCGCGCCATGTTCGGCGTGAACAGCAGGCGTGCATCCGGGCAGGTGGCGCGGGCATGCTCGATTTCGCCGGGCGAGACGCATTCGAGATCGAAACCGGCGTCGACGATGGTGCGCAACACCGCCGGATGCGCATTCGCCTTGGTCGCGTAGAACCAGCGGTCGACGGCGGCGATGGCGCGCAGTTGCGCCGCGCGTTCGCGGATGGTGTCGCGGTGATAGACGTAGCGCGGCGTGCGTTCGTCGGCGAGTCGCGACAATGCATCACGATGCGTGCGCCACCACTCGGGCGTGTTTTGGGTCGGTGCGCGATACAACGCGGTCCAGCTCGGGCCGAACACGCGGCGGTCGTCGGCGCGCAGGGCGCCGCCCTTGACCAGCGCTTCATGGATGCGTGGCACCAGGCCGTCGGCGCGCGCCTCGTCGACGACGAAGGTGAGATTGAGATCGTTCGAGCTCTGCGAGATCAGGTGGATCGGCATCGCGCCGAACACGTTCCAGACCGGACCGAGCTTGCCGAGCAGGGAACGGATGCCGCGTCCGACCAATGAAATCGCCGTGCACGGCCCGATCACCTTGACCCGGCACACGCTCGCGAGGTCGCTGCAGAGCGCTTCCAGCACATTCGAGTTGACGAGATTCTCGGTCGGGTCCAGCGAGATCGTCACGTTGGTTTCGGACGAACCGATCATGTCGACCGAGAGGCCGTGCCGCTTGAACTGTGCGAACACGTCGGCGAGGAAGCCGACCTGCTGCCACATGCCGACGGTTTCCATCGACACCAGCATGATGCCGCGGCGCGAACTGATGGCTTTCACCGACAGCACGTCGCGGGCCACGTCGTCGCCGATGATGGTGCCGTCGAGTTCCGGGCGCTGGGTGTCCTTGATCCACATCGGCACGCGCGCTTCGCGTACCGGCCCGATGCAGCGCGGGTGCAGCACCTTGCCGCCGGTGGTCGCGATTTCCTGCGCCTCGGCATAGTCGATTCGGGAGAGCAGGCGCGCCTTCGGCACCTGGCGCGGATCGGCCGAGAACATGCCGGCGACGTCGGTCCAGATTTCCACGCGGGCCGCGCCGAGCAGGGCGCCGAGATAGGCCGCCGACGTGTCCGAGCCGCCGCGGCCGAGGATGCAGGTGGCGCCATCCGCGTCGCTGCCCATGAAGCCCGGCGCGACGAAGCAGTCGGCCTGCGCCGCGAGTTCGGCGACGCGCGCCGGATCGCCCTGCGTGGCGCAGGACACCGACAGCCAGCGCGCCCAGTCGCTCTGGTTCGGGCGTGGTTCGGCCTTCAGCCACTGCCGCGAATCGAGCCAGCCGCAGCGCAGCCCGGTCGATGCCAGATAGGCGGCGCCGAGCGAACTCGAGATCAGTTCGCCCATCGACAGCAACTCGGCCTGCCAGCGGAAGTCGCGGCGCCGTTCCGGGGCCTGCTGCGCCAGCGCCGCCAGATGATCGAGCCAGGCGAGCGTGGCGGCTGGCGGCGCGACGTTCAGTTCGGCCATCAGCTGCTGGTGCAAGGCGCGGATCGCGTCCGTTTCGGCCGACAGTTCCGCCAGCGACAGCTCGCGATCGATCAGCGACTGCAGCCGGTTCGTCAGTCCCGCTCCCGCCGAGACCACGATCACGGTACCGAATCCTGCCTCGACGCGTGCCCGTGCCAGGTCCGCGATGGTGCGCCAGCGCGCAGCCGTCGCCACGCTGGTGCCTCCGAATTTGAGGATGGCCCAAGGGCGCTGCGTCGGACGGGGTCGGTCGGGCGGGCGGTCTGGCGTCATGGCATCGGACAAAAGTCGTTGAATTGAAAAGCGATCCTAATCGAGAAACGCCGGCGTGGCGGCTGGCGAAAGCCGGGCGCGGTCATCACGCCGCCTTCACTGACTGAATATCGGCTTTACGCAATTTTAACTGCCATGCTAACGTCACTTGCACGTTGCTCAGGCAGCGCTCTGGGGTGCCGTGGTCATGCCGGCTGCGGACGACTTCCTTCACCAACGCTTTGGGGATTTTCATATGAAGACACATAACAAGTTCAAGCGTTCGGCGCTTGCTCTGGCGATCGGCTTGACCGTCGCCGGCGGCGCGTTTGCGCAGAGTTCGGTCGGCTCGATCTACGGTCACGCCGACAGCAGCGCTGCAGTCACCATCGAAAACACCGCGACGGGCGCC
>JBGASK010000076.1:31227-34118 GCA_044229785.1 Ahniellaceae bacterium
CCATCACCTCGAATGCGGATGGCCGCTTCTCGTTCACGCAGCTGCCTTCGGGTCGCTACAAGGTCACCGCCGGCAGCGTGACCCGTGAAGTCACGGTCAATGCGGGCGTCGGTTCGCAGGTCGAGTTCAAGTCGACCCAGCTGGAGGAAATCGTCGTCGGTGCCGACGCGATCAACCCGATCGACCTGAGCTCGGTGGAATCGGCCACGGTGTTCACCGCGGAACAGATCCAGAAGATTCCGGTCGGTCGCGACATCACCAACGTCGCGCTGCTTGCGCCGGGCACCGTGAAGGGCGACACCGGTTTCGGCAACCTGGCCTCGTTCGGCGGTTCGTCCGTCGCCGAGAACGGTTACTACATCAACGGTTTCGACGTCACCAACATCCGCAACTTCATCTCCTACGCCTCGCTGCCGTTCGAAGCGATCGCCGAACAGGGCGTGAAGACCGGCGGTTACGGCGCGGAATACGGCCGTTCGCTGGGTGGCGTGATCTCGCTGATCACCAAGCGCGGCTCGAACGAATGGGAATTCGGCGCCAGCGCCTACTGGGCGCCGAGCGCGCTGCGTGAAGACGGCAAGGACGTGTTCTCGCGCGATCCGAATCGCATCGATTCGGACGAACCGCTGCTCGTCTATCGTTCCGCGAACGAGTCGGATGGCCTGAAGGTCAACCTGTACGGCGGCGGCGCCCTGATCCAGGATCGCCTGTTCTTCTTCGGCCTGGTCGAAGCGCGCAACGACAGTACCGACTCGTTCGGCAACGACAACAGCACCGCCACGGACTACAACGAACCGAACGGCATGGTGAAGCTGGACTGGAACATCACCGACAACCACATGGTGGAGTTCACCGGCATCCACAACCGCAGCGACTACAGCGTCAAGACCTATACGTCGTCGGACTTCTATCCCTCGTCGCACGAGACGCTGTCCGATTCGTACGACGTTGAAGAGGGTGGCGACATCCTGATCGGCAAGTACACCGGCTACCTCACCGACAACTTCACGCTGTCGTTGCAGGCTGGCCAGCTGAAGAACACCAACGCCTATCGCACCACCGCCGCACCGGGTGAAGACTGCGTCGCCGCTTACGACTCGACGGCGGGCGGCCTCGCCTACACCGGTTGCTGGAACGAAGCGGCATTCACCGTGCGCGATGCCGCATGGGGTCCGGACGAAGACAAGCGCAATGCTTACCGCATCGACGGCGAATGGGGCCTGGGCGACCACCTCGTGCGCTTCGGCTACGACTACGAGAAGTTCACTTCCGGCGCAGCCGGTCTGACCTACTCGGGCGGCGAGTACTACCGCTACTTCCGCGTCGGCGCCAGCGGCAACGGCAGCTTCAACGGCGAAACCGTCAACATCGGCGCGAACAACATGTACGTTCGCTACCGCAACCTGCAGACCACCAGCGCGTCGTACGACGTGTTCAACGAAGCGCTGTACCTCGAAGACACCTGGCAGTTCAACGACACGCTGTCGATCTACGGCGGCCTGCGCGCGGAAACCTTCGACAATCGCAACAATGCCAACGAAAGCTTCGTCAAGGCCGACAATCAGATCGCGCCGCGCCTCGGCTTCTCGTGGGATGCCAAGGGCGACCAGACGCTGAAGGTGTTCGGTACGGCCGGTCGTTATTTCATCCCGGTTGCGACCAACACGAACATCCGCGCCGCCGGTGGCGAAGTCCTCGTGACCGAGTTCTATCGCGTCACCGGTTTCGACCCGGCCACCGGTCTGCCGATCGGCCTGGGCGCGCAGCTCGGTCCGTCGGGCGTGAACGGCTCGCTGGAACCGCCGGTCGCCGAGACCGTGGCGGCTGCCAACCTCAAGCCGATGTACCAGGACGAGTTCATCCTCGGCACCCAGTTCGCGATCGGCGACAACTGGACCATGGGCCTGAAGGGCATCCGTCGCGACGTCAAGGACGGCATGGACGACCATTGCTCGCACCAGGGCGCGGTCGATTGGGCTGAAGACAACGGCTACGACAACTTCGACTGGCACACGATGGCGAGCTGCTACCTGATCAATCCGGGTCGCGACACCGAAATCGCGCTGGACCTGGAAGGCGACGGCAACCTGACCGTGGTCACCATCCCGGCCAGCTACTTCGGTCTGCCGGAATATCAGCGCTCGTACAACGCGCTCGAGTTGTTCTTCGAACGCACCGGCGGTGACGGCTGGGCGCTGCAGGGTTCGTACACGATCTCGCACAGCTACGGCAACGTCGAAGGCTACGTGAACTCGACGCTGGAACAGGACGACGCGGGCCTGACGCAGGACTTCGACCACTACCTGTTCGAAGACGGCGCCTTCGGCGACCTCCCGAACGATCGTCGTCATGCCCTGAAGCTGTTCGGCAGCTACGAGATCAACGATGAATGGCGCGTCGGCGGCAATCTGCTCGTGCAGTCGGGCCGTCCGGTCAACTGCAACGGCTACATCCCGCTGGAAGGCACGGGTGTCGACCAGAGCGGCTTGTCCGGCTACAGCGGTTCGTCGTTCTACTGCCGCGATTCGGCTGGCAACCGCGTGCTGACCTCGCGCGGCGAGTTCGGCCGTACCCCGTGGACGAACACGATCGATGCCTCGATCGCCTACATCCCGGGTTTCGCCGACGGCAAGCTGACCGTGCAGATGGACGTGTTCAACCTGTTCAACAACGACAGCGTGACGGAATACAACGAAGCCGGCGACATCAGCGCGAACTCGGTGACGCTGAGCCCGGACTTCCTGAACGACGTCAACTATCAGGCGCCGCGTTCGGTCCGTTTCTCGGCCCGCTACGACTTCTGATTGCGTTGACCTGACGAGTGTTTTGCTCGGAACCCCGCGGCTTGCGCCGCGGGGTTTTTGTTGTCCGGGCGCAACAATCTGTTGTTT
>JBGASK010000077.1:0-15665 GCA_044229785.1 Ahniellaceae bacterium
CAGTGATCGCAGCCTGCAACTGCTGCAGGCGTTCGAGCTTCAACGCCTCCGGCGTGTCGTCGGCGAGGTTTGCGGCGGGCGTGCCCGGGCGGCGCGAATAGACGAAGCTGAAGCTCTGGTCGAAGCCGATGTCCTCGCAGAGCTTCATCGTCGCGGCGAAATCCTTCTCGGTTTCGCCCGGGAAGCCGACGATGATGTCGGTGCTGACCGAGATGTCCGGGCGCACCGCGCGCAGCTTGCGGATGCGCGCCTTGAACTCGAGCACGGTGTAGCCGCGCTTCATCGCGGCGAGGATGCGGTCCGAACCGGACTGCACCGGCAGATGAAGGTAATTGGCGAGCTTGGGCACGTTTGCGTAGGCATCGACCAGGCGGTCGGTGAATTCCATCGGGTGCGAGGTCGTGAAACGGATGCGGCCGATGCCGGGCAGGGCGGCGATGGCCTCGATCAGGAAGGCGAGGTCGGCGACATCGCCGTCGTCCATCTCGCCGCGATAGGCGTTGACGTTCTGGCCGAGCAGGTTGATCTCGCGTACGCCCTGCTGTTCGAGCGCCCGCACTTCGGTCATCACGTCGTCGAAGCGACGCGACACTTCTTCGCCGCGCGTGTACGGCACGACGCAGAATGCGCAGTACTTCGAGCAGCCTTCCATGATCGAGACGAAGGCGCTCGGCCCTTCCTTGCGTGGCGGCGGCAGGTGGTCGAACTTCTCGATTTCCGGGAACGAGATGTCGACCTGCGGCCGGCTCGAGGCGCGCCTGGCTTCGATCATCTCGGGCAGGCGGTGCAGGGTCTGCGGGCCGAACACCAGGTCGACATAGGGCGCGCGGTCGATGATGGCTTCGCCTTCCTGCGACGCGACGCAGCCGCCGACACCGATGATCACGTTGCCGCCGCGCGCCTTCTTCAGTTCGCGCCAGCGACCGAGCTGACTGAACACCTTTTCCTGTGCCTTCTCGCGGATCGAGCAGGTGTTGATCAGGATGACATCGGCCTCCTGCTCGTTGTCGGTCACTTCGAGCCCGTGGGAGGCCGCGAGCACGTCGGCCATCTTGGTCGAGTCGTACTCGTTCATCTG
The DNA here is from genome assembly GCA_044229785.1 of Ahniellaceae bacterium. Classification (GTDB taxonomy): domain Bacteria; phylum Pseudomonadota; class Gammaproteobacteria; order Xanthomonadales; family Ahniellaceae; genus JADKHK01. The sequence continues at coordinate 1,079 of JBGASK010000077.1, forward strand.
GCAACCGTGGGTCTTGATGAACAGCTTGCCGGCCATGGGGCACCTATCGGGATCGAAAAAAGCCGCGCATTTTAAGGGCTTCCGGGCAGTCATTGTAGGCTGTCAAGGCGGCCGCACTGGCAAATTCGGGGCGGATTCGCGAAACTTTCACGGCGCCCGGGTGGTCCGAGCGCGGTCCTTGGAGTATTCCGCTTGCGTCCGATCCGCCTTCTTTCCGTCCTGTGCCTGATGCCGTTCGCCGCGTCCGCCGGCGACGTGCGCGTGTTCAAGGACAAGAGCGGCGTGATCAACATCGTGAGCACCAACAGCCGGCTGCCCGGCACCGGCGAGCGCTATTACAAGCGTGTCGACAGCAAGGGCACCGTGCATTTCACGTCGAAGCCGCCGATGTCCGGCGGCTACTCGGTGGTGTACGTCGACGCCTGCCCCGCCTGCAACGTGCACTCCACGATCAACTGGAACGCGACCCGCCTGAACACGACGGCCTATGCCAGCGAGATCGCTGCGGCAGCCTCCGAACACGGGGTCGATGCGGCGCTGGTGCGTGCCCTGATCCATGCCGAATCCGCCTTCAACCCGAACGCGCTGTCGCACAAGGGGGCGCAGGGCCTGATGCAGTTGATGCCCGCGACGGCCGGCATGTACGGCGTGAACAATGCCTTCGATGCCGGGCAGAACATCCGCGCCGGCGTCGAACACCTGGCCGGCCTGCTCGATCGTTACGACGGCGACATCAAGCTCGTGGCCGCGGCGTACAACGCCGGCGAAGGTGCCGTGAAGAAGTATGGCGGCGTGCCGCCCTATGCCGAGACGCGGGTGTATGTCGACCGCGTCGAAATCCTGATGAAGCGTTACCAGCAGGCGCTCGCGACCGCAGGCGTCGGCGCATCGTCCTGAGCTGTTTCCGGGGCCGTGTCCGGTCCCGCGCGAAATCTCCGTTCCCCGCGATGAACACCACATCGCCGAATGGAGAATGCCCATGTCGCTTCATCGATTTTTTTTCCGCGCCTTGCCGCTTGTGGCCGCGCTCTCATGGATCAACCCCGCGTCCGCTGCGGTGTATTGCGCGACGAATGCCATTGATCTGCAGAACATGCTGAATGCCGCCGCCCTCAGCGCCGACGACGATGTCATCCGTTTGCGTATCGGTCCCTTCGTCGCGCCTGGCGACGTGAACGGGTTCACCTACGTGTCCGGCAACGACGGCGCGTTGACGATTTCCGGCAACTGGTTCGGCTCGGTCGCGCTGCCCAATGCCTGCGTCGATCAGAAGGAATACCACCACGTCACCACGCTCTCCGGCAACGGCGAGCGCCGTGCCTTGACGGTATCGATGACCTCGATGGCGCCGGGCCTGCTTCGCATCGAACAACTGCGCTTCGCCGACGGATTGACCGGCGTGTCGAGCATCGGCGGTTGCGCGTCGATCGTGTCGGCTTACGGCACGGTGCAAGTGGAGCGAGTGCTCTTCGAAGGGTGTCTGGCGCCTCTCGGAGACGGCGGCGGCCTGTTCCTCCAGGCCAAGTCGGCGCAACTGAAGGGCAACCTGTTCCACCACAACACGGCTCGTCGTGGCGGCGCCGCCTTCATCGACGGGCGTGGCGGCGCCCTGGTGCTGAACAACAACACGATCGCCGACAATCTTGCGGAAACCTTGTCCGGCGCGGCGGGCGGCATCCAGTTCGTCAAGTCCGGCATCGACGGTGCGGCCACCGCGGTGTGGGCGAGCAACAACATCATCTGGGGCAACAACGCCGGGGTCGATCGTTACGATATCGACGTCAGCGGGTTGTCGGCCAACGCGGCCGTGTTGCGCCACAACCATCTCGGCGCAGTGAAAGGCACGCCGGCGCCAAGCAGCAGCAACACGACCTCCGGCGACCCCCGTTTCGTGGATGCGACGCGCACCAGCTATTCCGACTATGCCGTGAACGCGATCTCCGCGGCCCACAACAGCGGCAACAATTCCCCGGCGGGAGGCCTGACGACCTGGGACGTGGCAGGCGCCAAGCGTGTGCAGGGACCGGCCGTCGACCGCGGCGCGTTCGAGATCGACGAACTGTTCGGCAACGGCTTCGATTGAATCTCAGCGCTGCGCTTTCGGCCGCTGGATCAATTCGACTTCGGTGACGAATTCGACGCCGACGCGCAGTGCCCGGACCTGCACCTTGGTGCCCGGCGGCAGCGCGGCTTCACGCGAGCGCAGGTCGCCTTCGTCGCCGATCGCCTGCGCGTTGAACTCGACGACGACGTCGCCGGGCTTGAGGCCGGCGGCATCGGCCGGGCCGCCGGGCAGCAGCAAGGCGATCTGCGCGCCGCGTTGCTGGACCGTGCCTTCGGCCGCAGGCGAGGCCGGGGCGCCGGCATACTCGGCGCCCATCCAGCCGCGGATCACTTCGCCGTGCTCGATGATCTGGTCGAGCACGCGCCGTGCCGATGCCGCCGGAATCGCGAAGCTGATCCCCAGCCCGGTGCCGAACTGGGCGGTGTTGATGCCGACCAGGTCGCCTGATGCGTTGACCAGCGCCCCGCCCGAATTGCCCGAATTGATCGCGGCATCGGTCTGGATGAAGTCCTCGTAGCGGCTCAGGCTCAGCTGATTGCGGCCGGTGGCGCTGACGATGCCGAGCGTCACCGTCTGGCTGAGACCGTAGGGATTGCCGATCGCGAGCACGACGTCGCCGGCGTTCAGGGCTTCCGGCGCCGCGAAATGCGCGGCCGGCAGCTTGGCGCCCTCGACCTTGATGACGGCCAGGTCGGTTTCCTGGTCCACGCCGATGACGCGCGCCGAGGTGATACGACCGTCCCACAGGCCGATGAAGATGTCGTCGGCCCCTTCGACGACGTGGTGGTTGGTCAGCACGTAGCCGTCCTCGCGCACGATCACGCCCGATCCGAGGCTGCGCTCGAGGCGCTTGCGCGCCGGTCCCAGGGTGACGCCGTTGTAGCGGTTCTGGGTCGGGTCGGTGAACATCCGGTAGGGCTGCTCGGCGACCACGCGCTGGGTGTAGATGCTGACCACCGAGGGGCCGGCTTTCCGGACCGCAGTGCTGTAGGAACCGGGCGCCACGGCCGACTGGGGCTGGGTCGGCGTTGCGCTTGCGAAGCGTTCCGGCCAGAGCCGCGTCGCGACGTAGGCGATCGCCAGGCCGAGGACGACGAACTGGAGAATGAAGAGCAGGGACTGGGCGAAGGTGCGCATGGGTCGCATTCTGACAACGGAAGGCCGTGTTTGTCCGTGCCGAACGGCTGGCAGGGGCGCGGTTTCGATTGTCCTCGGTGGAGCCGTTCCACTAGAATCCCGCGTCCTTTGGCTCCCAGAGCCATCCCGATTTCAATTCATCGTGTGGGGTTTCCCATGGCAGAGCAGGGTGTTAACCACGGGCGTCGACGGTTCCTGACCGCGACCACGGCCGGGGTCGGAGGTGTCGGCGGCGTCTTCGCCGCGGTGCCGTTCATCAAGGCCTGGCAGCCGAGCGCGCGCGCGCAGACGGCCGGTGCCCCGGTCATCGCCGATATCAGCAAGCTGGAAGTCGGCGCCCGCGTCATCGAGATGTGGCGCGGCCAGCCGGTCTGGATCATCCGCCGCACGCCGGAAGTGGTCGCTGCGCTGGCGTCGCAGGACGGTCGCCTCAAGGACGCCCAGTCCGCCAACATCGAACAGCAGCCGGATTACGCGCGCAACGAAACCCGTTCGCGCAAGCCCGAGATCGCGGTCATGGTCGGCATCTGCACCCACCTCGGCTGCTCGCCGACCTTCGTGCCGGAAATGCTGCCGCAGGCGTTCGACGGCGAGTGGAAGGGCGGTTTCTACTGCCCCTGCCATAATTCGCGTTTCGACATGGCCGGTCGCGTCTATCAAGGCGTCCCGGCGCCGGACAACCTGCGTGTGCCGCCGTACTTCTTCATCGACGACAACACCATCATGATCGGCCTCGACGCCGATCCGAAGGCGGCCTGATCATGAGCACGAACGTCATCAATCGTGTCGTCGACGGCGCCCAGGGCTGGGTCCAGGAACGCGCTCCGGGCCTGTTCCATTGGATGGACCGCCACGCCATCAAGTACTACGCGCCGAAGAACTTCAACTTCTGGTACTTCTTCGGTTCGCTCGCGCTGGTCGTGTTCGTCAACCAGATCCTCACCGGAATCTGGCTGACCATGAACTTCAAGCCGTCGGCAGCGGAAGCGTTCGACTCGGTCGAATACATCATGCGCGACGTCGAATGGGGCTGGTTGATCCGCTACATGCATTCGACCGGCGCCTCGATGTTCTTCATCGTGGTCTACCTGCACATGTTCCGCGGCCTGATCTACGGCTCGTACCAGAAACCGCGCGAACTGGTGTGGACGCTCGGCGTCGTCATCTTCCTGGTCCTGATGGCCGAAGCCTTCTTCGGTTACGTGCTGCCCTGGGGCCAGATGTCCTATTGGGGCGCGCAGGTGATCACGTCGCTGTTCGGCGCGGTTCCGATCATCGGACCGGATCTGGTCGAATTCATCCGCGGCGATTACCTGATCTCGGACGCGACCCTGAATCGCTTCTTCGCGCTGCACGTGATCGCGCTGCCGTTCGTGCTGGCCGGCCTGATCTACCTGCACCTGATGGCCCTGCACGAAGTTGGCTCGAACAACCCGGACGGCGTCGACATCAAGAAGGTCAAGGACAAGGAAACCGGCATTCCGAAGGACGGCATCGCCTTCCATCCGTACTACACGATCAAGGATCTGTTCGGTACCTCGTTCTTCCTGATGATCTTCGCCTTCATCATCTTCTTCGAACCGACCGTCGGCGGCTGGTTCCTCGAGCACGACAACTTCAGCGCCGCCAATCCGATGGTGACGCCGCAGCACATCAAGCCGGTGTGGTACTTCACGCCGTACTACGCGATGTTGCGCGCGATCCCCGACAAGCTGTTCGGCGTGATCGTGATGGGTGCGGCCACGCTGATCTTCTTCGCGGTGCCGTGGCTGGATCGCTGCAAGGTCAAGTCGATTCGTTACCGCGGTCCGATCACGAAGGTCATGATCACGCTGTTCGTGATCAGCTTCGTCGTGCTCGGCTGGCTCGGCGCGCAGTCGGGCAGCGACACCCAGAAGCTGGTCGCGCAGGTCCTGACCTTCTTCTATTTCGCGTTCTTCTTCACGATGCCGTTGTGGACGGCCATCGACAAGACCAAGCCCGTGCCCGAGCGCGTCAACTTCGATCACTGAGAACACGACAATGAAGAAGCTGATCGCACTCGCATTCTCCCTCGTCGCCTCGCTGGCCCAGGCCAGTGGCGGCCCCGCGCAACTGCAGTCGTCGGGCGCCGACCTGTCCGACCAGGCCTCGCTGCAGCGCGGCGCGACCCTGTTCATGAACTACTGCATGGGCTGTCATTCGCTCAAGTACCTGCGCTACTCGCGCATGGCCGCCGATCTTGGCCTGACCGAGGAACAGGTCATGTCGTCGCTGAACTTCACCGGCATCAAGTTCGGCGAGCAGATGACGGTCGCGATGAAGCCGGCCGATGGCGACAAATGGATCGGCAAGGCGGCGCCGGACCTGTCGCTGACCGCGCGCGTCCGCGGTTCCGCCGACTGGATCTACACCTATCTCAAGAGTTTCTATCGCGACCCGGCGCGCCCCCTGGGCTGGAACAACGTGCTGTTCCCGGGCGCCAGCATGCCGAACGTGTTGTGGGAGTTGCAGGGCGTGCAGTCGGCCGTGTTCAACGCGCCGGAAGGCGGGCATGCCGGCGGTGCGCCGGTGTTCTCGCATTTCGAACAGGCCCAGCCGGGCCGGCTGACGCCGGAAGAGTTCAATCAGGTCGCGCGCGACATCTCGAACTTCCTGCAGTACGCCGCCGAACCGGCCGGCCTGAAACGCCAGCAGATCGGCGTGTGGGTGCTGCTGTTCCTGTCGGTGCTGACGATCCTGACTTGGTTGCTCAAGCACGAGTACTGGCGCGACGTGCACTGAGCGCGTTCGTCCGCCCGAGGGGCCCGGTGTGATGCCGGGCCCTTGCCATTTTCGGGCCGACGCGATATTCCGGGGCTCAGCTGTTCCCGGACACGGAGGTATCCCGACGTGAGCAACGCGAATCCGCCCCCTTGGGGCGCCAAGCGCAAGGCCGCCACGGCCGTACGTGCACGCACCGTCCTGACGCTGTTTTCCGGTCGCGACGACATCGACAGTCACCGTGTCCGGCTGGTGTTGGCCGCCAAGGCCGTCGGCTACGATCTGGTGGTCGTCGATCCGGCCAAGCCGCCCGAGGATCTGGTCGAGCTCAATCCCTACAACGACGTGCCGACCCTGGCCGACCGCGAACTGTCGCTGTACGACGTCGACGTGATCTGCGAGTACCTGGACGAGCGTTATCCGCATCCGCCCCTGCTGCCGATCGATCCGTTGTCGCGGGCGCGCGTGCGTCTGGCGGTCCGGCGCGTCGAGCGCGACTGGCTGTCCCTGGTCGATACCATCCAGACCGGCGCGAAAGCTGCGGCGGAAGGCGCCCGCAAGCGCCTGCGCGATGGTCTCGTATCGACCTTGCCGGCCTTCAAGGCATCGAAGTTCTTTCTGAATCCCGAGATGAGTCTGGCCGACTGCGCCTTGGCGCCGCTGATCTGGCGGCTTCCGTCCCTGGCCGTGCAACTGCCGAAGGAAGCCCAGCCGATCATCGACTACGGCGAACGCATCTTCCGCAATCCCGCTTTCACGCGCAGCATGACCGACGTCGAGAAGTCGTTGCGCCCCTGAGTCATGAACTGATGAGCAGCACCGAGAAAATGACCTCGAACCGCCCCTACCTGGTTCGGGCGATGTACGACTGGATTTGCGACAACGGCTTGACGCCCTATCTGCTCGTCGACGCGCGGCAACGCGGCGTCCGGGTGCCGACGCATGCCGTCAAGGACGGCCAGATCGTGCTCAACGTGGCGGTCCGCGCCGTGGCCGACCTCGAGCTCGGCAACGACCGCGTGCGCTTCCATGCGCGCTTCGGCGGCGTCAGCCAGCAGGTCGACGTGCCGGTGTCCGCGGTTCTCGCGATCTACGCCCAGGAAAACGGCCAGGGCATGATGTTCCCGGTCGAGTCGCAAGATGACGCGCCGCCGCCGCCGCCGGAGCCGCCGATCGAGCCGGACAAGCCGGTTCGCAAGGGGCCGGGGCTGCGCATCGTGAAATAGGCCCGCTGACGCCGACGCGACGGACGAATACAATCCTTTTCCCTACCGCATCGGTCGAGCAGCGTGATCCAGATTCCCGGTTATCTGATCAAGCGTGAAATCGGTGCCGGCGGCATGGCGACGGTCCATCTGGCCGTGCAGACCTCGCTCGAGCGCGAAGTCGCGCTGAAAGTGATGAATCCGGCGATGGTGTCGGACCCGACCTTTTCGCGCCGTTTCATGCAGGAGGCGCGAACGCTGGCCTCGCTTGCGCATCCCAACATCGTCGCGGTCTACGATGTCGGCATCACCGACGAGAAGCTGCACTACTTCTCCATGCAGCACCTGCCGCATGGCGACTTCCTGCATCGCATCCGCGACGGCATCGGCGAGCGCGAGGTGCTGCGCATCATCGCCGGCGTCGGGCGTGCGCTCGGCTACGCCCATCAGCGCGGTTTCGTGCACCGCGATGTCGCTCCCGGCAATGTCCTGTTCGACGTGAACGGCAGCCCGGTGCTGACCGACTTCGGCATCGCCCGCGCAGTCAGCAAGACCTCGCGCATCACCAATGCCGGCGTCAGCGTCGGCACCAGCCATTACATGAGTCCGGAGCAGGCGCGCGGCGGCGACGTCGATGGCCGTTCCGACCTCTACTCGCTCGGCGCCGTCACCTTCGAGGCACTCACCGGGCATGCGCCCTACGAGGGCGACGACGGTTTCGCCATCGCCTACGCGCACGTGTTCGAACCGATTCCGCGCCTGCCGCAGCACCTTCAGCATTGGCAGGCGCTGATCGACCGCGCCATGGCCAAGGACCCGGCGCAGCGTTTTCAGAACGCCGATGAATTCCTCGCCGCGCTGGCCGAAGTCGAACAGACGCTGGCGCCTGCCGGCGACGCGACGCAGGTGCTGTCGCTCGCTGCCGTGCAGCAGGCGACGCTGAACATGAGTGCGCCGACCCAGGCCATGCCGCGTCCGGTCGTGCCCGACGCCACACGCGTGATGTCGACGCCGGTCGCGCAGGGCGACATCGGCCGCGAATTGCAGCAGCTGCGCGAGCAGGCAAAAGCTGCGCCGGCGGCGCTGATGCCCCCGCCGGCACCGACTGCCGGGGCGTCGGCTGCGCGCCGTGCCGGCATCGGATTTGCCGTTGTCGGCATCCTGGCCGCGCTGGCATTGATCGGATACGGACTCTGGCGCGGACGTGCGCCCGAGCCGCTGCCGCCGTTGCCGACACGACCGGCTGCAGTGGCTCCGTCGCAGCCGCATGCGGTGGACGTCGCGCCCGAGGCACCGGCCGATTCGGGCGTTGCGCCCATGGATGCCGATCCGACTGCGCTGGAACTGCTCGGCATTGCCGAACCGACGGTCGACGAACAGCTGCAGCATGCCCTCGAGACCACCGTGGTCGACCCGGTGGCCGAATTGCTGCGTCTGGCCCGCAACGATATCGCCGGCAAGCGCCTGACGCTGCCGGCCGGCCGCAACGCCACCGATCGCTACCGGCTGGTGCTGAAGCTCGATCGCGACAATGCCTTGGCGTCCGCGGGTCTGGTCGAGACCGCCAAGGCGCTCATGGTCGTGGCCGAAGAGCAGTTCAAGGCCGGCAAGATCGATGACTATTTCGCGACGGCCGCGCGCGCCGTCGAGATCGCCGCCGAACACGATCGCGAAGGCGCCGTGCGCAAGTCCGTGGAAGCGCGGCGAAAGCAGCTGGTCGACGCCGCGCTCAAGGAAGGCGACGCGGCCTTCGAGCGTTGGGAAGGCAAGGCGGCGGCGGCGGCCTATCAGCGCGCGCTGCATCTCGATCCGAAGAATGCGGCGGCGATGCGTGGCGCGAAGCAGGCGGCCAGCGTCGGGCAGCCGGGTTTTGTCTTCGCCGACAGGATGGGCGGCGGCAGCGGGCCGGAACTGATGATCCAGCGCGTCGGCGGCAAACGCCTGGCGGTTGCCCGCAACGAAACCACGGTCGGCGAGTTCTCGAAGTTCTGGAGCGGCGGCGGATCGAAGACGCTGGCGGCGCGGCCCTCGTGCCGCGACCGCGAATCGATCTTCCGCAGTTCGAAGACGCGCACCTGGCAGTCGCCCGGTTTCACCCAGCAGGCGAGCCATCCCGTGGTCTGCGTGGCCTGGCGCGATGTCGAAGCGTATGCCGCGTGGCTGTCTAAGCAGACCGGCAAGCGCTATCGCGCCATGACGGCTGCCGAATGGACGACATTGGCGGCGCAGACGGCGGACGCGCGCCAATGTCGCGCCAACGTGGCCGACCGGCGCTACAACGCCGAACATCGCGAACGCGACGCGTTGGCCTGCGACGATGGGTATCTCGGGACGGCGCCGGTCCGTCACTACGATGCCCCGGGCGGGTTGTACGATATGGCCGGCAACGTGCGCGAATGGGTCAGCGATTGCGGATCCAGTTGCAGCAGCCGCGTCGCGATGGGGAGCGCATGGCTGTCGACGTCAGACAAGCTCGACCCGAAGCAGCGCGACGGTTTCGACGCCGATACCGGATTCAACACCATCGGTTTCCGCGTCGTGCGCGACATCGACTGATCCTCCAGGAGCTGGACCTCAATGAAGCTGTTGTTCCCGAATGGCGAGCATGAACCCGTCGAATTGAAACCCGGCATCACGCGTGTCGGCAGCGCGGCCGGAAACGATATCCTGCTGATGGCGCCGGGCATCGCCGCCCAGCACTGCGAACTCCAGTTCGATGGCAGCAATGGCGCCATCAAGGTGCTGAATGCCGCCAACAGCATCGCGTTGAACGGTCGTCAGGTGATGGCCGAAACGCCGATCAAGCCGGGCGACATCGTCCTGTTCGGCAAGATCGGCACGCGCGTGATGGCCAGCGAACGCATGCAGGCCGCTGCTGCCGCGGCTCGCAAGGAGCCCGAAGATGACGGCCGTACGCGGGTGCGCCAGGCGCTGCCGAGATTCGTGTTGCGCGGCGTTTCCGGCAGCACCTTCGGCAAGACCTTCGCCCTGGTGGGCACCATGACCGTCGGGCGCGCCGCCGACTGCGACATCAGCATCCCGACCGACGAAGTGTCGCGCCAGCATGCCAAGCTGCAGGTGATGCCGGACGGCATCGCGGTCGAAGACATGGGTTCCGCCAACGGCACCTTCATCAACGACAAGCGCATTCACACCGGCATGCTGAAGCCGGGAGAGGAACTGCGTCTCGACACCGTGCGCTTCATGCTGGTGGCGCCGCATCTGGAAATGCAGCAGGTTGCGAAAGCCGCCGAACCGGCCGCGGCCAAACCGGCGCCAGCCGCCACGGGCGGCGGTCAGGTCAAATGGCTGTTCGTCGGTCTGCTCGGAGCCGTGGCGGTGATCGCCGGGTTGTGGGCGGCGGGCATCGTCAAGTTCTGACCGATATCGCGGCTGCGGCGCTTACCAGCGCCGCAGCACGCGCAGGCTGAGATCGACGGCGCGCACGTGTTTGGTGAGCGCGCCGACCGACACGAAATCGACGCCGAGTTCGGCGATTTCCGCGAGCCGCTCGAACGACACGCCGCCGGACAATTCCAGTTCGACCTGACCGGCGTTGCGCCGCACGGCCGTGCGCACATCCTCGTCGCTCAACTCGTCCAGCATGATGCGATCCGGGCGTGCCGCCAGCGCGTCGCCGAACTCGCGCAGATTCTCGACCTCGATCTCGACCATGCGATCGCCCGCGACCGTGCGCGCGTTCGCGATCGCCGCGGCGATCGAGCCGGCCGTGGCGATGTGGTTTTCCTTGATCAGCACGGCGTCGAACAGGCCGATGCGATGGTTCGTGCCGCCGCCGCAGCGCACGGCATATTTCTGCGCCAGGCGCAGGCCAGGCAGGGTCTTGCGGGTATCGAGCACGCGCGTCTTCGAGTGCGCCAGCGCGTCCGCGTAGCGGCGCGTCGTTGTCGCGGTGCCGGACATGGTCTGCAGGAAGTTCAACGCGCAGCGTTCGGCGCTGACGATGCCGCGCCCGGCCCCTTCGATGCGGCACAGGCGCGTGTTCGCCGCCAACCGGTCGCCGTCGGCATGGCCCCATTCGACGACGACGCCGGGATCGAGTGCGCGGAAACAGGCCTCGGCCCAGTCGCGGCCGCAGAGCACCATGTCTTCGCGGGTGATGATTTCGGCTTCGGTGCGTTGTCCGGCGGGCAACAGGCGCGCGGTCAGGTCGCCGTCGCCGATATCTTCGGCCAGCGCGCGGCGCACGTCGGCTTCGATCGCCGCGGCGTCCGGTCGCACCGGGTTCACGTCGGGAAATCCGTGAATTGCGTGGTGCCGATGCCTTCCTCAGGCAGAAGTACCGGCACGCCGTCGTCGATGCGATAGATGACCTTGTCGTCATCGCTGATCAGCGCGTCGGCGACGATGGCATTCAACGCCGCGCCGGCCACGTTCAGCGCGGTGCCGGCACGCACGGCGTCATTGAGGAAGCCCAGTCGCGCACGCGACAGCGGCTTCAGCGCGCGCTTGCTGACCGGGCAGCAGAGAATGGAAAGGAATCGTGGATCGAGGGCCATCAGTCATCACGTCGCCATGGAAGCGGGCGCTAAGATAGCAGCCGTCGCGACGGCCCTGTGCCGTCCTTTTCGTGGAGTTCCGAATGGCCGCTACGAACACCTTGCCCGTCGTGGGCATCGTGATGGGTTCGCGTTCCGACTGGGAAACGCTGAAGCACAGCGAAGAAACCCTGCAACGCCTGGCGATTCCTTGCGAAGTGCGCGTGGTCTCCGCACATCGCACGCCGGACCTGCTGTTCCAGTACGCCGAACAGGCGAATGCGCGCGGCCTCAAGGCCATCATCGCCGGCGCCGGCGGTGCGGCGCATCTGCCCGGCATGCTGGCCGCGAAAACGGCATTGCCGGTGCTCGGCGTGCCGGTGCAGTCGAAGGTGTTGAACGGCGTCGATTCGCTGCTCTCGATCGTGCAGATGCCGGCCGGCATTCCGGTCGCGACATTTGCGATCGGTGCGGCCGGTGCGGTGAATGCGGCGCTTTACGCGGCGGCCATTCTTGCGACGAACGACGCGGCGGTCGCCAAGGCGCTGGAACTGTTCCGCCGCGCCCAGACCGAACAGGTGCTGAGCCAGCCGGATCCGCGCACGCCATGATCACGGTCGGCATTCTCGGCGGCGGCCAGCTTGCGCGCATGATGGCCTTGGCGGGTGCGCCGTTGGGCCTGCGTTTCCTGGTCATGGACAGCGCTGCCGATGCCTGTGCGGCGCAGTTCGTGCCGCTGCTCGGCGCCGACTATCGCGACGAGGAAGCGCTCGCCGAATTCGCGCGTCGCGTCGATGTCGTCACCTTCGATTTCGAAAACGTGCCCGCGGAAAGCGCGCAATGGCTGGCCGAACGCGTGCCGGTGTTCCCGAACCCGCGTGCGCTTGCAGTGGCCCAGGATCGGCTGGCCGAGAAATCCCTGTTCCGCGAACTCGGCATCGGCGTGCCGGCATTCGCCGCCATCGATACCCGCGACGATCTGGATCGCGCCGCGCGGTCGGTCGGCCTTCCGGCCATCCTGAAGACGCGCCGGCTCGGCTACGACGGCAAGGGCCAGTTCCGCATCCGATCGGAACAGGATCTCGATGCGGCCTGGGCGGCCTTGGGCGCACAGGCGGAGCGCGTCGGCCTGATCCTCGAAGCCTTCGTGCCGTTCGAACGCGAGGTGTCGGTCGTGGCGGCGCGCGGACGCGACGGCGAGTTCCGCGCCTACCCGCTGACCGAGAACTGGCACGAGTCCGGCATTCTTGCCGCCAGCCTGGCGCCGGCGTCCGTGGACGACGCATTGCGCGAGGCGGCCCTGGTCGCCGCGCGGCGGGTCGCCGAAGCGCTCGACTACGTCGGGGTGTTCGCACTGGAACTGTTCGTGCGCGATGGCCAGTTGCTCGCGAACGAAATGGCGCCGCGCGTGCACAACTCCGGCCACTGGACGATCGAGGGCGCCGAAGTGTCGCAGTTCGAGAATCATCTGCGCGCCGTGCTCGGCCTGCCGCTCGGCAGCACGGCGGCGCGCGGCGTCTCCTGCATGCTGAACTGGATTGGCGCATTGCCCGAGCGCGACGTCGTGCTCGACGAAGCCGGTGGTCACTGGCACGACTATGGCAAGTCGCCGCGAGACGGCCGCAAGGTGGGACATGCGACCTTGCGTTCGGACCATCCTGCAGATCTGGCTGCAGCGCTCGATCGTGTGGGTGCGGCGCTGGACCGGCATGCGCAGGTAGCGCTGCCGGTGACGCGACTGCGCACATGAAAAAGCCGGCTTGCGCCGGCTTTTTCGCAACGACGGACGCGCCGAATCACGCCATTTGCGCGGCGACGTGGTCCCAGTTCACCAGGTTCCAGAACGCCTCGACGTACTTCGCGCGCGCATTGCGATAGTCGACGTAGTAGGCGTGTTCCCACACGTCGCAGGTCAGCAGGGCGCGGTCGCTGCCGGTCAGCGGCGTGGCTGCGTTCGACGTGCTGACCAGACCGAGCGAACCGTCCGGACGCTGCACCAGCCAGGCCCAGCCCGAACCGAACGTGGTCAGTGCGGTATTGGCGAACTGTTCCTTGAACTGCGCGAACGAACCGAACGCGGCATTGATCGCATCGGCCAGCTTGCCGGTCGGTTCGCCGCCGCCATTCGGCTTCAGGCAATTCCAGTAGAACGTGTGGTTCCACACCTGCGCGGCGTTGTTGAACATGCCGCCCGAGGACTTGCGGATGATGTCTTCCAGCGACAGCGCTTCGAACTCGGTGCCCTTGATCTGGTTGTTCAGGTTGGTCACGTAGGTCTGGTGATGCTTGCCGTAGTGGAAATCGATGGTCTCGGCGGAAATGTGCGGCGCCAGCGCGTCGCGGGCATAGGGCAGGGCAGGCAGTTCGATGGCCATGTCGTCGCTCCGTGAAGAGTGGAAAAGTGGAGAAGTGCGGACGCGCAGTCTAGCAGGCGGCCGATGGGCCGCCGCCGGAATCGGTGCGGGTTGTAGAATCGCGCCCTCATTCTGAAACGGAATCAACTCATGGAATCCATCGAACGCATCAAGAGCATCGTCGAGTCGGCGCCGATCGTGCTGTTCATGAAGGGCACGCCCCAGTTTCCGATGTGCGGTTTCTCGAGTCGCACGGTGCAGGCCTTGAAGGAAGCTGGCGCCGAGTTCGCCAGCGTCAACGTGCTCGAGAATCCGGACATCCGCGCCAACCTGCCGCGTTATTCGAACTGGCCGACCTTCCCGCAGCTCTTCATCAACGGCGAACTGATCGGCGGCTGCGACATCACGCTGGAACTGCACGAGAAGGGCGAGCTTGCCCAGATGGTGCGCGACGCATCGAAGGCCTGACAGGTCGGCCGTGCAGCCCGGCGCGTTCGCCGGACAGGTGGTGCTGATCACCGGCGCCGCGGGCGGTCTGGGTTCGGAACTGGCGAAACAGGCGGCGTCTGCCGGAGCGACGGTCGT
>JBGASK010000175.1:0-3504 GCA_044229785.1 Ahniellaceae bacterium
TGTACTGGGTGCGCACGCTCGCTGCGGCGCTGGCCGCGGATCGCGTCGGCGACCGTTTCCTGACGCGGCTGTTCGGCCTGTTCGGTGCCGTCGGCCTGTTGCTGGCCGGCGCCGGTCTGTTCGGCGTGCTCGCGCAAGTCGTGCAGGCGCGTACTCGCGAGATCGGCGTGCGCCGTGCGATCGGCGCGACCGGGCGCCAGGTCGTGACCGCGGTGGCCGGCGACAGCGCGCGCCTGTTGCTGTTCGGGCTGGCGCTCGGCATCGGTCTCGGCGTGCCGTGGGCGATGCTGCTGGCCCAGACCTCGCTCGGCCTCGATCCGTTCGATCCCCTGATTTTCGGCAGCGTCGTCGCACTGGTCGCCCTGGCGGGCGCGGTGTCGGTGCTGGTGCCGACCCGGCGTGCACTCGGCATCGCGCCGAGCGAAGCCCTGCGCAGCGAATGAGGATGCCCATGCAGATGCTCTGGAACGACCTGAAGTCCGGCTTGCGCCAACTGCTGAACCAGCCGTGGTCGAGCGTGTTCGCGATCGGCGCGCTGGCGGTATCGATCGGCGCGATCACGGCCTTGTTCGCCGCGGCCAACGCATTGTTGCTGCAGCCGGTGCACGGCATCGAGGCGCCGGAGCGCCTGATCGAGACCGGACGCGGCCGCGACGGCAACCTCGACACGATTTCGGCGCCGCTGCTGCGCGAATTCAATGCGCCGAGCAATGCCATCGAAGGCATGTACGCGTGGACGATGCTGCCGGTGAACCTGGTGGCGGGCAAGGAACCGACGCGCGCCTTCGGCTTCATGGTCAGCGAAAACTATTTCGATCTGCTCGGCGTGCAGGCCGAACGCGGCCGCTTGTTGTCGCCGCAGGCCGACGCCAAGCGCGGCGCCAGTCCGCACGCGGTGATCAGCCATGCGGCCTGGCAGAAATACTTCGGCGGCGACGCCGACGTGGTCGGGCGCAACATCACCCTGAACGGCCAGTCGTTCACGGTGATCGGCGTGGCCGATCGCGCATTCCGCAGCCATGTGTCGCTGCTGTCTCCGGACCTGTACGTGCCCTTGTCGATGCAGCGCCAGGTGCAGCCGTCGAACGGCGATCTGCTCGATGTCGTCGGTGCGAGCTGGCTGCTCAGCGGCGCGCGGCTCAAGCCTGGCGCGACCCTCGAACAGGCCCGCGACGAGCTGCGTGCGCGCTGGGACGCGTTCCAGAAGGCCAATCCGGATCCGGGCGAGGCGCGGCCGGACCAGACCATGAATGCCTTGCCGCTGGGGGCATTGCCGAACGACATCGCCCGGAATTTCACCGTGTTCAGCGGCGTGATGATGGCCCTGGTGGCGATGGTGCTGCTGATCGCCTGCGTCAATGTCGCGAGCATGATGCTGGCGCGTGGCGAAGCCCGCGCCGGCGAACTGTCGGTGCGCAGCGCGCTCGGCGCCGGACGCTGGCGGCTGACGCGCATGCTGTTCAACGAATCGCTGCTGCTGGCGGCGATCGCGACCGCGGTCGGCGTGTTGATCGCGAAACTGCTGCTCGGTGCAGTCGACCTCGGCGCCCTGCCGACGCCGTACCCGATCGAGGTGTCGCTTGATCTCGGCTGGCGTCCGCTGCTGGCATCGGTGGGTTCGGCCCTGGTCGCCGCACTGGTGTTCGGCATGTGGCCGGCGTGGCGCAGCGTGCAGGGCCGCTTGAGCGAGGCCTCTCGCGGCGTGGTGGTGTCGCGCAGCCGCAGCCGCGAATTCCTGATCATCGCGCAAGTCGCGCTGACCCTCGTGTTGCTGGTCGCGTCGGCGCTGTTCCTGCGGGCGCTGGATCGCGCGCATGCGATCGAACTCGGATTCCGCGTCGACGGCGTACATACCGCCGATCTCGATCTCGAACCCACCGGCTACGACAATCCGCGCCAGCAACAGGTCGCGTTCGACGTGGCCGAGGCCATTCGCCACGCGCCCGGGATCGAAAGCGTCGCGTATTCGCGCGTCGTGCCGCTGTCCGGTTCGGAAATGGTGATGGGTGCGGTCGGCGACGAGAACACGCCCGAACCGCTGCGATACGCCGCCACCGACATCGTGTCCGAAGACTATTTCCGCACGCTCGACATCGCCGTCGAAGGCGAGGCGTTCAGCCGCTCGCGCCACGCCAGCGGCGACCCTGTCGTCATCATCAATCGGACCATGGCGAAGGCGCTGTTCGGCACCGAGTCGGCCGTCGGCCGGAGCATGAAATACGACGGCGTCGAGTCCGGACAGGTGCGCATCGTCGGTGTCGCCGCAGACAGCCGTTACGCCTGGTTGTCCGAGGTCGACAAGCCGTTCCTGTATCTGCCGACCTGGCAGCGCGATGCCGGCCAGTACACGCTGTTCGTGCACAGCGCGTTGCCGCAGAATGAGGTCGCACGCATCGTCCGCGACGCGGTCGCGCGCGTCGACAACAATCTGCCGAAGCCGTCGTTGCATGCCCTGTCCGACACCGTGGCGCTGGCCCTGTTGCCGCAACGCATCGCCAGCACCGTGGCCGGCGCCCTCGGTGCGCTGGGCCTGTTGCTGGCCGGCATCGGCACCTACGGCCTGATCGCCTACTTCGTCGCCAGCCGCACCCGCGAGATCGGCGTGCGCCTGTCGATGGGCGCCACCCCGGCACGCATCGAGCGAGACGTGTTGCGGCGCGGCCTGCGCCTCGGCGCGATCGGCCTGGTCGTCGGCCTGGTCTTCGCCGTCGGGTTGGCGCTGGCCGTGTCCGGGCTGGTGTTCGGGCTCGTCGCCGGCGACGTGATCGCGTTCGCGGCTGCGGCGGTGGTGTTGTCGCTCGCGATCTTCGGCGCCAGCTGGTTCCCCGCGCGCCGTGCCGCGCGCATTTCGCCGATGACGGCGCTCCGCTACGAATGAATGCTCCCATGATCGAACTGCGCAACCTCGAACGTTCCTATCCGATCGCCAGCGGCCGCAGCTGGGTGCTGCGCAACATCCGGCTCGACATCCCGGAAGGCGACTTCGTCTCGGTCACCGGGCCGTCCGGTTCGGGCAAGACCAGCCTGCTCAACGTGCTCGGCATGATGGATCACGACTGGTCCGGCGAATTCGCGTTCGACGGCCAGAAGGTGCAGGGCATGAACGCCAGGCAGCGTCAGACCTTCGCGCGCGACAAGGTCGGCTTCATCTTCCAGCACTATCACCTGATCGACGATCTGACCGTCGCCGAAAACCTCGACCTGCCGCTGCAATATCGCGACGTGCCGGCGAAGGAGCGCGCAGCCCGCGTCGGCGACGTGCTCGATCGCTTCCAGATCGTCGGCAAGAAGGATCTGTACCCGAACCAGCTCTCGGGCGGACAGCAGCAGCTTGTCGCGGTGGCGCGTGCAGTCATCGCGCGGCCGCGCCTGTTGCTGGCCGACGAGCCGACCGGCGCCCTGCATTCGAGCCAGGGCCAGATGATCATGGACCTGCTGAAACAGTTGAACGGCGAGGGCATGACCATCGTCCAGGTCACGCACAACGAGGCCTACGCGAAGATG
>JBGASK010000078.1:0-15069 GCA_044229785.1 Ahniellaceae bacterium
CCCGGCTTGACGGTACGGATGCCGCGCCACATCGCTTCGAAGGTCACGTCGACCAGGCGCTTCGCGAGCACCGGCGGGGTGCCGGCGTAATACATGCGGCTGGTGTCGCCGTGCCAGCCGTCCTTGATGACGGTGACGTCGATGTTGATGATGTCGCCATCCTTCAGCACCTTCGACGCGCTCGGGATGCCGTGGCAGATGACGTTGTTGACCGAGGTGCAGATGACCTTCGGGAACCCCTTGTAGCCGAGGTTGGCCGGCACCGCCTTCTGCACGTTCACGATGTACTCGTGGCAGATGCGGTCGAGTTCCTCGGTACTGATGCCGGGCTTCACGTGCTCGCCGATCATGTCGAGCACGTCGGCGGCCAAGCGGCCGGCCTCGCGCATCTGGGCGATGTCGGCGGCCGACTTGAGGGTGAACTTGGTGCTGCGTGCAGGAGTTTCCATCCCGCGAGTTTAGCGAAGCGGGAAGCGCGCTGCGCGGCGAATCGCGCGATTCTCCGAATCCTGGTTCAGCGTTTCGGCCGCCCACGCAACATCGTGGCATCGACGTGCAGCGCGGGAACCTGCGATGTGGTGCCCGCCCCGACAGGCAACTGCTCGCCTTCGGCGGGAAAGACATCGACCTGGTCGCTGAGAAACACGGCCTCCGGACCGCCGTGCCCGAAGCGCAGATGATCCCCCGGGCACAACGGCGCCGCCTGCCCGACACGTTCGCCGTTCACGTAGGTGCCGTTGCTCGACAGCAAATCGCTGATCGTGAACCTCGGCACTTCATCGTCATCCTGATGCCACTCGATGACGGCATGACTGCGGCTCACGACACTGTCCGACTCGGCATGGAAGCGGACATCGCAGCCTCGATCACGGCCGATATAGAGCGCCCGCAACCTCGCGGCGGGGTACACCTCGACCGTACCGGCCTTCGATCCGGTGAGATAGCGGAACAGGATGCGCAGCATGCCGCATCCTGTCACAGGCGCCGATCATCGGTCCATGCCCGCCGCCCCGACAGCGGCGGCCGCGCCATGACCAGAATTCACTCGATCGGCTGTTCCAGCATCATCTGGCGGACGTAGCGGACCGGGGGCGAGCCGTAGGAGAGCGCGGTGTCGTTGTACTTGCGCAGATCGAATTTCTCGCCGTCGCGTTCGCGCACGGCCTTTTCCAGATCCAGGTGTTCCTGGAAGCCGACGAAATAGGTCGGCAGCTGCGCCGAGGTGAGCTGGGCGCGCACCCATTTGCCGGCGGCTTCGCGTTCCTGCTGGAAGCCCTGTTCGGTCATCAGCGCCATCGCCTGCTCGCGGGTCATGCCGTCGACGTGGATGGCCTGGTCGATGATGGCGTTGGTGATGACGCGCAGGTACCACTTCAGGTTGATCAGCTTGAACAGCGGATCGTTGTCCAGATAACCCGCGTCGACCATGAGTTTCTCGGAGAACACGGCCCAGCCTTCGACGAAGGACCCGGACGACAGCACCGCGCGCAGCGTGGACGGATGCTTGTTCGAATGCGCGATCTGCAGGAAGTGGCCGGGCATGGCCTCGTGGATGCTCAGTTCCTCGATCGAGCGCGCGTTGTATTCGCGCAGGAAGGAATCGACCTGTTCGTCGTTCCAGTCGTCAGGGATCGGCGACACCGCGTAGAAGGTGTCGAGGTGCTTGTCGAGCGGACCCGGCGAATCGCAGTAGGCGACCGACACGCCACGCTGGAATTCCGGCATCAGGATGATCTTGACCGGCGATTCCGGCAAGGTGATCAGACCCTTCTCGCGCACGAAGGCGGTCGCGCGTTCGGTGCTGGCCGTGGCGAGTTCGACCACCTTGTCGCGCGCCGGACGGTCGGCGTAGGCCAGTTCCAGCGCTGCGGCGATCGCGGACTGCTGCTGTTCCGGCGTCGGCGCATCGGGCATTTCCGGTGCCTTCGGCTGGTCGGCCAGCACGGCGCGGGCGATGCCGTACATCTCGGCGCGCACGCGGATCAGTTCGGCTTCGGCGCGGCTGCGGATTTCGGCGCGACCGAGCGGCGAATTCAGCGCGAACCCGAGCTTCCTGTCGTACAGCTCGGCGCCGATGCGGAAGTCGCCCTTCGCGTTCGGCACCAGAGTCTCGTCCAGCCACTTCTGGTGTTCGGCGACGGCCAGCTTGAGGTTGCCGATCGCGTTCTCGGCGCGCTCGCGATCTTCCTCGCCCAGCTGGCCGAGGTTCGGCGTGATGAACTGGTCGACCAGACCGAGGATGCCGTTGTGCTGCTTGGCCACGGTCTCGGCGTGGATCGCCGGCACCCGCTCCGGATTCAGGTTTTCACGCGCCTGCGCGAACAGCGCCGGCAGCTTCTCCATGCGAAGCGTCGCGGCCTTCAGGCGCTCCGGCAACGGCGCGAATTCGCGCGCCATCAGCGAATAGATCGCGCTGCCGGCAAGCTGGCTGTAGACCTGCGGATCCCAGGCCCAGCTCTGCAAGGTTTCGATCGTCCAGACTTCGCTCTGCAACTGATTGCGCAGAATGGCGTAGTCGATCTGGTTCTCGCGCGACAGCGTGCCGCGATCGATGGCCTCGAGCTGCGCCAGCGTGTCGCGCGCCAGCGCGAGCGCCGCCGTACGGCCCTTCAGGCTGAGGTCGTCGAGTTCGCCGTCGACGATGTGGCTGCCGACCTGCGTGGCCGACACCGGATTGAGCCGGAACCAGCTGCTCAGCCAGGAACGGCCGAGGGCCTCGAATTGCTGGTCGTGATTGACCGCGGCCGGCTTTGGCGCTTCCGCGACCGGTTCGGGCGCCTTCGAGCAGGCGGTGATCAGGGGCAGACCCAAGGTCAGGGCGATCGCGAACGCAAGACGGGTGGCAGACATCACAGGCTCCGAAAAACGGGAGCGCAGACTAGCAGCGCCGTCGCGGCCTGCCATCTCCCGAACGGCGGCCAGCCCCGCAGCCGGCACGACTCAGTTCAGCGCTGCGGCCCAGGCGTCGCGGGTCTTCGGGTCAGGCAACGGCCCCGGACCCGCGCCGAGATTGTCGCGCTGGTTCCGGAGTTTCGACGTCGCCGGAATCACGCAGGTGACGGCCGGATGCGCGATCACGAATTTCAGGAACAACTGAGCCCAGGAGTGCACGCCGTACTCGGCCGCCGATGCGGGCAAGGCCCGATCCTTCACCCGCGCGAACAGACGCCCGTCCTCGAACGTGCGGTTCGCGATCACGGCGATGCCGAGATCCTGCGCGATCGGATAGATCGTGCGTTCGGCCTGTCGCGAAACGATCGAATGATTGATCTGCACGAAGTCGGGCTTGCCGGTCTTCAACGCGGCCGCCAGGTCTTCGTGCGCGGCGTCGAGGTAATGCGTCAGGCCGACGTAGCGCACGTCGCCGCGCGTCTTCAGTTCCTTCGCGACCGCGAGTTGCGTCGGCCAGTCGCGCAGGTTGTGGACCTGCAGCAGATCGATGCGCTGCGTCTGCAACCGGCGCTGACTTTCGGCGAACTGGGCGAGACCGGCCGCGCGCCCGGTGGCGGCAAGCTTGGTCGCGATGAACAGGGACGCCTGCAGTTTCTGTTCGGCCATCAGGTCGCCGAGCACGTCTTCGGCGCTGCCGTAGTTCGGCGAGGTGTCGACCACCTTTCCGCCATCGTTGGCGAAGGCACGCAACACATCGCGCAGCGGCGCGCGTGCGCTGTCGTCGGTGCCGACTTCGAAGCTGCCCGAGGTGCCCATGCCGATCACCGGCAGCGACTCGGTCGTGCCCGGAATCGGTCGCTGCAACAATGGGCGCGGCGGCGTCAGCGCCTGCGCCCACCACGGTAAGCCGGCCGTCGCGGCCAGCACCGACAACATCTCGCGACGACGGATCATGCACAGCCCTCCATGCAGGAGCACGCAGGAAACCACGAGCACCCGCGGTCGGCAATGCTCAGGACGTCATTCGGTCCCAGAACGATTTCACGCCATCGACCCAGGAGGTCTGGCGCGGCATGTGGTCCTTGCCGTCGTCGAACGTCGATTCGAATTCTTCCAGCAATTCGCGCTGGCGCTTGCTCAGGCGCACCGGCGTTTCGACGACGACGCGGCACAGCAGGTCGCCCTGGTCGTGGCCGCGCACCGACTTCACGCCCTTTCCGCGCAATCGGAACAACTTGCCGGTCTGGGTTTCGGCCGGCACCTTGATCCGGGCGTCGCCGTCCAGCGTCGGGATGATCAGCTCGCCGCCGAGCGCCGCCTGCGAAAAGCGGATCGGCACTTCGCAATAGAGATCGTTGCCTTCGCGCTGGAAGATCTTGTGTTCGCGCACCATCATCTCGACGAACAGATCGCCGTTCGGCGTGCCGGGCGGACCTGCATGGCCTTCGGCGCCAAGGCGCACGCGGTCGCCGGTGTCGACACCGGCGGGAATCTTGACCGCCAGCGTCTTTTCCTTCTGGATGCGGCCATGGCCGCGACAGCTCTTGCAGGGTTTCTCGATCTGCTTGCCGGTGCCGCTGCAGGTCGGGCAGGCCTGTTCGACGTGGAAGATGCCGCGCTGCGCGACGACGCGACCGCGGCCGCGGCACATCGAACAGGTGCTGGTCTTCTTGTCCTGCGAACCGGTGCCGTCGCAGTCGTCGCAATTGACAACGGCAGGCACGTCGATTTCCTTGGTGACGCCGAACACCGCTTCTTCGAGATCGAGCTCGACCACGATGCGCGCGTCGGCGCCGCGTCGCGGCTGGCCGCCGCCGCGACGACCGCCGCCGAACAGGTCGCTGAAGATGTCGCCGAAAATGTCGCCGACATCGGAATAGCCGCCGCCACCGCCCATGCCCTGCTCGAACGCGGCATGACCATGCTGGTCATAGGCGCGACGCTTGGCCGGGTCCGACAGGACTTCCCAGGCCTCCTTCGCTTCCTTGAACTTGCCCTCGGCGTCCTTGTCGCCGTCGTTGCGATCCGGGTGGTACTTCATCGCCAGGCGGCGATAAGCCTTCTTCAGATCGTCCTCCGACGCCGATTTCTCGACACCGAGCACTTCGTAGTAGTCGCGTTTGGACATGGCGTTGACAAGCCTGGATGAATTGCGGCGTAGGCTGGGTCGAATGCAATGAAACCCAGCTTGTTCTGGATCGATCGTGCCGGGTTTCGCTGCGCTCAACCCAGCCTACGTCGTGGCGTTGCCTAGAAACGCAAACCCGGACTGTTCGCACAATCCGGGTTGCGGGTTCGGATCACCTCGGTCGAATTACTTGTTGTCGTCCTTGACCTCGGTGAACTCGGCGTCGACGACGTCGTCGTTCTTCTGGGCCTGGGCGCCGGCGGCGGCGTCCGGGCCCGGCTGGGCGCCGCCCTGGGCGGCGGCGGCGAGGCTCTGCGCGGCGGTTTCGAGGGCGGCGATCTTGGCCTCGATCTTGGCCTTGTCGTCGCCCTTCATCACCGACTCCAGATCCTTCGCCGCTTCCTCGATGCGACCGATCTGGTCGCCCGGGACCTTGGCGCCGTGTTCCTTCAGCGCCGAGCGCACGCTGTGCACGAGCTGGTCGGCCTTGTTGCGGGTCTCGACCAGTTCCTGGAAGCGCTTGTCGTCTTCGCGATGCGCTTCGGCATCGCGGACCATGCGGTTGATCTCGTCTTCCGACAGACCCGAACCGGCCTTGATCTCGATCTTCTGTTCCTTGCCGGTCTTCTTGTCTTTCGCCGACACGTGCAGGATGCCGTTGGCGTCGATGTCGAACGTCACTTCGACCTGCGGCATGCCGCGCGGGGCTGCGTCGATGCCGGCAAGATCAAACTTGGCCAGCGACTTGTTGTAGCGGGCTTCCTTGCGCTCGCCCTGCAGCACGTGCACGGTGACCGCAGTCTGGTTGTCCTCGGCGGTCGAGAAGATCTGAGAGGCCTTGGTCGGCACCGTGGTGTTCTTCTCGATCAGCTTGGTGAACACGCCGCCCATCGTCTCGATGCCGAGCGACAGCGGGGTCACGTCGAGCAGCAGCACGTCCTTGACCGCGCCCGAGAGCACGCCGCCCTGGATCGCGGCGCCGATGGCGACGGCTTCATCCGGGTTCACGTCCTTGCGCGGTTCCTTGCCGAAGAACTCGGTCACCGCTGCCTGCACCTTGGGCATGCGGGTCATGCCGCCGACGAGGATCACCTCGGTGATGTCGGATGGCTTGACCTTGGCATCGGCCAGCGCGGTGCGGCACGGTTCGATGGTCTTCTTCACCAGATCGTCGACCAGGGCTTCGAGCTTGGCGCGCGTCAGCTTCACCGTCAGGTGCTTCGGGCCGCTGGCATCGGCCGTGATGTACGGCAGGTTCACCTCGGTCTGCTGCAGCGTGCTGAGTTCGATCTTGGCGCGTTCGGCCGCGTCCTTCAGGCGTTGCAGCGCCAGCGGGTCCTTGCGCAGGTCGATGCCCTGCTCCTTCTTGAATTCCTCGACCAGAAAGTCGATGACGCGGGTGTCGAAGTCTTCGCCGCCGAGGAAGGTGTCGCCATTGGTGGCGAGCACTTCGAACTGCTTCTCGCCGTCGACTTCGGCGATCTCGATGATGGACACGTCGAAAGTGCCGCCGCCGAGGTCGTACACGGCGATCTTGCGGTCCTTGCCGCCCGACTTGTCGAGACCGTAGGCGAGCGCGGCCGCGGTCGGCTCGTTGATGATGCGCTTCACTTCGAGGCCGGCGATGCGGCCGGCGTCCTTGGTCGCCTGGCGCTGCGAGTCGTTGAAGTAGGCCGGCACCGTGATGACCGCTTCGGTCACCGGCTCACCGAGGAAATCCTCGGCGGTCTTCTTCATCTTCATCAGTACCTTGGCCGAAATTTCCGGCGGCGCCATGCGCTTGCCGTCGGAGGTGCCGACCCAGGCGTCGCCGTTGTCGTGGCCGAGGATGCTGTACGGCACCAGGTCGATGTCCTTCTTCACTTCGGCGTCGGTGAACTTGCGGCCGATCAGGCGCTTCACCGCGTAGAAGGTGTTCTTGGGATTGGTCACGCTCTGGCGCTTCGCGGCGGCGCCGACGATGACTTCGCCGTCCTTCGCGAACGCGACGATCGACGGCGTGGTGCGATCGCCTTCGGCGTTTTCGATCACGCGGACCGAACCGCCGTCCATGATCGCGACGCAGCTGTTGGTGGTGCCGAGGTCGATACCGATGATCTTGCCCATGATTTCTCTCCGGAAAACTTGAATGCCTTGCGGCGGATGGCGCTGTTATGAGGTTGTGAATTCGGGATTCAAGAAGGCGACTTACGCATCTTCAGGCGGCAGCGGGTCGGTCGCGATCGTGACCATGGCCGGGCGGATCAGCCGTTCGTGCAGGCGGTATCCCGTCTGGAACACGTCGATGATGGTGCCGGCCGCCTTGTCGCTGCTCGGGATCATGGCCATGGCCTGGTGCCATTCCGGGTTGAAGGCCTCGCCGACCGGCTTCAGGCGATGCAGGCCATGGGTTTCGGTGGCCTTGAGCAGCAGCTTCAGCGTCAGCTCCATGCCTTCGCGCAGCTTCGCGGCGTCGTTGCCGCCCTGATTCAGGCCCATTTCCAGGCCGTCGCAGACCGGCATGAGGTCGTTCAGCAGCTTCTCCACGCCGAACTTGCGCGCGGTGTCGATATCGCGCGCGGCGCGCTTGCGCTGGTTGTCCATTTCGGCGAGCAGACGTACCTGCTCGTCCCTGGCCGCACCCAGCTGGTTCTCCAGCTCGTGGATGCGTGCTTCCAGCTGGTCTGCCGGCAGCGTGCCGAAATCGTCGCCGTCGACCGGCGTCGTGTCCTGACTCATCGGATTCTCCAAGATCTGCGGGCCGCCCAGCGGCCGATTCGCCCCGCCGGCCTTATGGGGCCAGTCCGGCGTTCTTCAAGGCGCCCGACAGGATGCGGGCGGTGGTCTGCACGACCGGGATGACGCGGTCGTAATCCATGCGCGTGGGGCCGATCACGCCGATCACGCCGAGCAGGCGGCCATCCGCACCATACGGCGCGGTCACCACGCTGCACGATCCGAGCGGGGCATAGCCGGATTCTTCGCCGATGAACAGGCGCACGCCCTCGGCATGCACGCAGCCTTCGAGCAGGCGCGCCAGTTCGCGCTTGCGGTTGAAGGCCTCGAACAGTTCGCGCAGGCGTTCCATGCTGGCCAGTTCGCTGACGCCCATCAGATTGGTCTGGCCGGTGACGACCACGTCCTCGCCCGACTCGACGCGGAAGGAGGCGTTCGCCAGTTCGATCGCGGAACGCAGCACGCGGTCGATGGAGTCGCGGGCCGCTTCCATCTCGGACACGATGCGGCGCCGGATCTCGTCCAGCGGCAGACCGGAAAAATTCTGGTTCAGGTAGTTCGCGACCTGTTCGAGTTCACCGGGCAGATAGGCGCGCGGCAGGTCGAGCACGCGGTTCTGCACCTCGTTGTCGGTGAACACCAGGATCACCAGCACGCGGTTCGGCCCCAACTGCACGAAATCGATCTGGCGGAACGCGAACTGTTCGCGCTTCGGCACCGTCACCAGACCGACGAAATGCGTCAACTGGCTGAGCACGCCGGACACGCGCCCCAGCACTTCATGGGTACTGGCGCCGGACGGGATCTCGCGTTGCAGCGCGTCCATCTCGTCCGGGCGAGGGGCCTGCAGCTGCAGCAGCGAATCGACGAACAGCCGATACCCCTGCGCGGTCGGAATGCGCCCGGCCGAGGTGTGCGGCGCCGAAATCAGCCCGACTTCCTCGAGGTCCGACAAGACGTTGCGGATGGTCGCGGGGCTCAGGTCCAGCCCGCTCTGGCGCGCCAGCGTGCGCGATCCCACGGGCTCGCCGTCGCGGATGTATTGCGCAATCAGCGTCCGCAGCAGGTGGCGGGCGCGGGCATCGAGATGGTCGGCGTGGCGGCGCATGGTCCGGGAAAGATGGGGATCCGCGGCACGCTATCAATGCACCCGGACCCGGTCAACGCGCGAT
Source organism: Ahniellaceae bacterium (assembly GCA_044229785.1). Classification (GTDB taxonomy): domain Bacteria; phylum Pseudomonadota; class Gammaproteobacteria; order Xanthomonadales; family Ahniellaceae; genus JADKHK01. The sequence goes on from JBGASK010000078.1 coordinate 8,908, forward strand.
GACGCATGGCATCGGCTTTGCTAGCCTTTGCGCATGCTGCGTTCCCTGTTCGTCAAAGATTTCGCGATCATCGATGGCGCCGACGTGAATTTCGCGCCGGGACTGACTGTCCTTACCGGCGAGACCGGTGCCGGCAAGTCGTTGCTGGTCGATGCCCTGATGCTGCTGGCCGGCGGTCGCGGCGATGCCGGGGTGGTCCGCCATGGCGCCGAACGCGCCGAGATGTCGGCCGAATTCGACCTGCGCGCCCTGCCCCAGGCCCGCGCCTGGCTGCGCGAGCAGGAACTCGACGACGAGGAACAGCTGCGCCTGCGCCGCGTCGTGCGCAACGACGGCAGCTCGCGCGCCTGGCTGAATGATCGGCCGGTCTCGCTGTCGGTACTGCGCGAAGCGGCGGGATTCCTGGTCGAGATCCACGGCCAGCACGAACATCAGGCCCTGCTGTCGCGCAAGCATCAGCTCGCCCTGCTCGATGCCTTCGCGCAACACCCGGACCGCATCGACGACGTGACGCGCGCCGCGCGCCGCATCGCCGATCTCGACCGCGGCATCGCCGAACTGGCCGGCGCCGAAAAGGGCGACCCGGACCGCCTCGACTACCTGCGTTTCCAGCATCAGGAATTGAAGAAGCATGCGTTGACCGGCGAGTCCTACGCGCGCCTCGTCGACGACCATCGTCGCCTTGCGCATGCCGCCACGCTGCTGCAGGGCAGTCAGCAGCTGATCGACGCGCTCGACAGCGACGACGAGCACTCGGCCACGTCCTTGCTTGCGCACAGCGCCACCGATGCACGCAAGCTGGTCCAGCTCGACCCGGTGCTGGCGCCGGTGGCGGAACTGCTGGAATCGGCCGGCATCCAGCTGGTCGAGGCGATCAACGAACTCGAACGCTATCGGTCGGCGCAGGACCTCGATCCCGAGCGTTACGGCGAACTCGACGCGCAACTCGCGAAACTGCACGAGTTGTCGCGCAAGCACCGTGTGCCGGCGCAGGAACTCGGCCTGCGGCTCGACGAACTGGCCGACGAGATCGACCGCCTGCAACACGCCGGCGAAAAGATCGACGTGTTGCGCCGCGAGCGCGAGGTCGCGGTCGCCGATTATGCGCGCGCCGCAAAAGCGCTGTCGGAATCGCGACGCTTCGCCGCAACGACACTGGCGACGCGGGTCACCGGCCTGTTGCGCGAACTCGCCATCGCCGGCGCCTTGGAGATCCAGATCGAAGCCGCGGACGAACAGGCGTTCCCGCAGTCCGGTCGCGATGCCGTCGAATTCGTGGTCAGCCCGAATCCGGGCCAGCCGGGGCGGCCCTTGCGCAAGATCGCGTCGGGCGGCGAACTGGCGCGCGTCAGCCTCGCCATCGAAGTCGCGGCCATCGGTTCCGACGACGTGCCGGTGATGGTGTTCGACGAGGTGGATTCCGGCATCGGCGGCGCCACCGCCGAAGTGGTCGGCCGCAAGTTGCGCGAGCTCGGTTCGACGCGGCAGGTGCTGTGCGTCACGCACCTGGCGCAAGTCGCGGCGCAAGGGCACCAGCATCTCGCGGTGCGCAAGTCGGTGCAGGACGGGCAGACCCGCACGGCCATCGACGCGCTGGATGCGAAACCGCGCATCGACGAAATCGCGCGCATGCTCGGCGGTGTGGAAATCACCACGGCCACGCGTTCGGCCGCGAAGGAAATGATCGCGGCCGCGCGTTGATCGCAAGGGCGTTGCACGCAACGCCCCTACAAGGAATGCCGTTACTTCATTCGTGCTTCCTGCACGAACTCGATGCCGCGATCGGCGACATTGACGTCGAGGTCGATGTGCTCGATCGATTCGGCATACAGCTTCTGCAGATCGGCCATCGTCTTCTGCAGCTCGGCGGCACCCGGATCGTCCGACTTCGCGGCATCGGCCGCGGCCTGGGCGAAAATCGTCTTGAAGAATTCGCCGCCGTAGCCAATCTTCAGCAGGGTCTTGTTGCCGGCATCGACCGCGAGCGCATCCTTCAGCGTCGCCGATTCGCCTTCGCCGATGCTGACGCCGACGGCAGCATCGGTCATCAGAGCATGCATCGGGCCCTTCACCGGCATCGACGGATCGGCCGGGACTTCCTTCAGCTCGCCGTTCGGTTGCAGATTCAGCGCGGCCACCTGCGGCGCGAAGCCGCCGAGCATGCCGATCAGGCCGGCCGGACTCTTCGAGCCGATCAGCAGCTTGCCGGAGAATTCCGGTTCGGCAGGCGCAGACTCGACGCCCGGCTGCGGCATCGTGAACTTCGTCGCGATCACGTGCACGGCGTTGAACGCGCTCGCGGCCATGTACAGGCCCGGATTCGCGAACTGTTCCTTGGCCTTCGCGGCGCCTTCGTTCAGATCGGCCAGCGCCGGGCAGGCATACGGCGCGTTGATGATGGCGTCGGCCTGCTTGTTCGCGAAGTTCGCGAAGGCTTCCAGATTCATCGCGAAACCGAAGTTGAGCGCACTGCCCGCAGCAGCATTCGCGCCCGGCAGCGGCGCCGGCACCGGCTGCAGGTCCTTGGCGATGTCTTCGCGCAGTTCCAGCAGCATCTTCGCTTCCATCGCCTTCGGCTCGAGCTTGGTATAGCCGAAGGCGAGACGCGGCATGGCCTTGGCGATGGCGTCGTAATCCTTGTCGCAGGCGGCCTTGAGCGCCGCGGCATCGGGGGCGTCTGCCGCCGGCTTGGCATCGTCGAACAGGGCGATGACCTTGCGCGTATCCACATACCCGCTGGCATACGGCGTGTAGCCGAATTCCTTGTTCAGCGCGACCAGCTTGCCGGACGCCGCCAGCGACTGCTTCGGCGGATTCAGGCCAAGCGCATCGCGCAGCGCGGCGTCGTCCTGGGTGCTGGTCAGGAAGGCGACGACCAGCTGCGAACCGTCGACGGCCGCGACCAGGCGCGCCTCACCCTTCGGGTCGGCGAAGTTCCAGTAGTCGAGCGCATCGACCTTGGCGGTCGGCACCTTGGCGCCTGCGTTCTGTTCGACCCGTGCGATGAAGGCGCGGGTCTTGGCCGGATCGGCCAGCTCGAAACGCAGCACCGGGCGCGCCGCGACTTCGTACATCGCGTAACGCATCTGCATGTCGATGCCGAGCTCGGCCATGATCTGCTCGGCCGTACGATCCTTGGCTTCGGCCGCGAGCGCACGCATCCACTTCACGCCCTGGCCGTTCGGGTCTTCCTTGGCCAGCGCTTCTTCGGCCATCTTGGCCTGCATCGCATAGATGCCCGACACCTGGGCGAACTGCTCCATCCAGGCCTGGGTCACTTCCTTCGGCATCGGCTCGACATTCGCGAACACGAAGGCGGTATCGGCGGGCACGTGGTCGAGCGGACCGACCTTGGCCGACGACGACAGCGACAACATGCCCGCGCCCGGGGCGCCCGGCTTCAGCACGTAATAACCAACACCCGCGGCAACCAGCACCGCGCCGGCAATCAGCAGCTTCTTCATTTCATTCCCCAGTGGGTTCGGCGGTGTCGCCCGAAGCGCGACCGCATCCTTGGCTTATTTCTTCCGCTTCGGGCGGACGTAGAGCACGAGGCTGTGCTCTTCGAGTTCATAACCGTGGCGCGCCGCGATTTCGTGCTGGCGCTTCTCGATCTCGGGATCGACGAATTCGATGACCTTGCCGGTCTCGATGCAGACCATGTGGTCGTGGTGTTCGCCGCGATCCAGTTCGAAGACGGCCTGGCCGCCCTCGAAATTGTGCTTGGACACGATGCCCGCGGCCTCGAACTGGGTGAGCACGCGATAGACCGTGGCCAGGCCGATGTCGTCGTTGTGCTTGAGCAATTCCTTGTAGACGTCTTCCGCCGTCATGTGCGTGCCCTGCTTCTCCTCGAGGATCTCGAGGATGCGCACGCGCGGCAGCGTGACTTTCAGGCCGGCTTTGCGCAGATCCTGCGTTTCCATGCGGGGTGGGCTCCGGAACGGTTGCGATTCAGGCCGGCAGTGTATCATCGCCGCTTCGTTTTCCCGGTGAATCGACGATGCTGCGTACTGTCCTGCTGCTTGCCCTGGTCCTGCTCAATGGTTGCGCCCTGATCTACAAGATGGACATGCGCCAGGGCAATCTGGTCGACCAGAAGATGGTCGATCAACTGAAACCGGGCATGACGATGCGCCAGGTGGAACTGGTCATGGGTACGCCGCAGGTGGCTTCCCCGTTCAATCAGGATCGCTGGGAATACGTGACCAGCAACAGTCACCGTCGCAAGGATCCCGAGATCAAGACGCTGACGCTGCACTTCGAGAACGGCACGCTGAGCAAGATCGAAGGCGACTGGCTGCCGAAGTCCGGCGACGAACTGCTGGAAGAGAGCCAGGAACTGCAGCGCAACATCCCCGAAGACAACCGCAAGATCAAGAACGGTTGATCCTGCGCCTGGCCTGCACGCCGACCGGATGGCGTTCGGCGCGCGTGCGCCGCGCCGATTTCGGATCGGCCGTGATCGGCCGATAGAGTTCCACGCGATCCGCATCGCGCAACACCGTCGTGCGCGTGACGCGACGATTCCAGATGCCGACCTGTTCGTCGTCGATGTCCTGCGCGTCGAGGCCCGAGGCCGCAATCGCGTCGGCCACGGTCGCGCCCTCGGGCAGATCCAGCGCGATGCAGCGCTGCGCCTCGGGCAACGCGAACACGACCTCAACCCGCATCGTCCGGCTCCGGCGTGGCGCGGGCGGCGCGCGCGAAGTCGTCGACCATGCGGTCGGCCAGGCCCTGGAAGCCCATCGCCAGCGCCGAACCGACGAATCGGCCCGCCATTTCGAAATCGAGATGCAGGTTGACGCGACAGCCGCGATCGCCGAGCGGCGTGAAGGTCCAGGCGCCGCGCAAGGCGCTGAACGGGCCTTCGACCAGTTCGAGGTCGATGCGTTCGGGGCGCACGAAGCGATTGCGGGTCGTGAACGAGGACTGGAACCCGGCGTAGGCGAGATCGAGACGGGCCAGCATCGAGGTCGCGTCGCGTTCGACGACGATGGCGCCGCGACACCAGTTGAATGCGCCGGGGTACGCCGCCACTTCGTTGACGAGATCGAACACCACGGCGGCCGGGCGCGCGATCAGGCTGCTGCGATCAATCCGGCTCACGGGCCTTCCACATCATCCAGACAAGACGCGCATTCTAACCGGCGCGTCGCCGCCGCTACACTTGCGCCATGAGCAAATCGAAGAAAGACAAGGACGACAGCCACACCGGCACGATCGCGCTGAACAAGCGTGCGAAGCACGAATACAAGTTCGACCAGCGCATCGAGGCCGGCCTGGCGCTTCAGGGCTGGGAAGTGAAGTCGCTGCGCGCCGGCCGCGCCAACATCACCGACGCCTACGCCATCATCCGCAACGGCGAGATGTTCCTGTTCGGCGCGCAGATCATCCCGCTCGGCAGCGCATCGACCCACGTGGTGCCCGAGGAACGGCGCACGCGCAAGCTGCTGCTGAACCGCGAGGAGATCGACCGCCTCACCGGCCAGGTCGAACGCAAGGGCTACACGCTCGTGCCGACCGCGCTGTACTGGAAGCACAACCTCGCCAAGGTCGAACTCGGTCTCGCGCTCGGCAAGAAGGAACACGACAAGCGCGACACCATCAAGGACCGCGAATGGCAAATCGAGAAGCAGCGCGCCATGCGCGCCAAGAACCGCGACGCCTGAACAACTCGCACCGTTCGCCCCGAGCCTGTCGAAGGGCGCGGCGAAAACCTGAACCGCCGCCGCAATCCTCGCCTTGAATACCGAACCGCGCGCACCCATACTGCCTCCCGTCGTAACACAACGGGGATGATCGGCTTCGACGGGAGTCGTGAAGTTGCCGGGTGCATGCCGAGGGGGTAGCTTTCCTCGTTAATCCAGCTGCAAACACTTAGTTGCCAACGACGACAACTACGCTCTGGCCGCTTAAGGCCTAAGCCTCGACCGCGCGATTGCCGATGCTCGCAAAGGTTGAGTCATGATCATCGGATAAGCGCTGCCTGTGCTCGGGTGTCAGCGACGAAAACCAACGAGCTGGTACACGGATAAGCGCGCCCTTCGGCATGCCGGGTACGAGACCAAAGAAGGGCTAAGCATGTAGTACTTGGGATGGATCACTTTCGGACGCGGGTTCAATTCCCGCCATCTCCACCAACACCCGAACCCAGCCGCG
>JBGASK010000079.1:0-15007 GCA_044229785.1 Ahniellaceae bacterium
GATGACGTCGATCAGCGCGATGGCGTGTTCCACTACGTCGTGCACGGCTCGGTTTTGTGCGAATCAGCGCTCGACGACCTGCCAAGCGTTTCGAAGGCCGAAGACCGCCTGAACCAGGGTCGCGTCGACCGCAACGACCAGTTCGAATTCCGCTACGAAGCCCTGATGCAGCGCGCTTCCGCACGACGCAGCGCCGCCTTCGGTTTGCAGAGCGCGCGTGTCGACCTGATTCCGCACCAGCTGAAGGTGGCGCAGATCGCCGCCGACCGGCGTCCGCCGCGCGTGCTGCTGGCCGATGAGGTCGGTCTGGGCAAGACCATCGAGGCCGGCCTCATCATCGCCCGCCAGATCGCCAGCGGCCGTGCCGGGCGCGTGCTGGTGCTGGTGCCCGAGACCCTGGTCTACCAGTGGTTCGTCGAATTGCTGCGCCGCTTCAACCTCAGCTTCTCGATCTACGACGCCGAACGCGTCGAAGCCATCGAGCTGAACTCGGATGGCCGCAATCCGTTCCAGGACGACGAACTGGTCATCACCGATACCGCTTTCATCGTCGCCAATCCCGAACGCGCCAGGCAGCTCGTGACCGCCGGCTGGGACTTGCTCGTGGTCGACGAAGCGCACCATCTGTCCTGGTCGCCGGAAGAAGAGAGTTCCGAATACGTGCTCGCCGAAGCGCTCGCGAAGCGGACCCCCGGCGTGGTGCTGCTGACCGCGACGCCGGAACAGCTGGGCCGCACCGGCCATTTCGCGCGCCTGCGTCTGCTCGATCCGGCGCGCTACCACGATCTCGCGGCGTTCCAGCAGGAAACCGCGGAATACGCGAAGTTGTCGGCGCTGGCGACGGCCTTGATCGACGCGCAGCCGCTCGGGATCGACGAACAGCACACGCTGACCGCCACGCTCGGCGACACCGCCCAGGCGCCCGAGGACGACGAGGCGCGCGACGCCATGCTCGCCGCTCTGATCGACCGCCACGGCACCGGCCGCGTGATGTTCCGCAATCGTCGCGCCGTCGTCGGCGGTTTCCCGAAGCGCGTGCCGCATCTGGTCACCTTGCCGGACGAACAGAACGGCGAGGCCTTGCGCGGACATCTGCTGGCCGAGTTCCAGAGCGATGTCGATGCGGCGCCGCATGCATTGCCGCTGAACTATGCGAAGGATCCGCGCCTGGCCTGGCTGGTCGCCTTGCTCGACGAATTCCCGGCCGACAAGTTCCTGCTGATCTGTCGCAGTCAGGCCAAGGTGCTGGCCCTCGAAGAAGCGCTGCGGGCCGCCAGCGGCGTGCCGGTCGCGCGCTTCCACGAGGGCATGAGCATCGTCCAGCGCGACCGCAATGCCGCGTTCTTCCAGAGCCCCGACGGCGCGCGCCTGCTGCTCTGCGCCGAGATCGGTTCCGAAGGCCGCAACTTCCAGTTCGCGAGCCATCTGGTGTTCTGGGACCTGCCGCCCGACCCCGACCAGCTCGAACAGCGCATCGGCCGACTCGACCGCATCGGCCAGAAGCGCGATGTGAACCTGCACTTCGCGAGCTTCCGCCATAGCGCCCAGGAAGCCCTGATGCGCTGGTTCGACGAAGGCCTCGATGCGTTCCGCACCAGCCCGCAGGACGGCCGCGAATTGCTGCGTCGCTTCGGCGCCGAACTGGTGCATGTCGCGCGCGAATACGCGGCCGCCCATTCCGCGGCCGAGGAAGCACTGGAGTCCCTGATCGGTCGCACCCGCGCCGCGCACCGCGAACTGGCGGCGGCCATCCAGCAAGGTCGTGATCGCCTGCTCGAACTCGCGACACAACGCGCCGCCCCCGATGCGTTGCTGCAACGCGCGCTGCACGAAGACGACGGCGACATCGCCCGCGATGCCTTCCTGCTCAAGCTGTTCGAGCAGTTCGGCATCAGCGCCGAGGATCTCAGCGCCACGATCCATCTGCTCGATCCCGAGTACCTCAGTACCGAAGCCTTCCCGGGCTTCGAGAACGGGCCGCGCCAGGCGACGTTCGATCGTGCGACCGCGTTGACGCGCGAAGACGTGTTGTTCCTGCGCCTCGACCATCCGATGGTGCAGGGTGCGCTCGATCTGCTGCTCAGCGCCGAAACCGGCAATGCCGCCTTCCTGGTCGATCCGGCGCTGCCGCCGCGTACCGCCTTGCTCGAAGCCGTGTTCCTGCTCGAATGCGTGGCGCCGGCCAAGCTGCACGTCGATCGTTTCCTGCCGCCGCTGCCGCTGCGCGCCGTGGTCGATTCGCGCCTGACCGAACGCCCGGACTTCGCGCCGTCGGACGATGCGCGCCGCAAGGCCGGCGAAATCAGCGTCGACCTGACCAAGCTGCGCAAGGTGCTGAACCAGTTGGTGCCGCCGATGCTGAAGACGGCGCAGGCCAAGGTCGAGCGACTGGCGCGGCGCGAAATCGAGACAGCGATGCTGGCTGCCGACCGGCGCCTCGAAGCCGAGATCGAGCGCCTGATCGCGCTCGCCCAGGTGAACCCGGGCGTGCGTGCCGAGGAAATCGCTGCCGCCACCGACGAGAAGCAGCAATTGCACGATCTGCTGCCCGAATCGCGACTGCGCCTCGATGCCGTGCGCCTGATCGTCAGTCCGGATTTCCTCGCGCTCGCGAATCGCTGATTTTCGCTTCGGGCCGTGTAGCATCGCGCGGCCCAGCCGCGCGCGTGAAGGACCACGATGAAGTACGACGACGCCGAATACCTGTTCCTGAATTTCGAAACCGAGCGCGACAACGACGACGCCGGCACGCACATCGGCATGTACCTGGCCTGGGCCTTGCTGCGCGGGCTGGGTGGCGAGCATTTTGCGGAACCGGAAGCCGCCAGCCACATGCAGCGATTGAAGGCGCGCGAAATCACCGGTGCCGAAGTGCTGTGGGATCGCTGCGACGGCAAGCTCACCGACGACGATTTCAACGCGGTCGGCAATGCCTTCACGGCGGCGTATTACGAAAAGTTCTTTACCCGCGACTACGAGCGCGTGTTCCAGCGCGACTTCGAAGACACCGGGCACCCGGTCGACGACCTCTGCAGCCTGCCGGATACCTGGGCGAACTTCGAGCGCATGGCCCATGTGCTCGACCAGCGTTTCACGCAGTGGCAGAAGGCGCGCACGCCGCCGGCCGCACCTGCCCCGGCCGCGCCCGCCGCGACGACGCCGACGCTGGAACTGGAGCCGATGGATGCGCCGGCCGACGCCGATGCGCGTCCGTCGCTCGACGAACTGCAGCAGCGCGCGAAGGCGGGCGACCGCGAGGCCTGGTACGAACTCGGCGCCGAATACATCACCGGCGAACGCGTGGCGCAGGATTTCGCGATGGCGGCCAAGGCGTTCGCTCAGGCCGCGAAACTCGGCCAGGTCGACGCCCAGTTCAACCTCGGCGTCTGTTGCCAGAACGGCGACGGCATGCCGAAGAGTGCGTCGCAGGCCTTGCACTGGTTCAGCCAGGCGGCCGATGGCGGCCACGCCGAGGGCATGTACATGCTCGGCATGGCCTATCGCAACGGCAGCGGCGTGCCGCAGGATCTCGGCGCTTCGAATGCGTTGTTGCTGCTCGCTCGCGCCAAGGGCAGCGCCAATGCGGCGCGCGCCGGCATCATGGCCGGCAGCGGCGGATACGTCGATCTGCTGGAACAGATCAGTCAGCCGGGAAAATTGTTGAGCACCCTGGCCGCAAGGCGTGGCGCGAACGCCGGCGGTGGTGGATCGGTCTCGTCGTTCGCATCGACTTCCGGTACATCGCCCTCTCGACCGACGCCGCCGCCGCGGCGCATGCCCGTGGTCCAGTCCGGCGACGCGTCGGATGCAGCCGGCGGCGATGCATTGGCGGTGCTGGCGACCGCGATCGGCGCGTCGGCCGTGTTCGTGCTGTTGCTGATGGCCGGCAGCGTCAGCGGTCCGCCGTTGAAGTACACGGCGCTCGTGTTCGCCGCCTTCGGTGCGTTCGGCACCTGGCGCCTGAGCACCGCGATGGACCATGGCCCGCCGCGCCGACTCGTGCTGACGCTGTGTGCCGCGGTGCCGGTCGCGGGCTCTTTCCTGTGCATGCTGATGCTGAAGTGGCGCTGGCTCGGATGAACGCACGCATCGAGGTCCGTTGAATGCAACACGCGACGAAACTGCTCTGGGCCGTCAACCTGTGGCCGCCGAATCTGGCGGCGGGCATCCGCGTGCTGCGCATCGACGCCGACTATCGTCATGTCCGCGTGCGCCTGAAGCGCCACTTCTTCAATCGCAACTACGTTGGCACGCATTTCGGCGGTTCGCTGTTCGCGATGACCGATCCGTGGTGGATGATCATGATGCTGCGCAATCTCGGCACGGATTACATCGTCTGGGACAAGTCCGCGACGATCGATTTCGTCAAGGCCGTCCGCGAGCCCGTCCATGCCGACTTCGTGCTCGATGCCGCGACCATTGCCGAGGTGCGCGCGGCCGCGGACCGCGACGGCAAGGCCCTGCACTGGTTCACGGTCGACGTGAAGACCGCCGACGGCGTGCTCGTGGCCCAGGTGCGCAAGCAGGTCTATGTGCGCCGCAAGCGCAACGGCAGCGAAGCCGTCACCGAACGCGAAGCGCACGCTGGGCAATGATCTGCTCGGCCACGTCGAGCACGGTATTGGCGGGCAGCAAGGCATCGATCGCCGGCACCGTCGGCAGCGGCCGCTCGAAGCGCGCGAGCACGGCATCGACCATGGCCGGCGTGCGATCGTCGGCGGGGTGGTAGCGACCGGCACGGCGATCGGCGTGGATGCGCGCCTTGGCCACGTCGGCGGGCAGATCCAGCCAGATCGGGATCAGGATCAGGTCGTATTTCGCGGCGATGCGCGCCACCCGTTCGAGGTCGGCGCGGCTGGAGAAGGTCATGCCGTCGATCACCGTCGATTCGCCGAGCGCGCCATTCACCTCCACCGACAGCAGCAGCGCGTGGAACGCCGCGCGTTTTTCCGGCAGCGAATAACTGCAGTGCGGGAACAGCGCCTTGGCGATCACGTCGCGATTGGCGATGCGCAGGTCGAGCCGATCGGCGAGTGCGTTCGCGAGCGTCGACTTGCCGGCGCCGGGCAGGCCGATCAATGCCACCACGATCGGCCGCGCCCAGTGCGGATGACGGGCGCGTTCGGCCAGCGGCAGGTAGGTCGCGTTCATGACGCGAGCATAGCGGCGCGCGCGGGCGCTGGTCAGCGTAGACCATCGTCGGCACACTGTCGGACCGGGAGGAGCGCCATGATCCGACGTCTGCTGCAACGATACTTCGTCACCGGTCTGCTGACCCTGATCCCGATCTGGCTGACCTGGATCGTGTTCAAGTTCGTGTTCCAGGGCCTGTCGATGCTGTCGGCGCCGTGGATCCGCGCGTTGTTCAATCCGCTGGCGCAGGCACATCCGGCGCTGTTCGGCTGGCTGGCGTCGCCGACTACCCAGTTCGTGCTGGGCGTGCTGATGACGGTCTCGGTGATCCTGTTCACCGGCTGGCTGAGCCGGCGCGTGATCGGCAAGCGCCTGCTGCTGCTGTTCGAGCAGACGCTGGAACGCGTGCCGCTGGCCAAGACCATCTACGGCGGCACCAAGCAGTTGCTGGAAGCGCTGCAGACCAAGCCGGACGGCACCCAGCGCGTGGTGCTGATCGATTTCCCGTCGCCCGAGATGAAGACCATCGGCCTGGTCACGCGGGTGCTGAAGGACGCGCGCACCGGCGAGGAAGTCGCCGCCGTCTACGTGCCGACCACGCCGAATCCGACCTCGGGTTATCTGGAGGTGGTGCCGGTGTCGAAACTGACGCCGACCGACTGGACCGTCGACCAGGCCATGGCCTTCATCATTTCCGGCGGCGCCAAGGCGCCGGAAACGCTGAATTTCTATCGCGAGAACGAGGAACCGATCCGATGACCGATCTGTCGCGCGCGCAGAAACTGTTCCTGATCCTGTCGGCCTTCTTCGTCGCGAATGCCATCCTCGCCGAATTCATCGGCGTGAAGATCTTCGCGCTGGAGCCGACGCTCGGCATCGACGACGTGCACTGGTCGCTGTTCGGGCAGGGCGGCACGCTGAACTTCACTGCCGGCGTGCTGTTGTGGCCGGTGGTGTTCGTGATGACCGACATCATCAACGAATACTACGGCCGGCGCGGCGTGCGCTTCATTTCCTGGCTGGCGGTCGGGTTGATCCTGTATGGCTTCCTCTTCGCCTATGTCGCGATGCATCTCGAACCGGCCGGATTCTGGATCGGCGCCGGGCAGTCGCAGGGCGTGCCGGACATGCAGGCGGCCTTCGTCGCGACCTTCGGCCAGGGCTTGTGGACCATTGCCGGTTCCGTCACCGCCTTCCTGTTCGCGCAATTGATCGACGTCGCCGTGTTCCATCGCATTCGCGACTGGACCGGCGAACGCTGGCTGGGCCTGCGCGCGACCGGTTCGACCCTGGTATCGCAGTTCTTCGACAGCTTCATCGTGCTCTACATCGCCTTCGTGCTCGGACCGCAGCAATGGCCGGTATCGCTGTTCCTCGCCGTCGGCACCGTGAACTACCTGTACAAATCCAGCTTCGCGCTGGCGGCGACCCCGGTGCTGTACGGCATCCACAAGCTCATCGACGGCTGGCTCGGCCATGATGTCGCCGAAGCGATGAAGCGGCGTGCTGCCGAGCCCTGAACATTCCTGCTTTTGTGGGGCTCTGTCCCGCGATGGTCTCGCATCGAGATCGCGGGACAGAGCCTGCTCCCACAGAAGCCCGCTTCCACAGATCTGGCCCCACAGGACTTCAACATGACGCCGAGGCAATCATGCAACGTTCGATCCTGATCCTGCCCATCCTGCTTGCCAGCCTTGCCGAAGCCAAACGCCTCGAAACCCCGGCCGAAGCCGAGAAGCTGTTGCGCACGCCGGATGCGGAAGCCACTTTCGCCTTCATCGACCGGCTCGACGCGATGAGCGACCGCATCGCCGTGCAGACCTTCGGCACCACGCCGGAAGGGCGTGCGCTCAAGGTCGTGGTCGTCGGCGAAGCGAAGCCCGATCGCGAGGTCGTGTTCGTGCAGGCCGGCATTCACGCCGGCGAGATCGAAGGCAAGGACGCGGGCCTGATCCTGTTGTCCGAAGTCGCTGCAAAAGACAGGCGCGTGTTGCGCTGGCTCGACCATGTCACGCTCGTGTTCGTGCCGATCTTCAACCTCGACGGCCACGAGCGTCGCTCGATGTTCAACCGCATCAACCAGGACGGTCCGGTCGAGATGGGTTGGCGCGCGACCAGCCAGCGCCTCAACCTCAATCGCGACTACATCAAGGCCGATGCGCCCGAGATGCGCGCCTTGCTCGGCCTGATCAATCAGTGGAATCCGGACCTGCTGATCGACAGCCACACCACCAATGGCGCCGACTACCAGTACGACCTGACCTGGTCGATGGACAACGATGCGACCCAGCATCCGCGCCTGCGCGCATGGCAGAACGAGGTTCTGGTCGGACGTGTGCAGCCGCGTCTCGAACGGGAGGGGCATCTGATCGCGCCCTACATCGAGTTGAACGATCCGGTCGACCCGACCAAGGGCTTCACCAATTTCGGCGCCGGGCCGCGTTATTCGACCGGGTATGCGGTGGCGCGCGGCCGTGTCGGCCTGCTGCTGGAAACGCACATGCTGAAGCCGTATCCGGTGCGGGTGCGTGCGACCTATGACGTGATCGCCGCCATCCTCGACGAGATCGCCGCGCATCCGGGCCAGCTGCGGGCCGCGACGCGCCAGGTCGATGCCGACACCATCGCCCGCGCAGCCGATGCTGCGGCGACGTATCCGATCCAGCTCGCCAATGCCGGCATCGCCGAAGACTTCGTGTTCAAGGGCTTCGACTGGACCGTCGCGCAAAGCGACATCAGCGGCGACCGATGGATCCGCTACGACCCGAGCAAGCCGAAGACGTTCACCGTGCCGTTCTATCGTCAGGTCAAGATCGCGCAATCGGTTTCGCCACCCGCCGCCTACGTGATTCCGGCGCAGTGGACACGCCTGGTCGAACGTCTGCAGGTGCATGGCGTGAAGCTGAGTCGCATCGAGAACGATGTGCGCGTCAAGGCGGATGTTTCGCTGCTGTCGAATCCGCAGTACGCGCCGGCCTCGTTCGAAGGCCGCATCGCGATCGCCGCGTTCGCGCATCGCCGCGAATCGCGCGAGATGCCGGTGCGTGCCGGCAGCTGGCTGGTGCCGATGGATCAGCCGCTGGCGAACGTCGCGCTGCACATCCTCGAGCCCGATGCGCCCGATTCCGCCGTGCGCTGGGGCGATTTCAACAGCATCTTCGAGCAGCGCGAATACGCCGACGCCCGCGTCGCCGAGCAACTCGCGCGCGACCTGATGGCGAAAGACCCGAAGCTCAAGGCCGAGTTCGAGGCCAAGCTCGCCGCCGAACCCGATTTCGCCAAGAATCCGTATGCGCGATTGAACTGGTTCTACCTGCGCTCGTCCTGGGGCGAATGGGACCTGGGCCTGTATCCGGTGCTGCGGCTGGATGCGGCGGCGGTGAAGTCGATGGCATCCGGTTCTCGATGATTCCGCAGGAGCGACGCGTGCGTCGCGACCGTACGTTCACCCATCCAACTCCGCCCACCGCGCATAAGCCGCATCGAGCGCGACCTGTTTGGCGGCGCGTTCTTCGTTCGCGGCGGTGATGGCCGCGGCGGGCTGCTGGTAGAAGGCGGGTTCGAGCATGCGGGCGTCGAGCGCGGCGAGTGCGGTTTCGAGTTGTTCGATGCGCGCGGGCAGTTCGGCGAGTTCTCTTTGATCCTTGAACGAGCGCTTGCGGTTCGCCGGCGGTGTTGCGGCGGGCGCATTCGTCGAGGCGATGGCGGCCGTCACGGCCTGTGGCGCGGTCGACATCGCGGCCGGCTCGCGACGCTGGCGCAGCCAGTCGCTGTAGCCGCCGACGTATTCGCGCACGCGGCCGTCGCCTTCGAACACCAGGGTGCTGGACACGACGGCGTCGAGGAAGTCGCGGTCGTGCGAGACCAGCAGCAGGGTGCCGGGCCAGCTCGCGAGCAGTTCCTCGAGCAGCTCCAGCGTCTCGATGTCGAGGTCGTTGGTCGGTTCGTCCATGACGATGACGTTGGCCGGACGCGCGAAGAGTTTGGCCAGCAGCAGGCGATTGCGTTCGCCGCCGGAGAGTTTGGTGATCGGCGCACGTGCGCGCTCCGGCGTGAACAGGAAGTCCTGCAGGTAGCCGATGACGTGCTTGCGCTGGCCGTTGATCTCGACGCTGTCCGAACCGCCGGCGACGTTGTCGAGTGCGTTGAGTTCCTCGTTCAGCGCCATGCGGTGCTGGTCGAAGTAGGCGACTTCGAGGTTGGTGCCGCGGATCACTTCGCCCGAACTCGGCTGCAGGTCGCCGAGCAGCAGGCGGATCAGGGTGCTCTTGCCGGCGCCGTTCGGGCCGACGATGCCGACGCGGTCGCCGCGCTGGATGGTCGTGGTCAATCCATCGACCAGCACGCGATCGCCGTAGGCGAAACGCAGGTCGCGGGTTTCGACCACGCGCTTGCCGGACGGCGCCGCCTGGCTGACCGCCAGGCTGACCTTGCCCTGTTGCTCGCGCCGTTGCGCGCGTTCGCGGCGCATCGCTTCGAGCGCGCGCACGCGGCCCTCGTTGCGGGTGCGGCGCGCCTTGATGCCCTGGCGGATCCAGACTTCTTCCTCGGCCAGCTTGCGGTCGAAGTGCGCGTTGGCTTGCGCTTCAGAGTGCAGGCGCTCCTCGCGCCGCCGCAGGTAGTTGTCGTAGTCGCCGGGCCAGCTGGTGAGCTGGCCGCGATCGATTTCGACGATGCGGGTCGCGAGCCGGCGCAGAAACCGGCGATCGTGGGTGACGAAGATCAGGCTGCCGGCAAAGCCCAGCAGCGAGGCCTCGAGCGCGTCGATGGCTTCGAGATCGAGATGGTTGGTCGGTTCGTCGAGCAGCAGCACATCCGGTTCGACCACGAGCGCACGCGCCATCAGCACGCGCCGCTTCATGCCGCCCGACAGCGACGAGAACGCCGTTTCCGACGGCAATTCGAGGCGCGCCAGCAGATTCGACACGCGCTGGTCCAGCGACCAGCCGCCGCGTGCCTCAATTTGCGTCTGCACGTCGGCGAAGCGATCGCCGCCGGTGTCGCCGTGCTCGATCAGGTGATGGTATTCGGCGACGAGCGCGCCGATGTCGCCGAGCGCCGCAGCGACCACGTCGAAGACGTCGCCGTCGAGTCCGCGCGGCACTTCCTGGTCGAGCTTGGCGACGCGTACGCCGTCGGACACGCGCACCTCGCCGTCGTCGGCGCGGATCTCGCCGGCGATCAGGCGCATCAGCGTGGTCTTGCCCATGCCATTGCGGCCGACGATGCAGACGCGTTCGCGCGGATCGATCGTGAAGTCGACGCCGTCGAGCAGTTTCGGACCGCCGACCGCGAGGTCGACCTTCAGGAGTTGCAGCAGAGGCATGGGCATTCCAGGGCAGATGCACCCCGTTCCATGACGGAAGTCACGACAGGGCAGGACAGCCGCGCACGTTATCATGGGCAGTCGATAGGCGAACTCGACCGGCGACGCTTCTGGCTGGCGCTGTCGGGTCCGCACACGGTTTCTGTCTTGTCCTGGAAATCACCATGAAACATCGATCGATCGCGGCCGCCCTGGGCGTGACCGCCGTATTGCTGTTGTCTGCCTGCGGCGGGCAACCGGATTCGAAAGCCGAGCCGGCCGTTGCCGGCAGTGCCGCGCTGGCGGTGGAACTGACCCAGGTCGTGCAGGCGCCGCTGGCACGACATGTCACCGTTTCCGGCGCCGTCGCGGCCTGGCAGGACATGCAACTCGGCGTCGAACTGAGCGGTTTGCGCGTCGCCGACGTGAAGGTCGAAGTGGGCGATGCGGTGAAACGGGGCGATGTGCTGGTCGCGCTTGATGCCCGCACGCTCGACAGCGAGTTGCAGATGGCCGATGCGGCGCTGAACGAGGCGCGGGCCGGCATCCTGCTGGCCAGGAGCCAGCTGGATCGTGGCGACGCGCTGAAGACGCAGAAGCTGATCAGCGTCGCCGACCACGACCAGTTGCGCGCGGCAATGGTGCAGGCCGAGGCGCGCGCGCAGACCACGGCGGCGCAATACGAAGCGGCCAAGCTGCGACGCGAGTTCGCGACGCTGCGGGCGCCGGACGATGGCGTCATCGCCACACGCACGGCCGAGCCCGGCATGGTGGTGATGGCGGGTGCGCAGTTGCTGACGATGATCCGCGACGGCCGCCTGGAATGGCGTGCGGAATTGAACGAGACCGATCTGCTCGATGTGCAGGTCGGCGCCGAAGTCGAAGTGCGCCAGCGCGACGGCGGCATGGTTCGCGGCAAGGTGCGTGCGGTGTCGCCGTCGCTGGACGCGACCACGCGCACCGGCACCGTGCACGCCGACCTGCCCGAACCGGGCCAGCTGCGCGCCGGCATGTTCGCCGAAGGTCGCATTCTCGTCGGCGAGGGCGAGGCGCTGTCGGTGCCGGTGGCTGCGGTCGTGCGCCGCGACGGCTATGCCTACGTGTTCACGCTGAAGAGCCGGAACCGCGTCGAACGCCGTCGGGTCGAACTCGGGCGCATCGACGGCGAGCGCATCGAAGTGCGCAGCGGGCTGCAGGCGGGCGAGCGCGTGGTCAGTCGCGGCGGCGCCTTCCTGTCCGACGGCGACCTGGTGCGCGTGAGCAACGGAGGCTGACATGTTCAACGTCTCCGCATGGGCGATCCGGCGACCGCTGCCGGCGCTGATGATCTTCTTCGTGTTGTGCGTGGCCGGCATCCACGGCTTCATCAAGCTGCCGATCGCGCGTTTCCCGGACATCGCCTTTCCGATGGTGGCGACCACGATCAATCTGCCGGGCGCCGCGCCGAGCCAGCTCGAAGCCGAGGTGACGCGCAAGATCGAGGACGCGGTCGCCACCATCAACGGCGTCAAGCGCGTGATGTCGAACGTCAACGAAGGCGTGTCGACCACGACCATCGAATTCCAGCTCGAAGTCGACGTGCAGGTCGCGCTCGACGACGTGCGCGATGCCGTCAGCCGCATCCGCATGGACCTGCCGGTCGACATCGAGGAGCCGATCGTCGCCAAGATCGAAGTGGTCGGCGGCACCTTGCTGACCTACGCGGTCGAATCCGAACGCATGCAGCCGGACGAATTGTCCTGGTTCGTCGACCGCACGGTGAGCAAGGCGATGTACGGCATCAAGGGCATCGCCACGGTGAAGCGCATCGGCGGCATCGAACGCGAAGTGCGCGTCGACCTCGATCCGCAGGCATTGAACGCGTTCGGCATCACCGCGGGGCAGGTGTCCAGCCAGCTCGCGCGCATCCAGGTCGAGCGCCCGGGCGGGCAGATGGAATGGGCCGGCGAACGCCAGGTCGTGCGCACCGTCGGCACCGTCGCCGATGCCGACGCCTTGCGTGCGTACTCGATCAGTCTGGCGGACGGCCGTTCGGTGCGTCTGGACAGCATCGCGACCCTCCGCGACGCCGCCGCCGACACCAGCCAGATCGCGCTGCTGAACGGCCAATCCGTCATCGGCTTCGACCTGTCGCGTTCGCGCGGCAGCAGCGAAGTCGCGGTGGCGCAGCAAGTGCGGGCGACGTTGAAGCAGCTGGAAGCGGCGCATCCGGGCGTGAAGTTCGTGCTGGTCAATTCCACGGTCGAGGAAGCCGAGCGTTCGTATTCCTCGTCGATGACGATGCTGCTCGAAGGTTCGCTGCTGGCGCTGGCGGTCGTCTTTCTGTTCTTGCGCGACTGGCGCGCGACCTGGGTCAGCGCGGTGGCGCTGCCGCTGTCGATCGTCCCGACCTTCGCGGTCATGCACTGGTTCGGCTTCAGCCTGAACCTGATTACCCTGCTGGCCTTGAGCGTCGTGGTCGGCATTCTGGTCGACGACGCCATCGTCGAAGTCGAGAACATCGTGCGCCATCTGCGCATGGGCAAGAAGCCGATCGATGCCGCACGCGAGGCCGCCGACGAGATCGGCATCGCCGTGATCGCGACCTCGCTGACGCTGGCGGCCGTGTTCGTGCCGGTCGCCTTCATGCCCGGCATTCCCGGCAAGTTCTTCCGCGAATTCGGCTGGACCGCGGCCACGGCCGTGCTGTTCTCGCTGCTGGTCGCGCGCCTGCTGACGCCGATGATGGCGGCCTACCAGATGCGTGCGAAACCCGTCCAGGAGCACGATGGCAAGGTCATGGTCTGGTATCTCGGCTGGGTCGACGCTGCGTTGCGCCATCGCTGGCTGACACTGATCGTCGCGGCCCTGCTGTTCGTCGCCTCGCTCGCCATCGTGCCGCTGATCCCGGCCACCTTCATTCCGACCTCCGACCTTGGCCGCAGCAACCTCAGCATCGAATTGCCGCCCGGCACCAGGATCGAGGAAACCTACGCGGTCGCCGAGGAGGTGCGTGCGAAGCTCAAGCCGATCGGGGAATTGAAGCAGGTGTATTCGTCGATCGGCGCCGTGCTCGACATCGGCGACCCGACCAAGACCGGCATCGGCGAGACCCGCAAGGCGACGCTGATCCTCGACTGGGGCGAAGCGCGCCATCGCGAACGCAGCCAGAAGCAGCTCGAAAACGAGGTGCGTCGTCTGCTCGCGGACGTGGCCGGCGCGCGCATCAGCTTTCTCAGCACCGAACCGGGCGAACTGATGCAGCTGGTGTTGTCTGGCGACGACGGCAAGACGCTGGGCGAAGCCGCGGCCGCACTCGAGCGCGACTTGCGCACCTTGCCCGGACTCGGCAGCATCACCTCGACCGCCGCGCTGTTGAGGCCCGAAATCGTCATCGAGCCGGACCCGGCGCGTGCCGCCGATCTCGGCGTTGCGACCGCCGATATCGCGGAAGCCGCACGCATCGCGACCGCCGGCGATTTTTCGCAGCGACTGGCCAAGCTCAACCTTCCGGACCGGCAGATACCGATTCGTGTCGGCGTCGCGAAATCGGCGCTGGCAACCGCATCGCTGATCGCCGACCTGCGCGTGCCCGGCAAGCACGGTCCGGTGCCCTTGTCCGCAGTCGCCGACATCCGCCTCGACAGCGGCCCGGCACAGATCGATCGGTATCAGCGCAGCCGCAACGTCACGCTGACCGCCGAACTCAACGGCCGCCCGCTCGGCGAGGTGATGAGCGAAGTCGAGCAGTTGCCGAGCGTGAAACGATTGCCGCCGGGGGTGAGCTTCCTGAACACCGGCGACGCCGAAGTGTTCGTCGAACTGTTCTTCGGTTTCGTGCTGGCGATGGCCGCCGGCCTGATCTGCATCTACATGGTGCTGATGCTGCTGTTCAACAGCGCGCTGCAGCCGCTGACCATCCTGACCGCGGTGCCGCTCTGTGCCGGCGGCGCCTTCGGCCTGCTGCTGCTGACGCAGAACTACCTGTCGCTGCCGGCCTTGATCGGCCTGCTGATGCTGATCGGCGTGGCCAGCAAGAACTCGATCCTGCTCGTCGACTATGCGGTGATGGCCGAGGACGAACATGGCCTGAGCCAGCATGATGCGTTGATCGACGCCTGCCGCAAGCGCGCGCAACCGGTGGTGATGACGACCATCGCGATGGCTGCGGGCATGGCCCCGATCGTGTTCGGACTGAGCGCCGATTCGAGCTTCCGTGCGCCGATGGCGATCGCGGTGATCGGCGGCCTGATGACCTCGACCCTGCTCAGCCTGATCGTGGTGCCGGCGGCCTATACCGTGGTCGACGACGTGGCCGACTGGTTCCGTCGTCGCCGCAGGTCTGCACCGCTGCAGTGATCTGTTGATGGTGCCGCGGCGGTCGCGTGATGCGATCGCCGCGTTGCCTCAGGGTTGTTCGACGGCGCTCAAGCGGGCGTTGTCGATCCAGATCGTGCCTGCGTCCTCCAGGGTCACCGCAACCACGAGTTGGCTGGTGAATTCTGGAACCTTCAGGCGCAGGCTGCGTTTCGTCCAGTCGCTGTCGCCGGAGTAACGTTCGGACTTGGCGAAGTCCAGCAGGTTCGAACC
>JBGASK010000080.1:0-14953 GCA_044229785.1 Ahniellaceae bacterium
CAGTGTTGCGGCACTGGCGATGTTGATGAGGATCAGCGTGGCGATGCCGGCATCGAGGTTCGATGTGGCGTGCAGGCTCAGCAAGGTTGCGGCGATGTCGATCGCGATGCCGACATAGACCGGCAGTCGTCGGGTGTGGTCGCCGACGCTGCCCCAGAAGAGCAGCAAAAGCGCCGCGGCGACATAGACGATCGAGACGGCGCGCGCGAACAAGGGATCGTCCGCCAGCACCAGCTGGTTGCCGAACGGCGTGAACAGCAGCCCGACCAGCAAGGTCGCCTGAAGCACGCGATACAGCGAAAAGAAATAGGTTTCGCGCTGGACCAGGCTGCGGTCGCTGTAGCGGGAGCGGGTGCGGTCGAGCAAGGCCATGGGCTCGCGATGGGTCGCGGGTTCTTAGCACATCGCCCGCCGCATTTCTCCTTTCGCCTTTGCCGCCCGGCTTTGGCACAATACGCGCCCGAATTTTCTGGCCGGGCTCCGTTCCGGCCCGCCTCCGCTCCCTCCCTCAAGGTGACTCATGAACTTCCACGAGTACCAAGCGAAAGCTTTGTTCACTGAATACGGCATTCCGGTGCCGGCCGGCCGTATCGCTTCCACCATCGACCAGGCGGCTGAAGCCGCGCGCGCCATCGGCGGCGAACAATGGGTCGTGAAGGCGCAGATCCATGCCGGCGGCCGCGGCAAGGCGGGCGGCGTCAAGCTCGCCCGTGACATCGACACGGTCAAGGAAGCGGCCGGCAAGATGCTCGGCACCAAGATGGTCACCTACCAGTCGGCCGGCCGCGCGCTGCCGGTGGACACGGTGCTGATCTCCGAAGCGAACGACATCGAGCAGGAGCTGTACCTGAGCTGCCTGGTCGACCGCGCCACCAAGGCGGTGTCCTTCATCGTCTCCGCCTCGGGCGGCGTCGACATCGAACAGGTGGCCAAGGACAACCCGGAAGCGATCCACACCGTCATCGTCGACTACGTGCAGGGTCTGCAGCCCTACCAGTGCCGCAAGGTCGGGTTCGCAATGGGGCTCTCGACCAAGCAGGTCGGCCAGCTCACCAAGATCATGACCGGCGTCTACAAGCTGTTCATGGACAAGGACATGGCGCTGATCGAACTGAACCCGCTCGCCATCGTCGCCTCGGGTGACCTGATGGCGCTGGACGGCAAGCTCAATTCGGACGACAACGCCGAGTTCCGCCATCCCAAGCTGGCGGCGATGCGCGACATCAACCAGGAAGACCCGGCCGAAGCCGAAGCCGTGAACCATCACCTCAATTACGTTCAGATGGACGGCAACATCGGCTGCATGGTCAACGGCGCCGGTCTAGCGATGGCGACGATGGACGTGATCAAGCTCGCCGGCGGCGAACCGGCGAACTTTCTCGACGTCGGCGGTGGCGCCACCAAGGAGCGCGTCTCCGAGGCGTTCAAGCTGATCCTGAGTTCGGACAAGGTCAAGGCGATCCTGGTGAACATCTTCGGCGGCATCGTCCGCTGCGACATGATCGCGGAAGGCATCATCGCCGCGGTCAAGGAAGTCGGCGTCACGATTCCGGTGGTCGTGCGTCTCGAAGGCACGAACGTCGAGAAGGGCCGCGAACTGCTGGCCGGTTCCAGCTTCAAGATCATTCCGGCGACGGATCTCAACGATGCGGCGCAGAAAGCGGTCGCGGCAGTCAAGGCTTAAGGAGCAGCGACCATGAGCGTTCTCGTCAACAAAGACACCAAGGTCATCTGCCAGGGTTTCACCGGCAGCCAGGGCACCTTCCACTCGGAACAGGCGCTGGATTACGGCACCCGGCTGGTCGGCGGCGTCACGCCGGGCAAGGGCGGTTCCCAGCATGTCGGCCTGCCGGTGTTCGATACCGTGCAGGAAGCGGTCGATGAAACCGGCGCCGACGCGTCGATGATCTTCGTGCCGCCGCCGTTCGCGGCCGATGCCATTCTCGAAGCGGCCGATGCTGGCATCCGCGTCATCGTCGCGATCACCGAAGGCATTCCGGTGCTCGACATGCTGCGCGTCAAGAATGCGCTGGCGCACTACCCGGACACCGTGCTGATCGGGCCGAACTGCCCGGGCATCATCACCCCGGGCGAATGCAAGATCGGCATCATGCCGGGCCACATCCACAAGCCGGGCAAGATCGGCATCGTCTCGCGTTCGGGCACGCTGACTTATGAAGCGGTGTTCCAGACCACGAACGCAGGTCTTGGCCAGAGCACCTGCATCGGCATCGGCGGCGATCCGATCAACGGCCTCAACTTCATCGACTGCCTGAGCATGTTCCAGGACGATCCGCAGACCGAAGGCATCATCATGGTCGGCGAAATCGGCGGTTCGGCCGAAGAGGAAGCGGCCGAATTCATCGAGGAATACGTGAAGAAGCCGGTCGTCGCCTTCATCGCCGGTGCGTCGGCGCCTGCGGGCAAGCGCATGGGTCATGCCGGCGCCATCATCTCGGGCGGCAAGGGCACGGCGGCGGCCAAGTTCGCGGCGCTGGAGAAGGCGGGCGTGACCACGGTGAAGTCGCCGGCGGATCTCGGCCGCACCATCGAAGCGGCGCTGAAGGCGCGCAAGTAAGCCGAGTTCTGGTGGGAGCGGCCTCCGGCCGCGATCTTTTTGTCCAGAGATCGCGGCCGGAGGCCGCTCCCACATTTGCATCGGAGATGTCATGTCGACCATCCGCATCGCGCTCGCGCAGTTCGACTTTCCGGTCGCGGCCATTTCCGAGAACGCGGATCGCATCGTCGCGCTCGCCGAGCGCGCCCGCGACGAACTCGGCGCACGCCTGATCGTGTTTCCGGAGCTGACGCTCTCCGGCTATCTGGCCGAAGACCTGATCCTGCGTCCGAGCTTCATCAGGACCTGCGACGAATACCTCGCGAAGGTCGCCGAGCGCGTGCGCGGCATCGACCTGATCGTCGGCCATCCGGTGCAGGAAGGCGAGCGTCGCTACAACGCGCTGAGCTGGATCCGCGACGGCGACGTGCTGGTGCGGTATCGCAAGCAGGCGCTGCCGAACTACACGGTCTTCGACGAGAAGCGCTACTTCGCCGCGGGCGACCAGGCGGCCACCGTCGAACTGGACGGCGTGCGTTTCGCGCCGCTGATCTGCGAGGACATCTGGGATCCGCAACCGGCGCAACGTGCGTTGCAGGTGGGTGCCGATGCCTTCCTCGTCATCAACGCCTCGCCGTTCAATCCGCGCAATCGCATCGATCGCCATACGGTCGTGAGTTGGCGCGCACGCGAACACGACGTGCCGATCGCCTACGTGAACCTGGTCGCCGGGCAGGATGATCTGGTCTTCGACGGCGGCGCGTTCCTGGTCGACCGCGACGGCCAGATCGCCGGACCGGCACCGGCGTTCGAGGACCATCTGCTCGCCGTCGACTACGAGATCGCGTCGCGCCGTTTCGTCCCGGTCGACTGGCCGGCTTGCGAAGCCGGCGACGACGCCCGCGTCTACAACGCGCTGGTACGCGGCACGCGCGATTACGTGCGCAAGAACCGCTTCCCGGGCGTGTTGCTGGGTTTGTCGGGCGGCGTCGATTCGGCGCTGACGCTGGCGCTCGCGGTCGATGCGCTCGGCCCGGAACAAGTGACCGCGGTGATGATGCCGACGCGCTACACCTCGCAGCTGTCGCTCGACGAAGCCGCATCGCAGGCGAAGCTGCTCGGCGTGAACTACCACGTCGCGCCGATCGAGGAGGCCTTCAATGCGATGACCGCGACGCTCGCGCCGATGTTCGCCGGACGCGCGCCGGACGTGACCGAAGAGAACCTGCAGGCGCGCATCCGCGGCATGATCCTGATGGCGCTGTCGAACAAGTTCGGTGCGATGGTGCTGTCGACCGGCAACAAGAGCGAGATGGCCTGCGGTTACGCCACGCTCTATGGCGACATGTGCGGCGGCTACGCCCCGCTCAAGGACGTCTACAAGACCGAAGTCTGGGACCTGTGCCGCTATCGCAACGCGATCTCGCCGGCGATTCCCGAAGTCGTGATCACGCGCCCGCCCTCGGCCGAATTGCGCGACAACCAGAAGGACCAGGATTCGTTGCCGCCGTACGAACTGCTCGACGAAATCCTGAAGCGCTACATCGAGCAGGACCGCTCTCGCGCCGACATCATCGCCGAAGGCTTCGATGCCGCGACGGTCGAACGCGTCGTGCGCATGGTGCTGCGCAACGAATACAAACGTCGGCAATCGGCCCCCGGCCCACGCATCACCCAACGCGCCTTCGGTCGCGACCGGCGCTATCCGATCACGTCCGGCTGGCGGTGATCAGCCGCTGAACGGATTCAGCTGCTTCCACTTGCTGCGCTTGGCCGGCCAGTTGCCTGCCAGGTAGGGGTGCTCGGGGTAGTTGAGCTTGAGCACCTGTTCCGTCTCGTCGCCGAGTTGGGTGCGGCCGATGCGGCGATAACTTTCGGCCATGATGGCGAGCGCGTCGCCGATGGCCGGGGCTTCCTGATAGGTCTCGACCAGGAACTTGGCGCGTCCGGCCGCAGCGATGTAGGCGCCGCGGCGGAAGTAGTAGTTCGCGACCATCAGTTCCGCGTTGGACAGGCCGTTGCGCAGGTAGACCATGCGCTGGCGGGCATCGGGCGCGTAGCTGCTGTCCGGATACTTGTTCACCAGTTCGCCGAAATCCTGGAAGCTCTGGCGCACGTACTGCAGATCGCGGCGGGTGATGTCGTCCGAGAAATACTTCTCGAGCAGGCCGATGCGGCGATTGAAGTTCACCAGGCCGCGCAGGTAGTAGGCATAGTCGATGCGCGGATGCGTCGGGTAGATCTTGATGAAACGGTTGATCGCCGACAGCGCTTCGTCCGGCTTGTTGTCCTTGTACAACGCATAGGCGAGTTCGATCTGCGCCTGCTCGTGGTACTTGCCGTAGGGGAAACGCGCAACCAGGCGCTCGTAGAACTTCACGGCGCGGTCGATCTCGCCTTCGTCCAGCGCGGTCTTGGCTTCGGTGTACATCGCGTCCACCGGCAGCGTTTCCGCGGCTTCGAGGCGCACGCGGCTGTTGCAGGCGGTGAACAGGGGAATCAGGGCAAGGAGCAGCAGTCGGGCGGGAATCTTCAGGCGCACGGGCACAAAACCGTCCTAGAATGAGAAACGCATCATAGCCCATCCCGGCCGCCCGTCGGGACCGGGCCATCCGTCACGATTCGCGCGGGGTTCAGACCCTCTAGCGCCCGGAAACCCCATGAACGACATTCTCGACACCGAGCAGGACGCGCCCAGCGCCGAACGCTTCGATTTCCGCATCGGCCCGGAACTGGCCGGAAAACGCTTCGATCAGGCGCTGGCCGAGTCCTTGCCGCAATTCTCGCGCTCGCGCCTGTCGACCTGGATCAAGGACGGCCGCGCCACCTTGAATGGCGCGGTCATGCGTCCGAAGGACAGCGTGCATGCCGGCGATGCCGTGGTCGTGAACGCCGAGCGCGACATCGAGATCAGCGACGAACCGGAAGCGATCGAACTCGACATCCTGCACGAGGACCGCGACGTCATCGTCATCAACAAGCCGCCGGGCCTGGTCGTGCATCCGGGGGCAGGCAATGCCCGCGGCACATTGGTGAACGCGCTGTTGCACCATGACGTGAAATTGCGCGAATTGCCGCGCGCCGGCATCGTGCATCGTCTGGACAAGGACACGTCGGGCGCGATGGTGGTCGCGAAGACGCTGGAGGCGCACACCGCCCTGGTGGCGCAACTGTCGGAGCGCGAAGTCAATCGCCGCTACATCGCGCTGGTGAACGGCACCCTGATCGCCGGCGGCAAGGTCGACGCGCCGATCGACCGCGATCCGCGCGACCGCATCCGCATGGCAGTGGTGGAGGGCGGGCGCGACGCGATCACCCATTACCGCGTCATCGAACGCTTCCGCGCCCACACCTTGCTGAGCTGCCAGCTGGAAACCGGACGCACGCACCAGATTCGCGTGCATCTGAACCACATCCGCCATGGCATCGTCGGCGACCCGCTCTACGGTCCCGGCCTGAAATTGCCGAAGGGCGCGAGCCCGGCACTGATCGAATGCCTGCGCAGCTTCAAGCGCCAGGCCCTGCATGCGGCCGAGCTCGCCTTCGAACATCCGCGCACGAAGAAGCAGGTTGCCTTCAGCGCCGTGATGCCCGAAGACATGGAAGAACTGATCGCCTTCCTGCGCCGCGCGTCGCCGCCCGAATCGGCCTGATGGACGGTTTCGTCCGCGCGCAATGGCAGGTGCCGACGGGCGTGCAGGCGTTCACGACGACACGCCGCGGTCCCGGCCATTCGTTGCCGCCGTTCGATGCGTTCAACCTGGGCGACCGCGTTGGCGACGACCCCGCTGCGCTCGCCGCGAATCGGACCGCGCTGCGCGGCGCGCTGTCGCTGCCCGGCGAACCGTTGTGGCTGCGGCAAGTGCATGGCATCCAGGTGATCGATGCCGATACGGTCGCCGCCGGGGACGTTCCCGAGGCCGATGCCGCAGTAACGCGACAGCCGGGCCGCGTGCTGGCGATCCTCACCGCCGATTGCCTGCCGGTGCTGTTCGCGGCCCGGGATGGTTCGGTGATCGGCGCCGCGCACGCAGGCTGGCGCGGGCTGGCCGCCGGCGTGCTGGAAGCGACGGTCGCCGCGATGCGGCACGATGCCGCACGCCTCGTCGCCTGGATCGGCCCGGGCATCCGCCAGCCGGCGTTCGAAGTCGGCCCGGAGGTTCGCGATGCCTTCGTCGCCGCGGACAGACTTGCCTTCGCCGCATTCAAGCCGAGCCCGCGTCCCGCCCATTTCCTCTGCGATCTCGCGATGCTCGCGCGCTTGCGGCTGATGCAGCTCGGCCTGACCGCCATCGCCGACTGCGGCCTTTGCACCCATGCCGATGGCGGGCGCTTCCATTCGCATCGGCGCGACCAGCGCACGGGGCGGATGGCGACGGTGCTGTGGTCCGAAGTGGACAATCGCCAAACTTCCTGACGCTCCTTCCTGCCGGCGACCGTTCGCGCGATCCGGCCGCACAGTTCGCGGCCGGCATGCTGATCCGCCGCTGAGGCACAAAAAAACCGCGGCCCTTGCGGACCGCGGTTTCGGTTGCGAACAGGGTGCGATCAGCGTGCCGCGTTCGCGTTCATCGTGCCGTTGCGACTGCTGTCGGTGACCTGGGCCGGGTCGCGCATGCCGCTGGTGTGGCACCAGCCGGTCTTGTGGCCCTGGTTGATCGCGCCGCCGAGCTGGCCATAGGCCTTCTCGGTGGTGCCGTCTTCGGGGTCGCTGAGCAGCACGTCGGTGGCCATGTTGCAGTAGTCGTACACCCAACTGCGGTCGGTGAACGAGGTCGTGTAGTAGTTCACCTTGGCGCGGCGTGTGGTCGGGATGCCAGCCAGCCAGCTCGCGGCGCCGCTGTAGGTCAGATTGGTGTTGGTGCCGCAGCCGACGCCGAAAACCGAACCCAGCACGGCGGCATTGCCGGCCAGCGCGGTGCCCTGATACGGCGTGCCGACCGACTGGATCAGGCGGGCGCCGGTGGCGTAGTCGAGACCGGACCAGTAGTAGGTGTAGAGGTGCAGCGATGCCGCGCCGCCCTGGCTGTGCGCGACCACGCCGAACGAGTTCCAGGTGGCGCCGAAGTTCTTGATCAGGTTCGCGAACTGGTCGTGGCTACGGTTCTGGTTGAAGTCCTGGAACACGGCTGCGTTGGCGAATTGGCCGGCAACGGGTCCCCAGGCGTTGCCTGAGCAGTAGCCATGCACCAGAAGCAGTTTGGTGCCTACGCCCTTGCCGATATTGGCATTGAGCGGACGCGGGCCCTGCAGCATCTCGTCGTCGACCGTCACGGTGCGTTCGAACGCCGCCTTCGGCAGTGCGCCGAAGTCGATCGGCAGTGCGGCAACCTTGGCCAGCGGAATGAAGTGGTTCGGGTCCTCGATGCGCAGGTTGCGCAGCGTGAACGGACCGACCGCATGCGCCTTGGCGATCCAGCGGGCGTCCAGCGACAGCGGCAGCCGCCCCTGTTCGACTTCGCTCATGCCGCCGATCCAGGCCACCGGCACGGCGCGCTTGCCGTCGCGGCTGGTCCCCCAGACTTCGCCGATGACGCGGTAATGGTCGCTGCTCGCCTTCGCGATCGACACGTCGAGATCCAGCGCGAGGCGACGATCGGAAATCGACTTGCCGTACACGGTGCCGGCGCGAACGCTCAGTTCGTCCGCCACCACCGGCAGCGCGAACTCGGCGCTGCGGATGAAGCCCTTGCCGTCCGCACCACGGCCGGTCGCGAAGACCTGGGCGGTGAACTCGCCCGCGGACTGCGGCGCGAAATCGGCACCGAACAGGCCGTCCAGCGCCTTGCCGTCGCCGTGCAGGCCGTCGTCGAACATCGGGTATTCGACGACGCCGTCCGGACCGCGCACGCGCAGCTTGGCTTCGGCGATCTGCGGGGCGCTGTCGCCGCCTTCTTCGTCATAGACCGACGCGGCGAAGCCGAGGCGCTTGCCGACTTGCTGATTGAAACTGGTCTGGTGCGCCATCAGGCGCGTCTTGCCGGCGCCTTCGACGAGCACGAAGCCTTCGCCGCCCGTCGTCGATGCCACCGACAAGGTCCAGTCGCCCGGAATCATCGCCTTGAAGCCGTAACGCACGGCCGGGAAGTTCTGGCCCTCCAGCGCGAAATTCGTGTGGTCCAGTTCCTGGGCCAGGTCGCGCACCGACTTCGCGTGCGAACCCATCGGATCGCGCAGGGTCAGCTCCCAACCTGCCTTCGCGTTCGAGAAGCTGAGCAGGCGCAGGTCCTCGCCTTCGACCGGCAGCGTCTGCGACCAGCCGAAACGGCCATCGGCCTGCTTGTCGAGGCGTACCGGCAACAGCGCGCTCTTCGAATGCACCGCGGTGCGCGCCGGTTCGACGGCGGCCATGTCGGCGAATTCGGACGGCGGGCCAGCCAATTGCTTGGTCGCGAGTTGCGCGGCCGAGACGGTGGCGAACGGCGCTGCGACGGCAGCGAGGGACAGCAGGAAACCGGTACGACGCTTGCTCACGAAACCCTCCCAGATTTGGTGCGCACGCGAGCGGGGTCGCGCGGACGGCGTGGTGTGTGTTGGATGCGCCGGACCGAGTCCCCCGCTGACTTGAGCCCCTGTGCCCAAGTGTGGCGCGGTGTGAAGTGTGCACCAGTTCTCGTTTTTCGCACGCTGCAGTGCGTCAAACGCTTGTTTGAGACATCTGTTTGCGATTGGATGGCCCGATCCGTGAGCAAGGTCACGGCGTTGCTCGGAGATTTCCGAGCCGGTCAAACCAGTCCTTCCTTGAGCGCGCGTACCGCCGCCTGGGTGCGGTCGTCGACATCGAGTTTCAGCAGCAGATGGCTGACATGCGTCTTCACGGTCTTGATGCCGATGCCGAGTTTCGCGGCGATGTCGGCGTTGCCGAGCCCCTGGGCGATCAGGCGCAACACGTCCTGCTCGCGGGCGCTGAGCGCCGCGCGCAACGGCGCCTGTGCGCGCAGGCCGGCGACCAGCGCGGCGATGCGCGGATGCAGCACGCGTTCGCCGCGCTGGGTGGCGACGAGGGCGTCGCGCAACTGCTCCGGCGTGCTGTCCTTGAGCAGGGCCGAGGTCGCGCCTGCCTGCAACACGTCCAGCAGCAGCCGCGCATCCTCGCTCGACGTCAGCGCCACGACCCGCGCATCCGGCGCGATGTCGCCGATACGCTGTACCAGGCCGGCGCCGCCGCCGGGCATGAGCAGGTCGAGCAGGACCAGATCGACCTCGGTGCGGCGGAGCGATTCGATCAGGGCGTCGCCATCGCCGCATTCGACGATCACGTCGAACTCGGGCTGCGACGCGAGGAAGGCGCGCAGCCCGCGACGCACGACGGGGTGGTCGTCGGCCATCGCGAGGCGGATGCGTTCTTGGGTCATGTCACGGTCTCGGTCCAGTGCAAGATGATGCGGCTGCCGTCGCGGGCATCGCTCTGCCACGCGAAGCGACCTTCGGGCAGTTCGGCCGCGCGCTCGCGCAGATGCTGCAGGCCGCGGCCGCGGCCTTCGACGATGCCGCCGCGACCGTCGTCCGCGATGCGCAACTCGAAGTGCTGGGCGGCGTGGGTCAGGTCGATGCGGACGCGTCCTGCACCGCTGTGGCGCGCGACGTTGGCCAGCGCCTCGTCGATCACTCGGGTCAGCAGGTCGTGGCGGGCGGGCGCGATGTATTCGGCTGCGTCGAGCGCGCTGTCGGCGGCGATGCCGCTGCGCCGCGACCAGTCGGCGATGCGTGCCTCGAGCCGGCCGCGCCAGTCCGCCTGCGGCAGCGGCTTCAGTTCGCCGAGCAGTTCGGCCAGTTCGCGCTGGATCTGCTCGGCCAGGTCGCGCGCTTCGCCGAGCGCAGCCAGGTCGCGCTGCGCTTCCGGCAGTGCGGCGCGCAGCGCGCCGAGTTGCATCGACAGCGCGAATGCCTGCTGCTTGATCGTGTCGTGCAGGTCGCGGGCGATGCGTTCGCGTTCGTGGCGGCCGGCGCGTTCGGCGCGGTGTTCGACGAGCTCCGCCAGGGCGGCCGGCATGGTGTCGAGCTGTTGCGCCAGCGCGCCGATCTCGTCGCGTGCGGGATCGTCGATGCGCAATTCGAAACGCCCATGCCGCCAGGCGTCCGCGGTCGCGGCGATGCGGCGCAATCGCCGCGTCACCCAGCCGCTCAGGAACACGGCGGCGACGCTGGCGAAGACCAGCGCGCCGGCGAGCACGATCGGCCATTCGAAGCTGAGGCTGCGCCAGATGCGCTCGCCGGGTCGCGGCAGGTCGACCCACAGCACCAGCGCTTCCTCGCGCCCGCCCGGGCCGGCCAGCGGCGCGCGGTAAAGGCGTTGCACGCGCGGCGTGTCGACGGGCGCGGACGCGGGCGGCGCGAAACCGTTGCGCGTGGTTGCCAGCGTGCGCGCCCGGTCGTCGACCAGCATCGCCACGAACGGCTGCGGGCCGTATTCGAGCAGGGCGAAGGCGCTGTCGCCGAAGGGCGAACGCGCCGGCTGCGTCAGGGTCAGCAACCAGCGTTCGAGATCGCGCTCCAGGCCAATGCCGGCCAGACCGCGCTCGCGGCGATGGTGGCCGATGGCTTCAGCCTCGCGCCGGATCTCCGCGGCGATCCGCGGCGAGTCCAGCATCTGCACGATCTGCCGGAACTCGAACATCATGCGTACCGCATCGAGCGCGAACAGCCCCGGCACGCCGCAGATCAGGAAGAACGCGGCGAGCTTGAGCAACAGACCGGAGGGGCGCGGCAAGTTCGGCATCGGCGGCGAAGGCATCGGGACGCGGACGATAGTGCATCCGGCCTCGGTCCCGGGACGGAGGCCGCGAATCGCGCCTGCGCCTAGGCTGCGCGTCCGCAATGCCGCTCGAGGGTTCACATGTCGCTTCGTCCCAGCTTGCTCGCCGTGGTCGTCGCCGCCACGTTGCTGTCCGCGGCCGTGCGCGCCGACGATGCCGCCCGGCTGGATGCGGTCGAAGTGACCAGCAGCAAGGTCGACACCGCGATCGACCGGACCTCGGCCACCGTGACCATCGTCAGCGGCGACGAATTGCGCGCGCGCGGCGCCACCGATCTGCGCGCCGCACTGGCGCTCGTCGCCGGCGTCGAAGCTTCCCCGGGAGGCGACGGCGGCCCGGCATCGTCGGTGCCGGCCTTGTGGGGACTGCGCGAATTCGACGCCTTCCTGCTGCTGGTCGACGGCGTGCCGGCCGGCGGCGCCTTCGTGCCGGCACTCGCCAGCCTCGATCTGACGAATGTCGAACGCATCGAGGTGATGAAGGGCGCGGCGCCGGTGAGCTACGGCGCGACGGCCTTCGTCGGCGTCATCCACGTCATCCACTACGCGGCGGGCGAAGGCCCGTCGCGCGTCGGCTTCGGTTACGGCTCGCGCGGCAGTCTGCGTGCCGAATTCGCGGCGCCGCTATCGAGCCACGGCGGCTGGAAGGATTCGCTGGTCGCCAATGCGGAGCATCAGGAACTCGCCGCCGACCGTGCCGGTTACGACCGCGGCCATCTGCTGTATCGCGCCGAGGTCGATGCCGAATCCGGCCGCTTCGGACTCGATGTCGATCTGAGCCTGCTGCGCCAGGACCCGAACAGCCCGCAGCTGCGCGAAGGCGCCGGCCTGACGCCGCGCACGCCGCTCGACGCCAACCACAATCCCGGCGACGCGCACCTCGACGAAAATCGGTTGCAGGTGTCGACGCGCTACGACCGCGACACCGCGCTCGGGCCGTGGCAGACGCGTGTGGCCGTCGCGCGCACCGATGGCGAACTGATCCGCGGTTTCCTGCGCGAAGGATTTGCGGCTGCGCCGGCGATCAATGCCGACGGTTATGCGCAAACCCGCGGCAGCACCGACCTGTATGCCGATACACACATCGTGTCGAAGTTCGGCGACACGACGTCCGTGGTCTGGGGCGCCGACTGGCTGCATGGCAATGGCGACCAGGAAAGCCGCAATTTCGAATACAGCGTCGCGCTCGACGGCTTCGATGCGCCGCGCTCGGGGACGCGCGGCATCGACGAAACCACGGCGACCGACGACCGCCGGGAATTCCTCGGCGTCTATGCCGACCTCGGTCATGACGTGAGCGAACGCTTCCACGTCGACGCCGGCCTGCGGCTCAATCACACCCGCGAGGATCGCGATACGGCCCTGGTCCAAACCGGCGTGTCCGGCGTCGAACTCGGCAACGACGAACGCCGGGATACGCGCCTGACCGGCGCATTGGGCGCGTCGTATCGACTCTGGGACGATGCCGATGCCATCGACTACCTCACGGCCTACGCGAACTATCGCGACAGCTTCAAGCCGGCCGTCGTCGATTTCGGTCCGGAAGCCGAGACCGAGATCCTCGAGGCGGAACAAGCCACCAGCGGCGAAGCCGGTCTGCGCGGCATCAACCTCGAGGGCAAGCTGCGCTGGGATGTCGCTGCCTTCTACATGGACTTCGCCAACCTCGTCGTGCCGCAAACCGTCGACGGTCGACCGGGCCTGGCGAATGCCGGCAATCTGATGTTCCGTGGCCTCGAAGGCGAGGCGCGCTACGCCCTTGGCGACGACGTCCAGCTGATGGCGAGCTGGGCCTATCACCACTCGCAGTTCGGCGATTACGTGCGCCTGTTCGGCGCCACGCCGCGCCAGTTGCGCGGAAACCAGCAGGAGCTGTCGCCCGATCATCTCGCCGGCCTCGGCCTGATCTGGCAGCCGGCCTCGGGTCCATTCGCGTACCTCACGTCGAACTACGTTGGCGATCGTTATCTGAACAAGCGCAACACCGCGCCGGCACCGGGATATGCCACGGTCGATGCCGGCTTCGGCTGGCGTGCGAAGGCCTGGAGCATCCGCGCTGACGGCAGCAATTTGACCGACCGCCGCGACCCCGCGTCGGAGAGCGAACTCGGCGACGCCCAGTACTACCGCCTGCCTGCGCGGAGCTATTGGCTGAGCCTGAGTTACGACCTCGGCGGCTGACCCCTTACCCCGCCCGGTGCGGTGCGCGGACCCATCACCGCGCACCGTGCCGGGCTTTTTCGTTCCCGAAGCCGGCGCTTGAATCGCGCCGTCCTGCCCGCAATTCCCCATCATCTCGCGGCCCGGCCGCCACAGACTTCGGGGAATTCCCATGCGCATGGACAAACTCACGTCGCGGTTCCAGCAGGCTCTGCAGGACGCGCAATCGCTGGCGGTCGGCCGCGACCACAACCTGCTCGAGCCGGTGCATGTGCTGAATGCATTGATCGAGCAGCAGGGCGGTTCGGTGCGCCCGTTGCTGACGAAAGCCGGCGCCAACGTGCCGGTCATCCGCCAGCGTCTCGCCGCCATGCTCGACGCATTGCCGAAAGTGAAAGGCCAGGAAGGCAGCCTCGGCATCGGCAATGACCTGACGCGCCTGCTCAACCTCAGCGACAAGCTGGCGCAGGAACGCGGCGACCAGTTCATCGCCAGCGAGCTGTTCGCGCTGGCGGCCTCGGACGACAAGGGCGAACTCGGCCAGCTGCTGCGCAACCATGGCGCGACCAAGCCTGTGCTCGCCGCGGCCATCGACCAGCTGCGTGGCGGCGAAGCGGTGCAGGACGCGAATGCGGAAGAGCATCGCCAGGCGCTGGACAAGTACACCATCGATTTCACCAGGCGCGCCGAAGACGCCAAGCTCGATCCGGTCATCGGTCGCGACGAAGAGATCCGCCGCGTCATCCAGGTGCTGCAGCGTCGCACCAAGAACAATCCGGTGCTGATCGGCGAACCCGGCGTCGGCAAGACCGCCATCGTCGAAGGCCTGGCGCAACGCATCATCCATGACGAAGTGCCGGAAGGCCTGAAGGGCAAACGCCTGCTCAGCCTCGACATGGGCGCGCTGATCGCCGGTGCGAAGTTCCGCGGCGAGTTCGAGGAACGCCTGAAGGCGGTGCTGAACGATCTCGCCAAGCAGGAAGGCAATGTCATCCTGTTCATCGACGAGCTGCACACCATGGTCGGCGCCGGCAAGGCCGAAGGGTCGATGGATGCGGGCAACATGCTCAAGCCCGCGCTGGCCCGCGGCGAGCTGCATTGCATCGGCGCGACCACGCTGGACGAATACCGAAAGTACGTCGAGAAGGACGCCGCGCTCGAACGCCGCTTCCAGAAAGTCTTCGTCGGCGAACCGAGCGTCGAGGACACCATCGCCATCCTGCGCGGGCTGAAGGAGAAATATGCCGTGCACCACGGCGTCGAGATCACCGATCCGGCCATCATCGCTGCGGCGACGCTGTCGAACCGCTACATCCCCGACCGCCAGCTGCCGGACAAGGCCATCGACCTGATGGACGAGGCCGCGTCGCGCATCCGCATGGAGATCGATTCCAAGCCGGAGGAGATGGACCGCCTCGAGCGGCGCCTGATCCAGCTCAAGATCCAGCGCGAGGCGCTGAAGAAGGAGAAGGACGCCGCCT
>JBGASK010000176.1:0-5021 GCA_044229785.1 Ahniellaceae bacterium
TGATGGTCGCCACCCGCTGTCTCACCCGCGAACAGGCGTATCGCAGCGTGGAATGGCCGGTGATCGTGCTGCTCGCGGCCCTGATTCCGCTCGGCACGGCGATGGAGAAGCACGGCCTCGCCAGCGGCGCCGCAGTGGCCCTGATGCAGGTCGTCGGCGACCATGGGCCGCTGGCCGCACTGGCCGCGATCTATCTCGCCACCGCCATCCTCACCGAATTCATGAGCAACAACGCCGCCGCCGTGCTGCTCGCGCCGATCGCGATCTCGACGGCGCAGACGATGGGGGTCGACCCGATGCCCTTCCTGATCGCGGTCACCGTCGCAGCATCAACGGCATTCGCCACGCCGGTCGGTTACCAGACCAACACCATGGTCTACCAGGCCGGCAACTATCGTTTCGCCGACTTCGCCCGCATCGGCATTCCGCTCAACGTGCTGTTCTTCATCGTCAGCCTGTGGCTGATTCCGCGATACTGGCCGTTCTGATCTCCATCACGAGGTGCCCCGCCATGCGTCTTCTGCTCTTGCCCGCCATCGCCCTGATCGCCCTCGGCATCGCCATCCTGCTCGGCAAGATCGAAATGGATCAACGCAAGGACGTGATCAAGATCGGCGAGTTCAAGGCCAGCGTGCAAACGAAGCAACCGGTCGCGCCATGGCTCGGCGGCGTGGCCATCGGCGTCGGCGCAGGACTCGCGGTGTTCGCGTTGACGCGCAAGCGCTGATCATGGTCGCGAGCCTGCAACGTCTCGGGCTGGGCCTGATGGTCTGGCTCGGTTGGCTGGTCCCGTTCCATCGCTTGCCGCTGCCCCCGCACTATGCAGAATCCGCGCTGGCCGCGGCCATCGGCCTCAGCGTGATCGGCGCATCGGCATCGGTGCTGCGTTCCGCGCGCTGGACCCTGATCGCGACCACCATCGCGGCCGCGATGCTCGTCTGCATCGCCGTGGGCCCGAGTCCTCGCTTCCTGCCCGGAATGGGGCTGCTCATGGCAATCACCGCGATGATTGCGCTGATCGCGAACGCACTCGCAACTTCGCCGCTTCCTGTGTCACGCATGGCTGCGGTGGCGCGCGATCTCGCCGCCGGCTGCGTATTCGCGGTCGCGATGCTGGCGATCTTCCTGCCGCTGTCGCGATTGCGCATGCCGATCCTGACCGCACTCGCGATGCTGGCCATCGCCGTGGTCGTCCGCGGGTTCGCGCGGCGCGCACGACGCTGACTTCATGGCCGGTTCATGGCCTCTCTCTACGATGGCGGCGGATTTTTCGCCCCATGCGGGCCAACGCCATCAAGGAGCATCACATGATGAAGAAGATTCTGGGTATCGCCGTGCTGTCGGCGCTTTCGCTCGGCGCGCAGGCGCAGGGCTGGACCGGTCAGGGCGAATTCGGCCTGGTGCTGTCGAACGGCAATGCCGACAACCTGACGGTGAACGGCAAGCTCGATTTCAAGTTCGAGGAAGAGCAGTGGCTGTACAACGTCTATGGTCTGGCGCTGCGCGCCGAGAGCGACGACCTGCAGACCGCGAATCGTTACGAACTCGGCGGCAAGGCCGGCTACAAGTTCAACGAACGCGCCTACATGTTCGGCTCGGGCCGTTACGAGAACGACGACTTCGCGCCCTACGAATACCAGGCCACGGTGGCCGTCGGTTTCGGCTACAAGGCCATCGACGATGAAGCCACCCAACTCTCGTTCGAAGCCGGCCCGGGTTATCGCCGCTACCAGCCGGTCGACCAGTTCGTCGCCACGCCGGCGCCGGGCCACATCGTCTCGTTCGACAGCGAGGGCGATTTCGTCGGCCGCGGCTTCATGGACTTCAAGCACAAGCTCACCGACAACACCTCGAAGAAGACCGACACACTGACCACCGTGAATCTGGTCTACGGCTTCTGATCGACCCGATCTCGACGGATCGAAGAGCGGGCTTCGGCCCGCTTTTTCTTTGCGCGATCAGTGGTGCGGATGCAGCAGGCGATCCGCACCGAGCGCGCGCAGTTGTTCGGCGACGTGCCGGCCGAGCGATTCCGGATCGTGCGCCGACGCCTTCGATTCGGCGCGCAGCAATTCGCCGCTGGCCGCATCGCCAACCAGGGCGCGCAGATGCAAGGCGTCGCCGTCGAGGGTCGCGAAACCGGCGATCGGCACTTGGCAAGACCCGTGCAGCGCCAGATTCATCGTGCGTTCGGCACGCACGCGCAGGTCGGTGTCGCGGTCGTGCAGGACCGCGCAGATCGCCGCGACATCGGCATCGTCGTCGCGGGTTTCGATGGCGATGGCGCCCTGCGCCACGGCCGGAAGGAATTGCGGCGGCGCCAGTTGCGCGCGAATGCGCGCGTCGAATCCAAGGCGTTCCAGGCCCGCGCAGGCGAGCACGATGGCATCGAACTCGCCGGCGTCGAGTTTCGCGAGCCGCGTATTGACGTTGCCGCGCAGATCGCGCAATTGCAGGTCCGGCCGCAGGGCGCGGATCTGCGCCTGGCGGCGCAGCGACGAGGTGCCGACCACGGCACCCTCCGGCAAGGCATCGAAGTCCGCATGATGGCTCGAGACGAAGGCATCGAACGGATTCGCGCGCGCGAGGATGGCGGCAAGCGCAAAACCGGGATCAAGCTGCATCGGTACGTCCTTCAGGGAATGCACGGCGAGATCGGCGCGGCCATCCTGCATGGCCTCTTCCAGTTCCTTCAGGAACAGCCCCTTGCCGCCGATGGCCGCCAGCGATCGATCGAGCACGACATCGCCGCGCGTCGACAACGGCACCAATTCGATCGTGATGCCGGGGTGCGTCTCGCGCAGGCGCGCGGCGACGTGTTCGGTCTGCCAGAGCGCGAGCGGACTCTTGCGCGTGGCGATGCGCAGGATTCGGGTCATGCGGTCTTCCTCAGAGATGTTTGATCAGTTCGCGGACGGTCGGCAGGCAACGACGGCTGACTTCGAGCGGCTGTCTTGCACCGCGCACGATCGCCATGGTGCCACCCTCGCCGCCACGCTCCAGCGCGGTGATGCGATCGACCGCCACGAGGCAATTGCGATGGATGCGAACAAAGCGGCCATGGAACTCGTCTTCGAGCGCTTTCAGCGATTCCTCGATCAGCACCTCGCCGCCGTCATGATGCACGACGACGTACTTGTCCTCGGCGAGGAAGTAGGCGATCTCGCCGATCGGCACCAGACGGAGACTGCCGCGGATGCGTGCGCAGATGTGGCTGCGACTTTCCCGTCGGACCTCGTCCCCGATGCGACGAAACTCGTCGGCAGTGAACTTGCGCGCACGCTCGATGGCGATGCGCAGGCGTTCGCGCGAGACCGGTTTCACCAGATAGTCGACCGCATGGGCTTCGAATGCGGCGAGTGCGTGTTCGTCGAACGCGGTGCAGAAAATCACCGCGGGCGGATGCTCGAGCGCGGCCAGATGCCGCGCCGCTTCGAGACCATCCATGCGCGGCATCGAGATGTCGAGCAATACCGCGTCGACCGGCGCGCTTTCGTGGGCGAGAATGGCATCGACACCGTCGACGGCTTCGGCCGCGACTTCCACGCCGGGCAAGGCCAGTTCGCCAACCAGTGCGCGCAGGCGCGCGCGGGCCAGCGGTTCGTCGTCCACGATCAGGATTTTCATCGCTCTTCGCCCTCGTGCAGCGGGACTCGCAATACCACCGCATGGTAGTCGGCCGCAGCGTCGACCGAAAGCGCAGCGCGGCTGCCGTAGCGCATGCGCAGCCGCTCGCGGATGTTGCCGAGCGCGATGTGGTTGCCGCCAAGGCGCGCCGACGCGTGCCGCGGTTTCGGATTGCGCACCGACACGCACAGAGAATCGCCGTCGCGGTAGGCGCTGATGGCGATGACGCCGCCCTCGGGCAGCGCCTGCACGCCATGGTGGATGGCGTTCTCCACCAGCGGCTGCACGCTGAGCGCGGGCACGCGGCAAGGGCGCAGGCTCGGCTCGATGGCGCGCGCCACCTGCAGTCGCTCGCCGAGACGCAGGCCTTCGATCGCGAGATAGCGATCGACCAGATCGAGTTCGTCCGCCAGCGTGTGGTCGTTGCGCTCCTCGCGCAATGTGGCGCGAAAGACCGTGGCAAGGTCTTCGACCGCGGCTTCGGCCTTGTCGGCGTCGATGCGGATCAGGCTGGCGATGGCATTGAGACTGTTGAAGAGAAAGTGCGGACGGATGCGCGCCTGCAGGGTTTCGATGCGCGCCGCCGCCTGCGCCTCCACGCCGCGTTGCCATTGCTGAAGCACGAAGATGTAGCGCATCAGGATCAGTCCGACGGCAGCGGCAAGCACGGCGTTGGACAGCAGGAAGGTCGGTGCTTCCGCCGCTGGAATCCAGCGCAGCGCAAGCGACCGATCGAGCGATTGCGCAATGGCGCTGCAGGCGATGGCGACCAGGGCCGGAATCAGCGTGGCGACGACGCCGCCGGACCAGAACGGTCGCCGTGCCAGCCAGGGTCCGACCTTGCACAGCAGCGCGACGCTGATCAGCGCAATCCATTGTGCGAGAAAACTGGTCGCGAACAGGTCGCGCAAGGTCGGCCAGCCGCCCTGCCCGGGGGCGATCAACACGATCAGCACGATCAGTTCGACGGTGGCGACGACGCTGCCGAGGATGGGCAGGCTGCAGAAATCCGGCATCCAGCCGCGAGACTCGGCGCGAGCGTCGGGTTGGGTCATGCTGCCGCGCGCAGGCGCTGGTCCAGCCATTGGGTGAGATGGCGGATCTCGTCCATCGACACGCTGTGCGGCATCGGGTAGCTGTGCCAGTCGACCTGGAAGCCGTGGCGCGTCAGCCATTCCCGCGACATCAGGCCCAGCCCCTGCGGCACCACCGGATCGAGGCTGCCGTGCGCGAGGAACAGCGGGATGCGGGTGGCTTCGGCGACGAACTCGCGTTCGGCATGATCGGCCAGCGGCAAGTAGGTCGACAGCGCGACCGCACCCGCCAGCGGTTCGCGACGACGCACCAGCATCGACAGCGTGATCGCCCCGCCTTGCGAAAAGCCGGCCAGGAAC
>JBGASK010000081.1:0-14871 GCA_044229785.1 Ahniellaceae bacterium
AACCGTGCGCGGCCGCGGCTACCGCTTCGCGATTCCGCGCTCGAACTGACGCATCGCCGATGCGTCGCGCCCTGTCCTTGCAGACGCGACTGCTGTGGGCGGCGAGTTTCGCGCTCGCCGCCTTCCTCGGCGTCACCGGCTCCGCGCTGGAAAAGGCGTTCACGCAAAGCGCATTGCAGGCAACCCGCGAACGCCTGCGCAGCTACGTGCTGTCCTACATCGCCGGCTCCGACATCACCGTGCGCGGCGCGCTGATCCTGCCGGAACTGCCGCCCGACCCGAACTTCGAACGGCCGCAGTCCGGCCTGTACGCCGCGGTCACCGGCCCCGATTTCGAGTGGCGCTCGCAGTCCGCGCTGGGCCGGCAGATTCCCTTCGACCTGAGCCTGGAGCCGTCGCGCACGCAGTTCGACGGACCGCTGCCGACCAATGTCGGCGGCGTCTATCGCTATGCCGAGGGCGTGGCCTGGGAACTCGGCAACGGCAAGGAGGTGAAGATGACCTTCTACGTCGCCGAACACGAGTCGTCGCTGAAGCGACAGATCAACATCTTCCGGCGCACCTTGTTCCTGCATCTCGGCGGCGGCGCCGGCGTGCTGCTGCTGGTGCAGTTGCTGATGCTGCGCTGGAGCCTGCGCCCGCTGCGTCAGGTCGCGAACGACCTCGGTCGCGTCGAACGCGGCGAACAGAACGAACTGCCGGACCGCTATCCGCGCGAGTTGTCGCCGCTCACCTCCAGCATCAACGACGTGATCGCCAACGAACGCGAGCAGCGCACGCGTTATCGCAACACGCTCGGCGATCTCGCGCACAGCCTGAAGACGCCGCTGGCGGTGATCCGCGGCCAGATCGACCATGTCGCCGCCGACGACGACACGCGCCAGACCATCGCCGAACAGGTGCAGCGCATGGACGACCTCGTCGCCTACCAGCTTGCGCGCGCGGCGGCCTCGGGACACGCCACGTTCTCGGCACCGATCGAGATCGAGAAACACGCCGAAGCCATCGTCACCGGCTTGGAAAAGGTCTACGCCGCACGCGGCGTGTTGTGCGAGTTCGAGATCGACCCGCAGGCGCGCTTCTACGGCGAAACCGGCGACCTGCTGGAGCTGCTCGGCAACCTGCTCGAAAACGCGTTCAAGTGGGCCAAGGGTCGGGTCGTGCTGCAGGTGGTGCGATTGAATCCGCCCGGCACGCGCCGACCCGGCCTCGACCTCTGCGTCGACGACGACGGCCCCGGCATCCCCGAGGACAAGCGCGACCTGCTGCTGCAACGCGGCGTGCGCGGCGACGAGCGCGTGCAAGGCCACGGCATCGGGCTCTCGATCGTGCAGGACATCGTCAAGAGTTATCGCGGCCAACTCGCCGTCGAACACAGCCCCGAACTCGGCGGCGCCCGCTTCCACGTCCGCTTCGAAGCAACGCGCTGAACTTCAGCCTCGCATCGGCTGCAGGCGCCCGTAGGTGGCGCTGCGCCACAACCACTCCATCGGGCCGTAGCGGAAGCGCGCGAGCCACCAGGCCGACAGCGCCAGTTGCGCCGCGTACAGCAGCAGCGCCAGCAACGCCTGCTGTGCGCGCGGCACGTCGCCCCACCAGCCGAAACCGTACCCGTAAAACAGGGTCGACAGCACGGCGGCGTGCGTCAGGTAATTGGTCAGGGCCATGCGCCCGGCCGGTGCGAAGATCGATACCCAGCGCCGCGTCGACGGCGTCAGCCACAGCGTCACCAGTGCCCCGATGTAGCCGAGACACAGGGCGATGTTCGCGACGAACATCAGCAGCGATCCGCCGAAACCGCGCCAGCCGCCGGTGAAGG
This sequence comes from Ahniellaceae bacterium, assembly GCA_044229785.1. Classification (GTDB taxonomy): domain Bacteria; phylum Pseudomonadota; class Gammaproteobacteria; order Xanthomonadales; family Ahniellaceae; genus JADKHK01. The sequence goes on from JBGASK010000081.1 coordinate 1,820, forward strand.
GATTGCCGTCGCCCATCAGGTACGACGCCAGCAGCGCGAGCGGTACGCCCACGCCGAGACCCACGTGCGTCAAATGGCGGAACAGGCCGGCATGCTGGCGCGGATCATTGATGGTGCCCGAACGCACGAACCACGCGCCCAGCAGGAACATCGACAGCACGCTCGGGAAGAAGAACGGCAGGAAGGCCAGCGAATGCAGGAATTCCTGCGCACGCACGCGCGTGACCTCGCGATAGCTGCCGTTCGCATAGACCGGCGCGTATGCCTCGGCCTGACGTCGCATCTCCACCTCGGGCGGATCGGTTCTGGCGTGGGCGAGCATGTCGGCCCGGGTGGCTTCGTCGAGCTTCGCCATGGCCGCGGGATCGGCTGCCATCCGGCGCGTCGCGGTGTCGAAACTCAAGCCGATCTGCATCAGGCACATCATCGCCAGCAGCAGTCCGAAAAACACCGCGAACCATTGCAGCAAGCGCTTCGGAGGACTGTTGCGGAACAGCAGCAGGCCGAAGCCGATGACGGCATAGGCATTGAGAATGTCGCCGGCCCACAGCAAGATGCCGTGCGCCACGCCGATCGCCAGCAGCACCAGCAGGCGCCGCGCGAACAGCCGATTCGCCGCACGCCCGGCGCGTTCCGCGCGGGTCAGGAAGACCACGAAGCCCATGCCGAACAGCAGCGAGAACATCGTGTAGAACTTGCCCTGCACGAAGGTGAAGATGAACCAGCCGACGGCGTGGTCGATGCCTTGCTGCGACGGGTCCATGCCAAGGGCCAGCGCGGCGATCGGTCGCTGGAACCATTCGATGTTCATCAGCAGGATGCCGAGCAGCGCGAAACCGCGGATCACATCCAGCACATCGATGCGTTCGGCACCCGAAATCGGCGTCGCCGTGTCGATCGGAGATTCCGGCTTCGCGTTGTCGCTCGTCATGGCGGGTTCCGCTTGCTCAGGCCGCGCGACGCAGGGGCTGCCATTTCAGGTAGGTCGCCGAACGCCACAGCCATTCCATCGGACCGTAATTGAAGTTCGCCAACCAGATGCGCGAGAAGATCGCCTGGAACAGGATCATCGCGGCCACCAGTCCCATCTGCTGGAAGCGCGGCACCTGACCGAACCAGCCGGCGCCGTAGCCGTAGAACAGCGTCGAGAACACCAGCGAATGCGTCAGGTAGTTGGTCAGGGCCATGCGTCCGAGCGGCGCCAGCCAGCCGAACAGGCGCTTGAAGAAGCGCTTGCGCAGCAGCAACACGAAACTGCCGACATAGGCCGCGCACAACAGCACCTGGCCGCACCAGCCCAGCATCTGCGTAACGAAGTCGGGTCCGCGCGACTCGCCCCAGGCCGGGTGATACAGCAGGACGCTCGAACTCACGGCGAAGGCCAGGCCGAACGGCCAGCCGACCCAGGCCAGGGTGCGAAACAGGGTCAGGTGCTGCTCGGGGTTGCGGATCTTGCCGGTCTCCACCAGCCACCAGCCCATCATGAAGATCGGCAGCAGCAGGAAAAATGCGAAGAACGGCGCACCGGCCATGCCCTGCAGGGTTTCACGGGCGCGGTACTTGGTTGCGACCCAGTAGTCCGGGCTGGTCATCGCCCGGGTTTCCCACAAGATGGCCTTGGTCTGGCGCTCCTTGCGCTTGAACCAGTTCTCGGACGCCAGCTTGTCCTCTTCGGCGTCCTTCTTCTTGCCGTCGGTCTTCTTGTCTGCCTTCCTGGATGGGTCGGAACCCGAGGTCGCCGAAGCCACGGGTTTTGTTTCCGCGGGTACGTCCTTGGCGGACGGCTCCGATGCATCGGTCTTGTCTTCGTCTTCGCGGGGTTCCTCGCCCACATCGCCCGGCGCCACCTTGCGCGCCTCGGCCAGCAGTTCGGCCTCGCGCTTCGGCCATGCAGCGGCGAGTTCGATGCGCTTCGCCTCGCTCTTCGCGTATCGCTCCTGCATGTCGACAGGGTCGCGCTGCAACAGGCCGCCAATGCCGGCCGCCGCCATCATCAGGATCGGAAAGATCGACATGCCGATGGCGATGCGCAGCAGCCATTGCGGATTGCGCAGGAAGCGCCAGTAGTCGCGGCCGCGCATCCACAGGAACAGGGCGAGGATCAAGTCCAGCACGACGTAACCGATCAATACCTTGCTGTCCATCGCGACCAGTGCATGCACGCTGCCGACGATGATGACGATCGACAACGGCAGCTTCATCCCGGCCTGACCGCCGCGACGCAGCCAGACCAGGCCAAGCAGCAGGAAGGCGCCGACCGCATAGTCGTGCAGGATGTCGCCGGTCCACAGGAAGACGCTGTGCGCCAGCCCGATCAGCAGGAGCACGCCGGCACGACGCGCAAACCAGGCAATGAACGGCCGTCCGGCTTCCTCGGCACGCAGCAGCATGACCGCGAAACCCATGCCGAACAGCAGCGAAAACAGCTTGTAGAACTTGCCTTCGACGAACACCTTGACGAGGAAACCGGCGCCGTGGTCGAAGTCCCGGGCCAGCAGATCGGGCGAGGTCAACACCGAAATGGCGCGATTGAACCACTCGATGTTCATCATCAGGATGCCGATGAGCGCGAAGCCGCGCAGCACGTCAAGCACGTCGATGCGTTGCGATTCGGCGACCGGCACGAGTTCCGGCACGGGCGCGCCCGATTCGGGCTGCACGGCGTCGTCCGCGAGCGTCGCGGGCGGATTCAGTTCCTGCGTCATGATCAAGTCCCCGGTGCGAGCCACCGTCTACGCGGTGTGAACGAAGCGTACTGGCCGCATCGCCAAAAACGCCGTGCCATGCGTCATGGCAACCCCTGACAGCTGTCAGGCATCGTCGCTGACGAGTTCGAAGCGGGCATGGCCGGAACTGCGGTATTTGCGCTCGAAGGGCGTCAGCACCTCGGCTTGCGGCGCCAGCGCCTCGACCAGGCCGGCACGGCCAAGCAGGAGCATGGCCTGCGCGAACTCTTCGGCGTAGGTGCGCCAGTTCGTGCGCAACACGACCCGGCGCGCGCTCCCGAGCAGGTGCGGAAACACCGGATGCCCGTGCCAGCGCCGCTGCAGATGTTCGGGCTTGGGCCAGGGATTGGGATACAGCAGGTACAACACGTCGATGCGCAGTCCGTCTGCCGCCAGCAGACGCAGCAGGGTTGCGGCCTCGGCGCGCATCAGCGTGGTGCGGCCATGGGCGGCGAACCCGTCGGGCGCCAGACGAGCGAGACGGTGCGCCGACCGGTCGAGCCCAAGCAGCACCGCGTCCGGATGACGCGCAGCCAGCCCGAGCGTGCTGTCGCCGTGGCCGCAACCCAGGTCGACCACCAGCGGCGCAGTCCGATCATGCGTCGCCCGCCAGCGCGCGAACTGGGCCTCGGTCGGTGCGTGCAGCGGCGCGCGCCAGGGGTGATCGCGATGGCGACGAACGACGTCCGCAAGGCGCGCATGCGGCCCCGTCTGCGAACTCACGATCTCGGGCGAATTGCCTTCCATCGCGCCATCTTGCCTGCATTGGCGGACCTGCGCGCAGCGGCTAAGCTCGACCACCCTTTGTCGCCCGATGCCGCATGAGCGCCACCCGCCACGTCGATCTGCCCTCGCCCTATGTGCTTCGCCGCGGCGGCCAACTCGTCGGCGCACGGCTGGCCTACGAAACCTGGGGCGCACTCGATGCCGCACGCGGCAATGCCGTGCTGATCCTGACCGGATTGTCGCCGGGCGCGCATGCCGCGTCCTGCGAACAGGATCCGACGCCGGGCTGGTGGGAGGCCATGGTCGGACCGGGCAAGGCCATCGATACGCGCCGCCATTTCGTGATCTGCGTGAACTCGCTCGGCAGTTGCAAGGGATCGACCGGCGCCGCCTCGATCGACCCCGCCAGCGGCCAGCCGTATCGCCTGAGTTTTCCGGAACTGACGCTGGAAGATGTGGCGGCCTCCGCGAAACACGTGCTCGACGCGCTCGGCGTCGCCCATCTGCGCGCACTGATCGGCCCGTCGATGGGCGGCATGACCACACTCGCCTTCGCCGTGTTGTTCCCGGGCTTCGCCTCGAACCTGGTGCTGATCTCGACGGCACCGCATTCGTTGCCGTTCGCGACCGCGATCCGTTCGGTGCAGCGCGAAGCCATCCGCCGCGATCCGGCCTGGAAGAACGGCGACTACAGCGCCGATGCGTGGCCGGAGAACGGCTTCCGCATCGCCCGCAAGCTCGGCATGGTCACCTATCGCTCGCCGCAGGAGTGGCGCAGCCGCTTCGGCCGCAAGCGCGTGAACACGCCGGACCCGCGCCCGTTCGAGCGCGAGTTCGAAGTCGAGGCCTATCTCGATGCGCACGCCGACCGTTTCGTCGGCAGTTTCGATCCGAACAGCTATCTCTACCTGTCGCGCGCGATGGACTGGTTCGACCTCGCCGACCACGGCGGCGCCGTCGACATCGCACTCGCGAAGACGCAAGCCAAGCGCGCGCTCGTGATCGGCGTCACTACCGACATCCTGTTCCCGATCGAACAGCAACGCGAGATCGCCGAAGGCCTGCGCCATGCCGGCGCCATCGTCGAATACCACGCGCTGCCGAGCATCCAGGGCCACGATTCCTTCCTCGTCGACTTCGAACGCTTCGCCCCGCCGGTCGGCGACTTCCTGAACTCGCTCTAGCCGCGCCGGCTTCCGCCGCCACGTCATGCCCGCTATCATGCGCGCCCCTGCACGGCCGGTGTGGCGGAATTGGTAGACGCGGCGGACTCAAAATCCGTTTGTGGTGACACAGTGTGGGTTCGAGTCCCTCCACCGGCACCAGGTTCACAGAAGCCCGCGCAAGCGGGTTTTTTGTTGGCTGCGGGCGTAGAATCCGGCCCATGAGCGAAATCGTTTTCCTGATCGAAGACGCACCCGAGGGTGGATTCACCGCCCGCGCGCTGGGCCATTCCATCTTCACCGACGGCGACACGATTGAGGCTTTGCGCACCAATGTGCGCGACGCCGTCCGCTGCCACTTCGAATCGGACGAACGTCCGAGCGTCATTCGGCTTCACTACGTGCGGGATGAAGTGCTGGCCGCATGAAGCTGCCGCGCAATCTCGACGCCGACGAGAACACCATGAATCACCGTGCCGAAGGCCCTTTCGAAGTGAAGATGAATCCGTTGCCGGCCGACGGCGATGCGAACGGCGCGGGCATCGGGCGCATGGCGCTGGACAAGCGATATCGCGGCGATCTGGAAGCCACCGGTGTCGGCCAGATGCTGGCCTTGCATGGCGATGAAAAGGGCTCGGCCGGATACGTCGCGATCGAACGCATCAGCGGCACGCTGCAAGGCCGCAGCGGCAGTTTCGCGGCCCAGCATTTCGGCCTGATGGATCGCGGCGAAAAAGCCCTGCGCATCGACATCATTCCCGATACCGGTCGCGGCGAGCTGGTCGGCATCCGCGGTCGCATGGACATCCGTTTCGAAGCCGGCGGCGCGCATTTCTACTCGATCGACTACACGCTGCCCGACACCTGACCTGCATCAAGGCGTGGTGCGCGTCCGCTGCGGACACTGCGCGCCATGAACGCGATGCCCGAATCCTTCCCGATCTCGCCGCGCCTGCTCGCGGCGGCGCCGCACCGGCTGCTGTTCTTCGTCGGTGCGACCAATGTGCTGGCCGCGATGCTGTGGTGGACACTGTGGCTGGTCGATGCGCGTTTCGGCGTGCTCGGACTGGGTCAGCCGCCGGTCTTCGCCGGTTGGGCGCATGCCTTCGTGATGCAGTACCAGGTGCTCACGCCCTTCGTCTTCGGCTTCCTGCTGACCGTGTTCCCGCGCTGGATGGGGCAACCGGAGCTGACGCGCTGGCACTACCTGCCGGTGGGCTTCGGCCTGCTCAGCGGACAGGTCTTGTTCCTGGTCGGCCTGTTCGGGTTCCCGCATCTGGTGCATCTCGGCGTCATCAACACGATGGCGGGATGGATCGCCGGCTGCGTGTTCCTGTTCGGCCCGCTGCGCGGTGACGGATTCAAGACCTGGCATGCGGTCAGCGCCTATGCCGCGTTGCTGCTCGGCTTGCTCGGCTTGATCCTGTTCGCGGTGTTCCTGCATGGCGGCGACGCACGATTTGCGCTCGCGATGATCAAGATCGGCAGCTTCGGCCTGCTGCTGCCGATCTACACGACGGTGGCGCATCGCATGTTCCCGTTCTTTGCCGGCATCGTCGTGCGCGGCTACACGGGTTGGCGGCCACTGACCTGGCTGGCGGCGATCTGGGGCTTCGCACTGCTGCATCTCGGGATGGAACTGGCACAGGCGACGCCGTGGTTCTGGATGGCGGATCTGCCGTTGGCAGCGCTGTCTGCATACTGGCTGTGGCGCAACTGGCCGCGCGCACCGGCACCGGCCCTGCTGCGCGTGTTGTTCATCGGATTCGCCTGGTTGCCATTGGCGATGCTGCTGTACGCCATCCAGAGTCTGCTGCTGCAGTTCGCCGATCTGCAGGTGCTCGGCCGCGCGCCGGCGCACGCGCTGTACATCGGTTTCTTCGGCAGCCTGCTGGTGGCGATGGTCACGCGCGTCACCCAGGGCCATTCCGGGCGACCGCTGGAACTCGGGCGCGTCGCCGCGTTCGCGTTCGTCGCGATCCAGGTCGTCGCGCTGCTGCGCATCGTCTCCGAACTGCACGCCGACGCGATGGCCTGCCATGTCGTGGCCGCAGCCGGTTGGCTGATCGCCTTCCTGCCGTGGGTCCTCCGCTCGACGTTCATCTACACCACGCCGCGCGCCGACGCCAAGCCGGGTTGATGCGCGACTGACCTGCGTCAACGCAGACAGGGCGTCGACTGCGCAGACTCTCGACCGACATCACCGGTAGCGTCCATGACTCCCTCTGTTCCGCCCGCACTCGACGCCTGCTTCCTCGGCCCTTACGGGGAAAACGACACGCTGCTGGAGAAACTCGTCGTCGAGTTCCTGCGCGACCATGTCTACTGGCGGCGCAACTTCCATCCCGAGGATCCGCCGGCGATCTCGACGCATGCCGCGTCGCGCCCGGACTACCAGATCTTCGAAGCGCGCCTGCGCCGTGAACTGCACCAACTCTCGGCGGCACTGAAGAAGTCGGTGCCATTCCACAGCCCGCGTTATCTCGGGCACATGGTCTCGGACCTGCTGATCCCGGGCCTGGCCGCGCAGATCCTGACCCTGCCCTACAACCCGAACAACGTCAGCGAGGATGCGGCACCGGTCACCGTCGACCTCGAAGTCCAGGTCGGACTGCAACTCGCGAAGATGCTCGGCTATGTGCACGACCCGAAACGCGTGGACTGCGCCTTCGGGCACCTGACCTCGGGCGGCACGCTGGCGAACTACCAGGCTTTGCGGCTGGCCTTGGCGCTGAAAGCCTTTCCGGTCGCACTGCGGGCGGCCGAGGTGCCGGACATCGAACTGCCCGACGACGACATCGCCGCCTTCAATCTCGCACCCGCGCAAGGCATCGCCCTGCTCGACCGCTGGCAGGACTGGCTGGCCGCGCAGGCCAATGGCGAGCGCCAGCGCTGGCAACAACGCGTGCAGCAGCAACGCATCGAATTTCTCGGCATCGCCGCCTTCTTCGCGCAACACGACACGCTGCGCGTGCCCAAGGTGCTGGCGCCGATCACTGCGCATTATTCGTGGAGCAAGGGCATGAAGCTGCTCGGGCTCGGGCGTGCGCAACTGGGCCTGCTGCCACAACGCGGCATGCGCCTGGATCTCGAGGCACTCGACGCCGAACTGCGCCACTGTCGCGACACACGACAACCGGTGCTGATGACGGTCGGCGTGTTCGGCACCACCGAATACGGCACCATCGATCCGATCGACGGCCTGGTCGCCGCGCGCGATCGCCACGGCGCGCAGGGACTCGGCTTCAGCGTGCATGTCGATGCGGCCTGGGGCGGGTATCTCGCCACCCTGTTCCGCAACGAGGACGGCAGCCTGCGGCCGCTGCAGGCGGTACGCGACAGCTTCCGCAATTTCCCATCGCCCGCAACACACGCCGCAGTCGCTGCGCTCGGCGACACCGATTCGATCACCGTCGACCCGCACAAGCTCGGTTATCTGCCGTACGGGGCCGGCGCGTTCATCTGCCGCGACCATCGCGCGATGGCACTGCTGTCCGAAGAAGCCGACTACGTTTTCCATGGCGCCACGCCGCAGGACTACCTCGCGCGATACCGCAGTCTCGGCCAATACATCCCGGAAGGATCGAAGTCCGGCGCCATGGCCGCCGCGGTCTACGTGACGCACCAGGTCTTGCCGCTCGATCATCGCCACTTCGGGCAGCTGCCGCGACAGACCATCGTCAATGCCGAAGCCTTCCATGCGCGCGCGCAACGCTTCGCCCACGACATCGCCGGCTGCGCGAAGGCGGTCGTGCCATTCGCGCCGGACAGCAACCTGGTCTGTGTCGCGCTCAATCCGCTCGGCAACCGCTCGCTCGCGCGCATGAATGCCTTCGTGCGTGCGCTGCACGACGAACTGCGCTGCGACCCGAACCATCCGCTGCAGCTCAAGGAGTTCTTCGGCTCGATGACGACGCTGAAGCCGGACGCACTCGGCCGCGACGAAACCCTGCGCATCCTCGCCGCGCTCGACCTCGATCCGGCCTCGTTGAACGACAGCGACGACAGTGATCGCATCGTGATCCTGCGCCACACGTTGATGAATCCTTACCTGATCGACCACGAAAACGGCATCAGCTACATCGATCGCTACTTCGACTTCCTGGCGCGGCGGGTGCGCGAACGCGTTGCCGCGATGGCATGAGCCATCACCACGACCTGCGCACCTTCCTCGCGCAACTTCACGCACATGGCGATCTGCGCCGCGTCGCCGAGCCGGTCGACCCGCATCTCGAAACCACGGCACTCAGCCTGCATGCGCTCAAGCAGCAGGGCCCGGCGCTGCTGGTCGAACATCCCGTCGGGTCGCGGCACGCCTTCCTCGGCAACCTGTTCGGGCATCGGCGCCGCATCGAGGCGGCGCTGGCCGGGCGGCCGCTGTCGTCGTTGCGCGAACTCGGCGAACTGCTGGCGGCCATCAAGGAACCGCGTTGGCCGTCCAGCCTGAAGGACGCACTCGCGCTGTGGCCGGAACTGGCCCAACTCGCGCATGTCGCGCCGCGTACGCAACGCGAGGCCGCATTCAACGAACTCGTGCTCGAAGGCGCCGACATCGACCTCGCGCGCCTGCCGATCCAGCACTGCTGGCCGGACGATGCCGGCAAGCTGATCACGCTCGGCCTCGTCGTCACCCGCGGCACCCGCCAGCGTCGCCAGAACATCGCGATCTACCGCCAGCAGGTGATCGGCCCGAACCGCGTGATCATGCGCTGGCTGCCGCATCGCGGCGGCGCGCTCGACTTCGCCGACTGGCGCCGTGAGCATCCGGGCCAGCCATTCCCGGTCCTGGTCGCGATCGGCGCCGATCCGGCCACGACGCTGGCCGCGGTCGCCCCGGTGCCGGACACGATCAGCGAGTACGAATTCGCCGGCCTGCTGCGCGGCGAGCGCACGCGCGTCTGGCACAGCACGCACACCGGGCTCGACGCGCCGGCCGGCTGCGAAATCCTGGTCGAAGGCCACATCCATCCGGACGACACCGCGCCCGAGGGACCGTTCGGCGACCACACCGGCTACTACAACGCGCGCGCCGAGTTCCCGGTACTGACCATCGAGCGCCTGCGCCTGCGCCGCGACGCGATCTACCAGGGCAGCTACATGGGCCGGGCACCGCACGATGAACCCTCGGTGCTGGCGATGGCGCTGAACGACGTGTTCGTGCCGATCCTGCGCAAGGTGTTCCCGGAGATCGTCGATTTCTATCTGCCGCCGGAAGCCTGCTCGTACCGCGTCGCCATCGTCAGCATCCGCAAGCAATACGCCGGGCACGCGCGCCGGATCATGATGGGCATCTGGTCCTATCTGCGCCAGTTCACCTACACCAAGTTCGTGATCGTGACCGACGAGGACATCGACGTGCGCGACTGGGCGCAGGTGGTCTGGGCCGTGTCGACGCGGGTCGACCCGGCGCGCGACGCGATGCTGGTCGAGCACACGCCGATCGACTATCTCGACTTCGCCAGTCCGGTGCCCGGGCTTGGCTCCAAGCTCGGCCTCGACGCCACGCGCAAGTGGCCGGGAGAAACCTCGCGCGAATGGAGCCGTCCGATCGTGCCCGATGTTATCGTCGGGCGCCGCATGATCGAATTGTGGGACCGTCTGATGCAGGAGTCCGCCTGATGTCCGAAGACTTGCGCAACGCCGCCGAACGCGTCGCCCGCCAGGCCTATGCGCCACATTCCGGTTACCACGTCGGCGCCGCGTTGCGCTCGGCGAGCGGACGGACCTATGTCGGCTGCAATGTCGAGAACGCCTCGTACCCGGTTAGTGCCTGCGCCGAACGCGGCGCGATTTCGGCCGCAGTCGCCGCCGAAGGCCGCGCCTTCCGGCTGGACGCGATCGCCGTCGTCGCGCTGAATGCACAAGGCGAATGGTTGCCGGTTACGCCCTGCGGCGCCTGCCGGCAGATGCTGGTCGAATTCGGCGCCGAAGCGGAAGTCGGCTTCAACGGTCCCGATGCCGGCTGGCAGACCGTGCGTGCCGGCGACCTGCTGCCTTACCGCTTCATTCTGCCGGACACCGGCCCGCGCTGATCAGTCGGCCAGCGGCAGCCAGTCCGGGTCGTCGAAATACCTCGGATAGTCGTTCAGCGCCGCGCGCATCATCGCGACCGGTGCCGCCTCTTGCGGATGGTCCCGCAGCGCCTTCGCACCCGCGAGCAAGGGTCCGATGATGCCGTGCAGGGCGGCGTCGGCCTTCGGATCGAGCTTGCAGTTCGCGATCAGGTATTGCACTTGCGCGTCGACCTCGGCCGCCAAGGTCACGACCTGCTTCTTGTCGAGATGGCCCATCTCGTGATGCGCGAGGCTTTCCACGGCAGTCCGGATCTTGCCCATGCCGGCCTGGAGCGGTGCGTCCACGGCCCAGCGGTTCTCCGGCGCTGGCGCCGCTTCTGCCGCGACGTGCGCGTCATGGCCGTGCGCGTGGGCCTCGTTTCCATCCTGTGCGAACGCGAACGGCGCCGTCGTCATCAGGGCCAGGCCAAGCAAGGAACGCATCAGTCGCATGGTCGTGCTCTCGTCGGATTCGATGCGCGCAGGGTGGCGACGACGCCGGCACAAGACAAGACCGCGCGACTGACCTGGATCAAGGACGCGACAACAGGGCAGCGCGCAGCATGCGCGTCTTCGTCATCTGTGGACACGCGATGCAACTGGTCTGCCCCGCCGGCAACCTGCCGGCACTGAAAGCCGCCATCGAACACGGGGCCGATGCGGTCTATGTCGGATTCCGCGACCAGACCAATGCGCGCGCCTTCCCCGGGCTGAACTTCAGCGAAGCCGAATTACGCGATGGCATCAGCCACGCCCATGCACGCGGCCGCAAGGTCTACATCGCGCTCAACACCTATCCGGACAGCGCCCGGGTCGCGCACTGGTTCGCCGCTGTGGACCACGCTGCCGCGCTCGGTGCCGACGCGATCATCGCCGCCGACATGGCGGTGCTGGACTACGCCGCGCGCACCTATCCGCAACTGCCGCGGCATCTGTCCGTACAGGGATCGGCGACCACGGCAGCGGCGCTCACGTACATGCACGAACGCTTCGGCATCAGTCGCGCGGTGCTGCCGCGGGTGTTGTCGATCCAGCAGGTCGAACGCGTCTGCGCCACCTCGCCGGTGCCGCTCGAAGTATTCGCGTTCGGCAGCCTCTGCATCATGGTCGAAGGGCGCTGCCAACTGTCTTCCTATGTCACCGGCGCCTCGCCCAATCGGCACGGCGTGTGCTCCCCCGCGCGCTTCGTGCGTTGGGATGAGGCGCCGGATGGCACCCGCACCGTACGATTGAATGGCGTGTTGATCGACCGTTTCCAGGCACACGAACCCGCCGGTTATCCAACCGTGTGCAAAGGCCGCTTCGACGTCGGAGGCGAGATCTTCCACGCGCTGGAGGAACCGACCAGCTTGAACACCATCGAACTGATCCCGCGCCTGGCCCAGGCCGGCGTGACGGCGTTGAAGATCGAGGGCCGGCAACGGGGCGTCGCCTATGTCGGCGCGGTCGCGCGCACCTGGCGCCAGGCCATCGATCGCTTTCGCGCCAAACCCGGGGAATGGCGCGTCGATTCGAACTGGCAATCCACGCTGTCGGCGCACGCCGAAGGTCATCAGACCACGCTCGGGCCTTACCATCGCGGCTGGCACTGACATGCAACTGAGTCTCGGACCGCTGCAGTATTTCTGGCCGCGCGAACGCACTCTGGCGTTCTACCGCGAGGCCGTCACCTGGCCGCTGGATCGCATCCATCTCGGCGAAACCGTGTGCAGCAAGCGCCGCGAATTGGGCACCCGCGACTGGATCGCCCTCGCCGACGAACTCGCAGCCAGTGGCAAGCAGATCGTGCTGTCGACGCTGGCCTTGATCGAGGCCGAGTCCGAACTCGGCGCACTGCGCCGCATCGTCGACCACAGCCGTTTCCTGATCGAGGCGAACGATCTCAGTGCCGTGCAGTATTGCCGCCAGCGCGGCCTGCCCTTCGTCGCCGGCCCGACCCTGAACATCTACAGCGCCCAGGCGCTGTCGCTGCTGATCGAAGACGGATTGCAACGCTGGGTGCCGGGTGTCGAACAGGGCCATGACCTGATCGCGGAAATGCGCGCAGCGATGGGCGAACTTGGCCGACGCATGCCGGAACTCGAGGTGATCGCCTGGGGCCGGCTGCCGCTGGCGTTCTCGGCGCGTTGCTTCACCGCACGTGCGCTCGACCTGGCCAAGGACGACTGCGGTTTCCGCTGCATCGAACATCCGGACGGACTGCCGTTAGCAACGCGCGAGGGCGAACGTTTCCTGCGCATCAACGGCATCCAGGTGCAGGGTGACGAAATCACCGATCTCGCGCCGGAAATCGGCGAACTGCGTGCACTCGGCGTCGATGCGCTGCGCCTTTATCCGCAGCACGATGGCATGGCCGAAGTCGTCGCGCGTTTCCGTGCCGCACT
>JBGASK010000177.1:0-3320 GCA_044229785.1 Ahniellaceae bacterium
GCCGCGGCGCCCCGCGGCGCGACCCGGCACCGCGCGAGATCTCGCTCGACCGCTGGGTGCAGGAGCGCGAAATCGCGTGGTCGCCGGATGGCCGTCGCATCGCCTTCCACAGCCAGCATCACGAAGCGGCCGGCGACATCTTCGTGGCCGAGGTCGGCGACGCCGGCCTGCTCGGCGTGCGCAATCTCACCGCGCCCAGCGGCGGCGTGCTGGCCATCGAACCCGACGTGACCCCGGACTGGTCGCCGGACGGGAAACACATCGCGCTGACCAGTTACCGCAGCGGCGGTGCGGCCATCTGGGTGTTCGACAGCGACGGCCGCAACCCGCGTGCGCTCACTGCACGCGGCGCTCATGGCGACTATTTTCCGGCCTGGTCGCCGGATGGCCAACTCGTCGCGTTCCAGCGCAACGAAACCACCCGTACGCGCATCGGCCTGATCGCGAGCGGCGGCGGCGAGCCGATGTTCCTCGACCTGCCCGGCAATGCCTACCAGCCCGCGTTCTCGCCGGATGGACAACGCCTCGCCGTCGCGATCTCGTTTCCGGATGGCGAACGCGACCTCGCTGTCGTCGCACTCGACGGCCGCGTGCTGAACCGTATCGCGCATCCGGGCGACGACCAGAACCCGCAATGGATCGACGCGCCGACACGGACCGCCTGCGGACACGAGCGCGCCTGCCTGCGCCGCGGGCTGGACGGCACGCCGGCGAGCCCGCAGCCGGTCGACGCCATGGCCCCGTCGCGCTGAGATTGTTACGGGACATTTGACACCGGGTCGCTACACTTGCCGTTCGAACCACCGTTTGAATGGAACGCCATGCGCTCGATCCGATTGTTCGCCCTCAGCTCCGTCCTGTTGCTCGCCGCCTGCGCCTCGGCGCCGCCGAAACGCATCAACCCGCCGACCGTGTCGGTCCAGCGTCTGGCCATGCAAGGCGGCGGCTATGAGGTCGAGCTGCGCCTGCAGAACCACAGCGACGTGACCATGCACTTCGCCGGGATCGATCTGCAATTGCGCATCGCCGGCATCGACGCCGGCCAGCTGCATGCCTCGCCCGACATCGACGTGACGCCGCACAACGCCGAGGTCGTCAACCTGCGCCTGGCCGCCGAAAAAGACGCCGCCGAACCGCTGAATGCGGCCGAGAACGCCCGCGGCGCGAGTGCCGCGCCCGACCGCGTGCTCGAAGGCGAATTCGAATACGAGAACCAGGACGGCGACTGGGTGAAGGTGCCGATCGACGCCACCCGCCGCGCCGAGATCGAGCAGGCGCTGGCCGACAAGGCCGACACCGCCGTGCATTACCAGTTGCGCGGCAACGTGCGCATCAGCGAACCGGCGCGCGACTACGACATCTTCTTCGAAAGCCGGCTCAGCCCGGTGCCGGGCAAACCCGGCGAGTTCCGCTGATCCCGAATCCGCCCCGTCTTCCGAATCCCGCTGGAGAATCCCATGAGCCGTTACGCCGCCCCGCTCCGTGAAATGCGCTACGTCCTCTTCGACGTGCTCAAGGCCGAATCCTTTTTCAACACCCTGCCCGGCGCCGAACACGCGAATCGCGAACTGGTCGACGCCGTGCTCGACGAAGCCGCGAAGTTCAACGAGCAGGTGCTGGCGCCGCTGAACAAGACCGGCGACCAGGAAGGCTGCCACTGGAACGCCGGCGTGGTGACCACGCCGAAGGGTTTCAAGGAAGCCTACGCGCAGTTCGTCGACGGCGGCTGGAGCGGGCTCACCGCACCGGAAGCCTATGGCGGCCAGCATCTTCCGGAAATCGTCGGCGCCATCGTCAAGGAGATGATCGACTCGGCGAATCTGAGCTGGGGCACTTATCCGCTGCTCTCGCACGGCGCAACGGAAGCGCTCAAGCATCACGGCGAGGAATGGCAGCGCGAGGTGTTCCTGAAGCCGATCGTCGAAGGCCGCTGGACCGGCACCATGTGCCTGACCGAGCCGCATTGCGGCTCCGACCTCGGCCTGCTCAAGACCAAGGCCGAACCCGCAGCCGACGGCACGTATCGCATCAGCGGCACCAAGATCTTCATCACCGCCGGCGAACACGATCTCACCGAGAACATCGTGCACCTCGTGCTCGCGCGCCTGCCCGACGCACCGCCCGGCACCAAGGGCATTTCGCTGTTCATCGTGCCGAAGTTCAGGACCGCACGCGACGGCCGCATGGGCGAACGCAACACGCTGTCCTGCGGTTCGATCGAACACAAGATGGGCATCAAGGCCTCGGCCACCTGCGTGATGAATTTCGACGCTGCCGAGGGGTATCTGATCGGCCAGGCGAATCGTGGCCTCAATGCCATGTTCACGATGATGAACACCGCTCGCCTCGCAGTCGGCCTGCAAGGACTCGGCCTGATCGAACGCGCCTACCAGAACGCTCTGTTCTACGCCCGCGACCGCCTGCAGATGCGTTCGCTGAGCGGTCCGAAGCGTCCGGACAAGCCGGCCGATCCGCTGATCGTGCATCCGGACATCCGGCGCATGCTGCTGACCCAGAAAGCCTTCGTCGAAGCCGGCCGCGCGCTCACCTATCGCGCCATCATGCTGGTCGATGCGTTCGAACGCAGCACCGACGCCGAGGCGAAGAAGCAGGCCGACGACCTGCTCGGCTTCCTGACCCCCATCGTCAAGGCGGTGATGACCGAACTCGCGGTCGAATGCACCTACCACGCATTGCAGATCTACGGCGGCCATGGCTACATCGCCGAATGGGGCATGGAACAACTGGCCCGCGACGCCCGCATCACCACGATCTATGAAGGCACCACCGGCATCCAGGCGCTGGACCTGCTTGGCCGCAAGACCCTGCAGAGCCAGGGCGCCGGCCTCAAGCTGTTCCTGACCGAAATCGCCGACTTCGCGGCCGCGAACGCCGGCAATGCCGACGTCGCCGAATTCATCCCGGTGCTGACGCAACTCGCGCAGCAGTGGCAGGAACTCACGATCCACGTCGGCAAGGCGAGCATGGCGAATCCGGAAGAACTCGGCGCCGCATCGGTCGACTACCTGTTCTATTCGGGTTATGTCGCGATGGCCTACTTCTCCGCGCAGCTGGTCGCGCATGCACGTCCGCACGGCGATGCCTTCCTCAAGAACAAGCTCGACACCGCGCGCTTCTACTTCACCCGCATCCTGCCCCGCGCCGCCGCCCACGCCAGCGCCATTCGCGCCGGCGCCGCCACGCTGATGGCCATGGAGGAGGAAGCGTTCGGGTGAGACATCGCGTCCCGCTGCTGGTCGCGATGATGGGCGCCGCAGGCGCGATCGAGGCCGCGAGCTTCGATTGCGCCATGGCGGCGA
>JBGASK010000082.1:0-14745 GCA_044229785.1 Ahniellaceae bacterium
ATCGCTCGGCCTGCTGGCCGAATCACACGCGGTGCTGGCGGCCATCGAGGCCGCCGAACCCGCGCATGCCGGGCTCGCGGCGGCATGGTTCAAACTCGCGCTCGCGCATCAGGAACAACGCGACGACGCCGCCACCCGCAAGATCCTGCAACACCTGCGGCAGCGCCACCCGAATTCGGCCGAAGCCGGCAAGGCGACGCTGTTGCTGGGTCAGGGGTGACGACCTACTGGCCGTGCCGCGCCCAGAAGTCCGCGGGCGTGAGGATGGGATACGTGGCGGCCAGGGCGAGCAGATTCTTGTCGCCGGTGATGAGGTAGCGCGCATTTGCGGCCCGCCACGTGGCGAGTACGGGCTGGTCGGCGGGATCGCGCAAGGCGGCTTCCTGCGTTGCCTCGGGTTCGACGATGTTGGTGATGAACATGAGGCTGTCGAGCAGGTCGCGGATATCGGTCGGCGACAACTGGAGGCGCGACAGTTTGGGCAGAACCCGCGCCAGTTCGTCGAGGATGTAGTGCGAGAGCGCGACGTCCAGACTGCCCTGACGCCACGCTCCGACGATGCGTCCCGGAATGCTGCCCGGATAAGCCAGGCCGGACACGAGCACATTCGTGTCCAGCACCACGCGCAGGCCGGGCATCAGCGTATGCGTTCGGCCGCGACGACGGCGTCGATCTCGGCCAGGCCTTGGTCCGCGGGTACTTCGGCGTACGCGCCGGCAATGCGGCCGCTCAAGGCGTCGAAGCGTTCGCGCATGCGGCGGATGCGTGCGAACAATTCGGCGTCCACCAGGGCCGCGACCGGCTTGCCATCCTTGTTGATGACGATGCTGTCGTTGCGAAACTGCACCTGATTGAGCATCTCGCCCAGGTTCTGACGAAAACTGACGGCGCTGACTTCGGTGATCATGGGATGTTCCACCATAACGATTGATATGATCATTATGATTTGAATCGAGATGCCGTGCCAGCGCCTGCCGCGGGCAGTCAGCCCGAATTCGGTTTCGCCATCCGGCCCAACGACTGCAGGAACTGGATCTGTGCGTCGATCTCGGGCATCAGCGCGTCGTCCGGGCGGAAGGCCTTGAGCTGGGTGAGCAGTTGCAGCGCCTGTTCCTCGCGACTGAGCTTGTCGGTCATCACTTTCGCCGCGAACAGGTAGTTGCGGGCGATGTCCTTGTGCTTCGGCCAGCGCTTGTGGAAACCGGCGATCAATTTCAGCGCCAGCGGATGCTGCCCGGTCTGCGAAGCGCGTTGGGCGAGACGATGAATGTCGTCGGCGATGTCCGGCGCGAAGGCCGGGTCGAGCGCGTAGCCTTCCTGCATGAGTTCGATGGCGCGCTTCAGATTGTCCTGCGCCAGCAGCACCTGCACGTAACCGAGGGCATGCCTGATCAGCGCGTCGTTGGCCTGCGTCGCCTTCAGCAGCTTGCGGTAATGCTCGTGCACGAGCACGGTGCCGCCGCGTGTCGCGATGTGGCTGTCGAGCAGCTTCACCGCCTCGTCGGCGCGGCCGTCCTGCACCAGCGCTTCGGCTTCGTCGACCAGGCTCTGGTCCGGGTCCTGATGCAGCTTGCGCAGCTTGGCCGGCGCTTCATCGCGCTTCACTTCGTGGCCGATGCGGTCGGCGTACTGATAAACCAGATAACCCATCAGATGGAAGGTCGCGACCAGCACGTAGTGGGTGATGAACCACGTGAACAGATAGGTCACGAAGGACGGCACCATCGGGATGGCTTCGGCGAAGGCCTGCGCATTGGCGCCGCCGAGCTGGTACAGCGCGCACATCGCCGCAACCGCGAAGTAGGGCCAGCCGAAGGCCGACATCAGCTCGATCCAGCCGGCCGGGTTCAGCGAGGCCCACAGGTTGTTGGTCATCGCCAGCGTGATCGTCGCACCCGGGATCGCGATCGCGACGAACAGCAGCCAGAGCAGCGCCGGGCCCGGTCCGGCGACCACGCCAATCGCGAGCATGCCGACGAACATCATCAGCCACAGCAGGATCTGCAGCTTGATTTGGTCCCAGGCCTGGGATTCGCCGACCTGCATGCTGTATTCGGGCGCGTCGAGGCGACCGTGTGCGGTCTGCACCAGCACTTCGGCAGCGTATTTCAGGATGCCGGCCCACAACACGCCCGACACGACCAGACCGGCGAAGCCGAGCGGCAGCAGGTCGGCGATGCGCAGCACGGTGAACAGGATCACGTTGGTGATCGCGCCCGATTGCAGCGGATATTTCGAGATGTCGCCGAGGCGATGCCAGAACGGTACGACCGTGTGTGCTGCGGGGATGCTCATGCTTCTCGGGGTTCCGGGCGATCGGGAGTGAGGGATTGTGCAAGCAACGCGGCCGTTTCGGGAGACAGACTGCGCAGATGCAGGTCCTGTTGCGGATACGGGATGCCGACGCCGGCCTCGCGCAGCGCCGCCAGTACGGACAGGCCCATGCGACTGCGGATCGCGACCCAGTCGGATTCCTCGCGCGTCCATGCGCGCAGCGTGAAGTCGAGCGAACTCGCGCCGAAACCGACGAACAGCGCCGCCGGTACCGGTTCGGGCAACAGTCCTTCGGTCTTCGCGGCGACGCCGCGCAGCAGCGCCAGCACCTGTTCGGGGTCGCTGCTGTACGCCACGCCGACATTTACCTCGATGCGGCGGCTGCTGTTGCTCAGCGTCCAGTTGGTCAGGCGGTCGGCGACCAGCATGCCGTTCGGCACGATCACGTCCGCGCCCTCGAAGGTGACGAGGCGGGTCGCACGCAATCCGATCTCGCGCACGCGGCCGGTAACGCCGTTCAGTTCGACCACGTCGCCCGGCTGGATGGGGCGTTCGACCATCAGGATCAGGCCGCTGACGAAGTTCTTCACGACGTCCTGCAGGCCAAGGCCGATGCCGACGCCAAGCGCGCCGAACACCAGCGCGAGCTGGCTGAGCTGGAAACCGGAGATGGCGAGCGCCACCAGCAGGCCGATGCAGATCAGCGCGTAGTAACTCAGCGTCGACACGCTGTGCGCCACGCCGCGCGGCAGCGCCATGTTCGGCAACACGTCCTCCGAAAGCAGGTCGCGCAGGGTGCGCGCCAGCCACCAGGCGATCCAGACGCTGATGCCGAAGGCCGCGACATTGCCGAACGAAAACGCGACATCGCCGAATGCGACGCGATACCCGAGCAGGGTCTGGGCGGCGTCGTAGGCCGGGCGCAGGATACGGAAAGCGTTGAGCGTGGCCAGCAGCCAGATCGCCGCCATGACGATGCCGCCGAGCGCGACCGCGGCGCGTTTGAGCGAACCCGCACGGGCGCTGACGCGGGCCGGCATGGCTTCGACGCCGCGCCGGAACACGCTGTCCGACAGCGCTGCGACCACGGCCGCGACCGCCGCCAGCGCCACCGCGATATAGGTCGCGTCGAGCAGGCCGTCGAGCAGCACGGTCGCCAGCGACATGTTGCCGACCGCGTTCGCGATCAACGAACCCGCCGCGAGCAGCGCCGATCCGTGCAGCAGCCACAAGGTGCGCGTGCGCGCCGAGGAAGGTTCGATGCGACGGCGATGGCGACGCGCCAGCCACAGCAGCGTCGCGATCAACACGCCGGCGAGCGCGGCCAATGCGTAGCGATAGGCGAGCGGATCGATGGCGAACAACGAGGCGGCGAAATTCAGCGCGTAGAACACGGCGCTAATCCACGCCCATGGCCCGAGTGCGCGGCGCACGACACCGGGCAGCAGGCGCAATACCGGCAGCCACGCGATCAGCAGCGTGGCCTGATGACGGATCACCGGGCCGTCCCAGTTGAAGATCAGCGAGGCGATCGCGTACAGCACGATCCAGGCCGCGAACGGCCGCGACAGCACCGCCAGCGTCGCCTCCGCCACATGTTCGCGCCGCGCGCGTGCGCGCGTGCGCCGGGATACCCACATCAGCAACGGCAGCAGCGCGACCATGGCCAGGGTCATCGCATTGCGGGTGCGCGCGAAACGATCGTCGTAATCCTTCGCGAACGCGATTTCGATGGCCAGTCCCTGTTGCGCCACATCTTCTGCCGCGCGTTTCGCACGCGGCGTGCCGGCTTCGGTCCAGAGCGGTGCGGCATCCAGTTTCAGCAGATCGCGGTCGCGTCGGCGGATCTGCTGCTGTGCCTGCTCCAGGCCGGAGGCGATGTCGCCATCGACGGCGACGGCGGACTGGCTCAGTTTCAGCAATGCCGCACCGGGCTTCGCAAGCGTGCGTTCGGCGGCATCGAGCTTCGCGACGACCTGACGCGCGCGCGCCGTCCACGGCGTCTCGCCACCCGTCTGTGCAGCCAGCGTCGCGTCCCAGATGCGTCGACGTGCCGCCAGTTGTTCGGCATCGCCCGACAGCGGCTTGATCGCCGCCTGCAATTCCTTGTGCCAGCGATCGAGGTCGCGCGACAGGAAACGCCAGTGCCGCTCCAGCGATTCCAGACGGCGGATCGGCAGCGCGTCGATCTGCACCGCGCGCAGCGCCTTGCGCAGACGATCGTGCGAGGCGGTCAGCGTCTTCAGGCGCTGATCGAAGGCGGCGGTGCTGGCCGTGGACTGGGCGCGACGCTGCACGGCGTCCGCGAACTGCTCGTCGTTCTCCGCACCCACGGCGATGTCGCCGACGGCGAGCACGCTGTCGGGTGTCGCGGCGGGTTCGGTCGTCTGTGCTTCGGCGCCCATGCTGCCGACGATCGCCAGGATCGACCAAAACAGGCGCAGTGCAGCGAGATTTCGCATCGTCGTCCTTCCGGTATTCAGCGCTTCGCCTTGCTGGCGAGCGCTTCGCGCAATTCGTTCTTCTCCGCTGCCGACAGCGGGAAGCCGGATTCCTGTTTTGCCAGCAATTCGTCGATGCGTTGCTGCAGGGTCTGTCGGTTCAGCTGTTCGCAGGCGTCGACGAATTCGGTGCGCCAATGTTCGGGCGCGGACGGAAAATCCATCTGCGCCAGTTTCGCCAGCGGTTCGTAGTCGTCGCGGCCTTCGAACTGTTGCAGCAGGGTCGCGGTGTTCATGTCCGGGCGCGAACGACACAGGCTGATCAGTTCCATCAGCAGCGGGATGCCGGGTTGGCGCAACGTGCCGAACAGATACGGCGGTTCCAGCGCGGTCGCGATCTCGGGCTTCTGCACCAGCAGCGCCACGGCGGCACGCACCACGCTGCGTTGTTGCGGCGGCTTGCTGACCGGTGCGCGCGCCTGCGTCATCGCATGCACCTGTGCGGCTGCGGTGGGCGCGCCGGGTCCGATGCGCTGCATGCCGGTGCGTTCGGACAAGGACTGCTGCATCAGGTCGCGGAACGCGCCGTCGGGAATCTGCGCCAGCAGCGGCTTCGCGCGCTCGGCGAGGCGCGCCTTGCCTTCGAGACCGCGCAGGTCGACATCCTTGGCGAGTTCGGCGAAGAAGAACTCGGACAGCGGCGTCGCATCTTTCAAGCGCGACTCGAAGCCTTCGGCGCCTTCCTTGCGCACCAGCGTGTCCGGGTCTTCGCCGTCGGGCAGGAACAGGAAGAAGGCCTGGCGGCCGTCCTTCATGCGCGGCAACACCGATTCGACCGCGCGCCACGCGGCGCTGCGTCCGGCCTTGTCGCCGTCGAAGCAGAAATGGACGTCGGCGGAATTGCGGAACAGCAGCTCGGCATGATCCTTGGTCGTCGCCGTACCGAGTGTCGCCACCGCCTGGGTGATGCCGAACTGGAACAGCGAGATCACGTCCATGTAGCCCTCGACCACGATCAGTCGCGGGATCTTGCTGTGCGACTGACGTACCTGATGCAGCGCGAACAGTTCGCGACCCTTGTGGAACAGGGGCGTCTCGGGCGAGTTCAGGTATTTCGGACCATCCGCCTCGCCCATGACGCGCCCGCCGAAGGCGATGATGCGCCCGCGCCGGTCCTGGATCGGGAACATCAGACGGTCGCGAAACTTGTCGTAGGCGCCGCCGCGTTCGCCGGTCGAGAGCATGCCGGACTTGTCCAGCGCCTTCAGGCGCGATTCGCTGCTGCCGACCGCGTTCTTCACGCCGTCCCAGCCATCCGGCGCATAACCGAGACCGAAGCGCTGGATCATGGCCGCATCGAGCCCGCGCTTCTCCAGGTACTTGCGGCATTTCTCGCTGCCCGGCAACTGCTTCTGGAACCAGCGCGCGGAGGCGTCGAGCACCTCGTACAACTCGGCGAACTGGTCCTGCGGACCGCGCGCCATGCCGCCTTCGTAGGGCACGGTCATGCCGACGCGGGCCGCGAGGTCTTCGACCGCATCGACGAATTCGAGGCGGTCGTACTCCATCAGGAACTTGATCGCCGAACCGTGCGCGCCGCAGCCGAAGCAGTGATAGAACTGCTTGGTCGGGCTCACCGAAAACGACGGCGAGCGCTCGTCGTGGAAGGGGCAACGCGCGGTGTAGTCGCGACCGGCGCGCTTCAGCGGCACGCGCGACTCGATCACCTCGACGATGTCGACGCGCGCCAGCAGGTCATCGATGAAACGGTCGGGAATGCGCGCCATGGGTGCAGGTTAGCCGAAAGACGAAAAGCGTCCGAATGCGATTCGGACCCACAAAGGCGTGTTTCCTGCACCTGCGGCGATCAAGCGGCTCTTGTGGGTGCGAATCGCATTCGCACGCTCTGTTTTCAGGCTCAACCCAGCGCCGCGAGCTTCTGCTTCACGAGTTCGGACAGCTTGCCCATGTCGGTGCGGCCGGCGACCTTCGGCTTCACCAGCGCGATCACCTTGCCCATGTCCTTGGCGCTGGCCGCGCCGGCTTCGGCGATCGCGGCCAAAACGATGGCTTCGACTTCCTCGGCCGACATCTGCGCCGGCAGATAGGTCTGGATCACGCCGAGTTCGTAGCGTTCGACCTGGGCCAGATCTTCGCGTGCGGCGGCTTCGTACTGGGTGATCGAATCCTTGCGCTGCTTGACCATCTTCTCGAGCACGGCCAGCACCTGGGCGTCGTCGAGCTGGATGCGTTCGTCGACTTCGCGCTGCTTGATGGCGGCGTTGATCAGGCGGATTACCTGCAACTTGTCCTTCTCGCCGCCCTTCATCGCGGCCTTCATGTCATCCGTCAGTTGCTGCTTGAGGCTCATGGCTGATCCTTGGGTGCTGGAATTCGAAAAATGCGAAACGCAAAAAGCCGGCGGTGCGAGGGCAGCGCCGGCTACGGAGAGTGCAGCTTGCTATCGGTTCGGGAACTCGCGCTCCCGACGCCGATCAATACATGCGCTGACGCTTGGTGACGTCGCGCATCACGCGACGCAGCGTACGCTTCACGGCCGCGGCGGCCTTGCGCTTGCGCTCCTGGGTCGGCTTTTCGTAGAACTCGCGCTTGCGGGTTTCGGCCAGGATGCCGGCCTTTTCGCAAGTGCGCTTGAAACGACGCAGGGCGAATTCGAAAGGTTCGTTTTCGCGGACTTTGACGCTTGGCATGATCTCTCCGTTGAGATGCAGACCCGGGTGACCCGGAAAAAAGGGCGCGCATTGTAGCCTTGCCCCCAACGAAAAACAAACAGGCTCCGCGTGCTGGCCGGTGACGTCGCGACGCGGGCGGGCTATCGTCGGCCGGGAATCCCTCTGGAAAGCCGTCGATGCGCCGTTTTCTGCCGTTTTGCCTGATGTCCTGCCTGGTGTTGCCGCTGTCCGCCGCCGCCGAAACCGAGGCGCCGCCGGTCGAAGGTCAGCCGGCGCGGGCGCCGATCGAGATCCGTCCCGAGGACCTGCGCACCTTCGTGGCGGTGCTGCGCGCGGTCAAGGATGGTTACGTCGACCCGGTCGACGACCAGACCCTGCTCAAGGGCGCCATCGCCGGGGTGCTCAACGATCTCGATCCGCACAGCGCCTTCCTCAGCGCCGACGAGCTGAAGGAATGGGACGAGGGCATCCAGGGCGTCTATGGCGGCCTCGGCATCGAAGTCATCGGCGTCGACGGCGTGTTGCGGGTGATCGCGCCGATCGACGATTCGCCGGCCGCGCGCGCGGGCATCCGGGCCGGCGACGGCATCGTCGCGATCGATGGCGTGGCGGTGGCCGAACGCGAGGACGAAGCCCTCGACCAGTTGCGCGGCCCCGCCGGCACGCCGGTCGAACTGACCATCGAACGCGACGGCAGCGACGCGCTGCTCAGCTTCAAGCTCACGCGCGAGGTCATCCTGGCGCAGTCGGTACGCACGCGCTGGCTCGAAACCGGCTATGCCTATGCGCGCGTCAGCGTGTTCCAGGAGAACACGGGCATCGAATTCCGCGACCGCCTGCGCAAGCTGAAAGCCGACGGCGGCGCGGCGCGCGGCCTGGTGCTGGACCTGCGCGACAATCCCGGCGGCGTGCTTCAGGCCGCGGTCGAAATCTGCGACGCCCTGCTCGACGGCGGCGTGGTCGTGAAGACCGAAGGCCGGCTCGCGTCGGCGGATGGCACCTACAGCGCCGGTCCGGGCGACCTGCTTGACGGCGCGCCGGTCGTGGTGCTGATCGATGGCGGCAGCGCTTCCGCGGCCGAGATCGTCGCCGGTGCGCTCAAGGATCACGAGCGTGCGCTTGTGGTCGGCCAGCGCAGCTTCGGCAAGGGTTCGGTGCAGAACATCCTGCCGCTCGAATCCGGCGGCGCCATCAAGCTGACCACGGCGCGCTACTACACGCCGAGCGGCCATTCCATCCAGGCCCAGGGCATCACCCCGGACATCGTGCTGCCGGACGTGCAACTGGTGCAGGAGGACCACGGCCCGCAGATCATCGAATCCGAAGCCACGCTCAGCGGCCACCTCGACGCCACCGAACCGGATGCCGTCACCGAAACCCCGCGCGACCCCGAACTCGACACCGACTATGCCCTCAGCGCCGCCCTCAACGCCCTCAAGGCCATGGTCGTCGCGCGCCGTCAGGATGGCGTGGCGCGGGGGTAACGGCTGCTTCTCATCCGCCGAGCATGCTCGCGCCACTCAGGCGAGAGGCTCTTGCATCGAAAGTGAGCAGCGGCGCTTGTTCCGCCGCGATGCTCAAGCCGACGTGCAGGCAGTCGGAAAAGTCAGCGTTGTTGGCCTTGAATGCGTGTAATGCTTCTTCGAGCGCAGCTTCGAACTGGAATTCGATCTCGCGGGTCTCGAGCAAGGCATTGAACGCGTCAACAATGTTGGTTTTGGCGAAGCCGTAGCGGGAGCGCAACACCCACTCGAGTTCCAGCGCAACGGTGATCGGGACGAACAGCGTGTCTCCACGCCGTTGCACGGATCGGATCAAGGCTTCGACTTCACGCAGTTGTGCGGCATCGTCGGCGACAAGCAGACGCACCAGCAGGTTGGTATCGAGGCTGGCCATCAACTGCTGCCGATCTTCATCACCGACACGGCGACCTTGCGGCCCTTGAAGACCGGCTTCAGCAGGCCTGCAACATCGAGCGCCGAGCGCGACTTGCTTCGCAACACCATGGTGCCGTCCTTCAATCGCGTGAACACGACCTTGGTGCCTGTTTCCAGGGACAGCGCCTTGCGAACATCTGCGGGAATGGTGATCTGACCCTTGCTGGTGACCGTGGCTTCGGACATGAGGGACTCCTTACTCTCCCTATGATTGTAAGGCGGTCCGGCGGGTTGCGCCATTGGCAATTCAATCGCTCGCCTGACGCAACCTCGGATCGATCCATCCACGCAACGCGTCGACGATGAGGTTGACGACGAGGATGGCGATGCCGGCGGTGAGCGCCACGCCCATGACCAGGGTGTAGTCGCGGTTGAGGGCGCCTTGCACGAAATAGCGGCCGATGCCGGGGATGCCGAAGACCTGTTCGACGACGACCGAGCCGGTGACCAGCGCGATGGTCGCGGGCGCCAGCCAGGCGACGATGGGCGCAAGGGTCGGGCGCAGCGCGTGATGGAGGAGCAGGTCGCGGCCGTCGATGCCGCGGGCGCGGGCGGCGAGGATGTAGTCGGTGGCGAGCACGTCGATCAGGCTGGCGCGCGTCAGGCGCACCACATAGGCGAGGTTCGGTGCCGCGAGTGCGATCGCCGGCAGCACCGCGTAGCGCGGATCGGTGCCGTCCCAGCCGCCCGCGGGCAGCCAGCCGAGCCAGACCGCGAAGCACAGCACGAGCAATGGCGCGAGCACGAACTTCGGCAGCGCCAGGCCGATCAGGCCGATGCCGCTGGCGATGTGGTCGCTGACGCGCCCTTCGCGCCAACCCGCGAGCAGGCCGAGCGGCACGCCGACCAGCACGGCCAGTGCCAAGGCCGCGATGCCGAGCGGCACCGACACCCTCAGTCCGCCGCCGATCAGTTCGTTGACGCTGTAGTCCGGATACTGGAACGAGGGTCCCAGATCGCCCTGCGCCAGTTGTCCGAGGTAACGCAGATACTGCTTCGGCAGCGGTTCGTCGAGGTGATACCGGGCTTCCAGTCGCGCCCGGATCTCCGGCGTCACCTCGCGTTCGACATCGAACGGACCGCCCGGCGCCGCCCGCATCAGCACGAAGCAGAGGGTGACCAGCAGCCACAGCGTCAGCAGCGCTTCGCCGACGCGGAACAGCCAGCGCTTCACGGGGTGGCCTCGCGCAGGCGCATCCAGCGCGAGGGATGGCGGTCGAGCGGATTCGCGACATAGCCCTCGACGTTGTCGCGCACCAGATGCTTGGACACGTAGAAATAGATCGGCAGGATCGGCTGCGATCGCATCAACATCGCCTCGGCTTCGGCGTAGCGCCGCAGGCGCAGGGCCGCGTCGGGCGTGGCGCGCGCCGTGGCGAGCAGGCGCGAATAGGTCGCGTCCTCGTAGCCGGTCCAGTTGGTCGGGCTTGGCCCGTCGAAGGCTTCGAGGAAGCTGAGCGGGTCGTCGACATCGGCGATCCAGCCGCCGCGGAAGACCTCGGTCAGTCGCCCGATGCGGCGGTTCTGCACGAACACCTTCCATTCCTCGTTGACCAGATGCGTGCGCACGCCGAGTTGCTCGCGCCACATCGCCGCCACCGCAAGCGCGAGCCGACGATGCGGCGTCGAGGTGTTGTAGCGCAGTTCGACCTCGAGCGGCGCGTCGCGCGAATAGCCGGCTTCGGCATACAGGCGCCGCGCTTCGGCGCCGCGTTCGGCCTGCGCCATCGCGGCGTCCGGCGACGCGACCGCGAATTCGCCGAACATCGCCGGCGGCACCAGGGTGTAGGCCGGCGTCTCCCCGAGCGCGGTGATGTAGCGCGTCAGCAGATCGCGGTCGATGGCCAGCGACAACGCGCGCCGCAACTGCGGTTGTGCCGCGAACGGCGCGCGGCGCAGGTTGCAGCCGAGATAGAAGCTGCCGAGGTAGGGGCTGATGCGCAACTGCGATCCGAAGCGTTCGCGCAGGCGGTCCAGCCGGCCGGGCGGCACCACTTCGGTGAGGTCGAGATCGCCGGCGACGAAGCGTTTCTGCTCGGTGTTGGCGTCCTCGGTGACATGGAAACGCACGCGTTCGATCGCGACGTCCGCCGCGGCGTGGAAGCGCGGATTGCGTTCGAGCAGCAGGCTGGCCTGCGGCGTCCATTCGACCAGTCGATAGGCGCCGTTGCCGACGTGGTGGCCCGGCCGCGTGTGTTGTGCGCCGTATTGCCTCAACGAGGGCAGATGAATGGGGGCGGCAATCGGCAGGACCAGTCGTTCCAGCAGCGCCGTCGGTTGCGTCAGTTCGATCACGACGGTGCGCGCATCCGGGGCGCGAAGGCCGAGTGTCGACGCCGGCTGTTCGCCGCGCATCACCGCCGGCGCGTTGCGCACGGCCGCGAACAGCGATGCGAGTGGCGCGGCCGTTTCCGGATCGAGCGCGCGTTGCATCGAGGCGACGAACTGCGGCGCGTCGAGCACGTCGCCGTTCGACCAGCGCAGGCCGTCGCGCAGGCGAAAGGTCCAGGTCAGGCCATCGGCGGACACGTCCCAGCGTTCGGCCATGCCGGGCACGATGCGGCCGTCGGCGGCGAACGCGACCAGGCCTTCGTACAGATCCGTGAGGACATTCTGCGCGTTCACTTCCGAGCCGCGATGCAGGTCCAGCGTCGTCGGTTCGGGGCCGTTGCCGCGGTCGAGCACGGCATCGGTCGCAATGACCGGCAACGAGACGAACAGAAGGAACAGCGTGAACGCGCGCATCGTCCGCGGCTTATACGCGGCGGAGGGCCGCAGGCGCAACGATTGCTACTCGACGTATGCGTTCGTGACGACGGGGCAGGTCGCCACCGGCGCCGGATCGCCCTTCCCGTTCGTGCTGGACCAGCACTCGTCGAACACCGAACAGAAACAGGCGCGCATCGTCAGCCGACCGAACCTTGCCTGGTCGAGCGCGTCCCACGCGGCGCCGACATCGTCGCTGCGGTCCCAGCGCAGAAAGGTGATGGTTTCGCCGGGCCGCAGGACGCGTCCGCCCACGGGCACCGAGAACACGTTCGTCGCGTCGATGACGCCGTCATATTCGCCGCCCGCGGCGGCGCGTATCAGCGCGCCATGACCATCGACCGGCCGGTCGTCGAGCAGGACTTCGAGCGTACGCAGCTTGGCGGGGCCGACACCGAGATTCTCGACGCTGAAGCTCAACGAGCGGATGCGCTGGTTCGTGGCCGGGTCGAGCGAGCTGTTGCCCGAATGGAACCCGACGTGCGGCCAGCTCTGGGCCTGGACGAGCCTGGCCATGTCGTCGCCCTGGCTGAGGGCGAGCCAGATCGACGTTACCGAGGTGACCAGGGCGGCAAGCGCCACCAGCAGGTCGAGTGCGTCGCGCAGGCTGCGACGCGGATTGGGGCTGGTCATGGCGTGAGGCTCCTCGTCGGGCGTTGTGATGCCGGAAGGGAGCGTGGCGTTGCGCTGTGCCCAAAGCAAACGGCCCGGGCGTCCCGGGCCGTTGCAGGTGTTGCGGTTGATGCGGATTACTTGGTGATCAGGCTGACATTGTCGACCACGAACGAGGTGGCGACCTGCGAACCCTCGACGCCGAGGAAATACACGCGGATGGTCTGGCCCTTGTAGGCGAGCAGATTGAAGCTCTTCAGGCTGTAGCCGCCGGCCGCGTTCAGGTTCGAATAGGTGGCCAAGGTAGCCAGCACCGCGTTCGACGAATTGCGCACCTGCACCGTCAGCGTGTCATAGGCCTGGGTCGTGGTGGTTTCGTCGGTCGCCACGTCCAGATAGAACTTCAGCGTGGCCTCGGTGGCCGTGCTCGGGATCGCGACGCTCTGGTAGACCGAGTCGGTGTGGGTGGCGCCATAGCCGTTCAGCCATGCCTTCCACGAACCGGCGTAGGCCGCGAAGCTGGCGTCGTTGGTGATGACGCCGCTGGTCGCAGTCCAGCTGCTGCTGCCGGACTCGAAGCCGCCGTTGACGATGCGCTCGGTGCCGGTGGTCGTGTTGCTGACCGGGAAGCTGGCGGCGGCCGAGGTGGCGGCGTTGCCGGCGGCATCGACGGCGCGTGCGGTGAGCGCATGCGTGCCGTTGGTCAGCGTCGTCGAATTGAAGCCCAGGCTGTAGGGCGACGTGGTGTCGCTGCCGCGCGAGACGCCGTCGATGAAGAACTCGACCGAGGCGACGCCGACGTTGTCCGAGGCGGTGGCATTCAGCGTGATCGTGCCGGAGGTGCCGGTCACCGAGGCGCTGACGGTTGGCGGCGTGGTGTCGCCGCCGCCGGTGCCCTGGGTCACCCACACCGGCGCCGACCACAGGATCTTGCCGTCGTCCTGGGTGAGCTTGGCGTAGTAGAAATGTTCGCCGGCCGCCGGCGTGAAGCTGTGCGTGGCGGTCGAGGCGAGCAAGGTGACGGTGCCGCCGCGCTGCGGAACCCCTTCGTACCACTGCACCTGCGAGACCGAACGGCCGGCGCTGTTGGCGAAGTTCGCGACCAGATTCAGCGCGCCCGAGTTGTTGAAGCGGCTGCCCATCAGGTTGCCGTTGGCGGTGACGATCAGCTGCGAGTTCTTGTCCATCGTCGCGTAGACGCGGCGCGCCTTCATCGCGGCGACGAAGTTGGCTTCGTTCAGCGTCGTGCCGGTCGGCAGCAGGACGCCGGTGCGGTTGGTGTAGCTCGCGCCCCAGTTCGCGCAGTGGTTGTCCTGGTTCGTCGTCGGCGCGACGTGGAAGCCGTTTTCGAGCAGCTTGTTGTAGGCGCCTTCGTAGCTGCTGCGGCTGGTTTCGGTCTCGGTGGTGTTCGCCGAGAAGGCCGAGGTGTTCATGATTTCGGCGCCGACCATCACCTCGTCGCCGTCGGCGTGGTAGCCGAACACCGTGGTGCCGATCTTGAACTGGCTGTCGGAGGTGCTCGGATGGTTGAACTGGCCGATCCAGCCGCGCGCCTTCATCGTCGCGTACAGGTCGGCGTAGTTCGACTTGATCGTGGCGACGCTGCCGATGAGCTGGTTGCTGCTGTTGTATTCCCAGCTCGGCAAGGCATCGGGATTGATGATGTTGAGGTGGCCGCCGTTGCTGATCACGCCCCACTCGTTGCCGTACAGGGCAAGGAAGTCGGGATGCGCGCTGCTGTAGTTGGCCGCGGCGGTCACGCCGGAAGCGAACAGGTTGTTGGCCGTGGCCGGGCTGGCCGACGTGTTCGTGCCGGTCGAACCGTCGTACATGTGGTTGTGTTCGGAGGCCAGCAGGAAATCGCCGCCGGCCTGGTCGTCCATCATCGCGTAGGCTTCCGCCGGACCCATGGTGCCGCCCTGCGGCACTTCGGATCCGCCGCAGGAACCGACCGGCGTGCCGCCGTCGCTGTGGTTCGTCTGGCTGTGCAGGTTGCCGTAGTAGATGCTGAAGGGCAGCGTG